>JBJXEX010000313.1:0-3687 GCA_046156195.1 Planctomycetaceae bacterium | reverse complement strand
CTTCCTCCGGACGCCAATCAATCTCTCCCCCCAAGTCTTACACCAGTTCGCGAATCGGTTCGCGGCGATCGAGGAGGTACTGCGGGCGGCCGTTGGGATCGGTGATGGTCGCGGTGTTCACGTCGATGCCGAGTTGTCGGTAGAGCGTCGCGAAAACATCTTGATAATGGATCGGCCGATCTTGTGGGACTTCTCCCAGACGATTGGTCGAGCCGATCACCTGCCCCATTCGCATGCCACCGCCGGCGAGCAACGCACACGACGCTTGCGGCCAATGGTCGCGGCCTCCGCCCGGATTGATGCGTGGCGTGCGACCGAATTCGCCCCAGGCAATGACGCTGACATCCTGATCGAGTCCGCGCGCGTGCAAGTCTTCCACCAGCGCGGTCACTCCCTGGTCGAGCTTGCCGAGTTGCTCGGGCAACCGTTCAAAGTTCGCGCCGTGTCGATCCCAACTGCCGAACGACAACGTGACGCAACGAACGCCCGCTTCGACCAACCGCCGAGCCATCAGAAATTGATCCATCCAGTGCGGACCCGCGTCTTCTCCGAACGCAGGGGACGAAGCACCGCGGCCATAGCGGTCTCGCAACGCCGGATCTTCCTTTTCGAGATTCATTGCATCGACCAGTTTGCTCGACGTCAGCACATCGAACGCTTTCTGCGTGAAGACATCGACTCCTTGTAGCTTCGAGCTGGTTTCAACGTGCTGACGGAAGCGGTCGAAGCTCGACAGCAGCGACTGCCGATTCCGAAGCTGATCCAACGTGACTCCATTGAGCCGCATGTTGGCCATCCCGTCGCTGTCCGGTTGGAACGGTGCGTAGGCGTGCCCCAGGAATCCCGGAAAACCAGGGTTTGAATACGGAGCATGCCCAGTCTTCGTCGTCAGCCCGACGAACGGCGGCACGGCCGGATCGACCGCACCTTGAATCTTTGCGACGGCGGCACCCAACGACGGATGATCGTCCTGACGCCCTTTCGGACCGATCGGATAGCCGCTCAGACACATGTCCGACGCGTGCTGATCCGGGCCACCGTACAACGACCGAATGATGGCGAACTTGTCCATCATCTTCGCCAACCGAGGCATGTGCTCGCAGATTTCAATGCCCGGCACGTTCGTGTTGATCGGACGGAACGAGCCGCGAATCTCCTTGGGCGCATCCATTTTCAAATCGTACATGTCCTGATGTGAAGGCCCACCGGACAAGTAGATCATGATGATCGCTTTGTGCGACAACTTCTTCCCGCGCGTCACTGGCGATGTCTCTTCCGCTTGAAGAATCTGCGGCAACGACAGCCCGCCCAACGCCAATCCACCGAGCTTCAAAAACTGTCGCCGAGACCCATCGCAAGTCGCCGCGCGTCGTTCGCCAAGGATCGAGAGCATTCCGAAGTTCTCCGAGTGTTTGTTGCCGTCACCACAATACATCGGCTGCCTTTGATGCACCAATACAGAACCGAATTTCTCACCGTCTGCGTGTGGTCCGCCGAGCCTCCGGCGGGTTGTGCGAATTTCAACGGTCATCGCCGCGTCAAGCGACATCCGGCAAGCCAAACGGCGGACGATACTTCTTGCTCAGCAGTTGATTGGCTTCGTCGCAATCGGTGAATCGCTCGGTCTTCGGATCGAAATCGAGCCGGCCGCGTGTTCGAAACGCGATCTCCGCCAGATGCACCAAAGCGCAACTGCGATGAGCGACCTCGGCCGACGCGCGGGTCGGAGTTCGCTTCCGCACTGCGCTGAGGAACTCGGCCATGTGCTCCTCGTATCCGCGCAATCCGCGCAGTTCTTTCCCTTCGGTCGGACCCGGTGTCCCCTTCGGACCTTGAAACACACTGAACGCTCCTCGGCGGGAGAAGACCATGTAGCCCTCGGTGCCGTAGAAGACATTGCCGTTGTCGAAGCCATGCAGGCCGTAAGCCGTGAAGGGATAGTTTTCGTAGATCAGCAGGCGGCCGTCGGGATACTCGTAGGTCACGTTCATGTTGTCCGGGTATTCGCTGGCGTGACCGTCGAGCAGCATCCGCCCGCCGCGAGCCGTGATCTGCTTGGGCAGCGTGTCGATGCCGAGTCCCCACGCGGCCATGTCGAGATCGTGAATCCCGTCGTCGCCGATCTCGCCGTTGCCGTAGTCCGCGAACATGCGCCACGTCTGATGAAAGCGATGCGGATTGAACGGTCGCTTCGGCGCGGGACCGAGCCAGCGGTCGTAATCGACTCCCACCGGAGGCGTCCCGTCCGGCAGCGGCTTCTCGACCGTCCGAGTTTCCGCCGTCCACGCGCGAGCCACCTTCACTTGGCCAATGACCCCTTCCTTGAGCAGCCGACTGGCCTTCTCGGTGACGGGACTGCTCCGCATCTGGCTTCCCTGTTGTACGACGCGACCGTATTTCTTCGCGGCGGCGATGATCAGCGGACCTTCGTGGAAGACGTGCGAGATCGGCTTCTCGATGTAGACATCCTTGCCCGCCTGCATGGCTCGCAGCGCGATCGGTGCGTGCCAGTGATGCGGCGTCGCGATGATGACGGCGTCGACGTCCTTGTCCTCGATCACGTCTTCAAAGCGAGCGGTCCGCTTCGGCGGTGCCGCCTGAAACTCGCGTGTGACGTGAGCATTCATCTTGTCGATCTGCGCCGGATCGACGTCACACAGCCACGCGATCGACACCGCTTCGCGCCGGCTGACCAGCCCTTTGACATGGTGCGTCATGATCCCGCCGCAACCGATGATCCCCAACCGAACCTTCGCCGGCTTGTCGTCGGCGAAGAGATGCACTCCGCCGAGCGCCGTTGCGGCAGCGACGATCGCCGCAGCCTCCGTCGATTGCCGTAAGAATTTCCGCCGATTCGTGTTCTGGTTCATGACAGGCTCCTGAAGTGAAGGCAGCTCGCTGGGAGTGCGTGCATTCTATTGCTCCGATCTCGGCGCTTGCTTCGTTACGGACAGGGTGGACCACGGTTCGCGTTTGCGGGGCCCCGGACGACTGCGACAAGAACCAAGCTATATACGGTCATCTCGCCCACGATCTACAGGCTGAATGCTCAGGCCAAGATCATACAAGAATTTCACAACACTTGCCCTCGGAACCTTGTTCATCACCGGGGCCAGTTCCGCGACATCCTCAACATCACGTGACCGGTTGGTGCCGCCCCTCAGTCCGAACTTCAAATCAAGAAAGGTTGTCATTGCCATACGATGACGTACTTTACGCTGGACAAAAGACGTTATCCGGCGCTAAGCAAGGGGGGATGGAAAACTCGCAGATCGACGGATTCCGCCAGTTGCCGGGTGTGCCAATCCAACGTCGGACGAGTCGAGCGATTGCCTGGATGGGCATGGCAAGAATTGAGTCAATAGGCGGAGACTCGATGTAGCCACCTGGAGTGTGACATGGCGGCCAAGTGTTGGACCAACCAAGGAGGTCAATGGACGAACAAAGTTTGATGGTCAGGAATCGCAGCGACGTTGCAACGAAGTCGAAATCGAGTGAGTTGCCGGACTTGATTCGCCGCGCCGGTGATGGGGCGCGATTTGCTTTTGAAGAGTTTCTCTTCGGACGGATTCGCAATCCCTACACGCGAAAAGCCTATCTGCACGCCGTCCGCAGATTCTCAGACTGGTGCCGGCTCCACGAGCGCGAACTTGCTCAAATTACACCAGGAGAAGTCGGGCGATATTT
>JBJXEX010000297.1:0-34518 GCA_046156195.1 Planctomycetaceae bacterium | reverse complement strand
AACGAGCGCCGCGACGAACAAAAAGTCCGAGTCAACTGGCAATTCACCACAGGCGATGCTCGAATCAAGCTCAAAAGACTCTATCCAGTCCTCGATCCCATCGTTTCAAAGTTGGTGGACCACTAGGCTTCGACTTCACGGTCGCGTGCCGGGCCGTGATCTGTGCAGTCGTCGTTGTGCCACAGCGGCATGCCGGCGGCATAACGAGCGGCCAGCATCAGCACTTTTTCCTCGGAGCCTGGCTTGGCTTTTGTCGGCTCACCGGGAAGCACCCCGATCGCCTCAAAATCCACGTCTTCGTACTCATCGCTGAAGTCGTCCGACTCACCGACGAGGAAGCCGTCCTCGTGCAAACCAGTGTCGTCTTCGAGGTCCGATTCTGCCTCGACTGGATATGACATGCGTCCTACTCCAATTTCTAACGGGTTGAGGGGCACCAAATTCGGGACAAGAGACAACAACAGCGTCGGCCAAGTCCACGTTCAACTCTCGGGAAAGCTCGTTAAGGATCGAGCGGCGTTGCAGCAAGAAATTCCATCGAAAAAACGACGTTCATCGCTGCCAGCAGGAAGGAAATAATGCGGTAGGAAGCCAACAGAAAGCCAAAAAGACGGGCGGATTGTCCGAGGGCTGTCCAAGATTGTCAACAACTTTTTCAGAAAACTCATTCGGGCCGATTCACACCATAGCGTTTGAGTTTGCGATCCAGTGTCGAACGCTCGATACCAAGAATGGCCGCCGTTTGTGATTTGTTCCAATTCGTTTTTTCGAGTGTCGCCAAAATGTATTCTTGTTCGAGCACCTCCAACGACTTTTCAAATCTCGCGGTCTCGGCAAGCGGTGCGGGAGAACTCTCGGTAGTCAGGCTGATTGGCTGAGCCTTGATCGGCGGCGCGGTGCCGGAGACTGCAACGCGAAGTCCCGATAATTTGATCTCCGACGCCGACACCAACTCGCTGGTGCTCAATACGAGGGCGCGCTCGACACAGTTCTGCAACTCGCGCACATTGCCCGGCCAATCGAACTGATACAACACGTCCATCGCTTCGTCGGTAAAACCGCGCACCGGACGTCCGGTCTTCTTCGCGAAGCGGTGCAGGAAATAGCTCGCGAGCACCGGAATGTCCGAGCGATGTTCGCGCAGCGGCAGCGGCGAAATCTCGACCACGAACAAGCGGAAGTAGAGATCCTTCCGAAACAGCTTTTCGTGGATCGCCAGTTCGAGGTCGCGGTTCGTCGCGGCAACGACTCGCACATCCACGCTAATCGGCGTACTGCCGCCAACCCGCTCGAACGGATGCCCCTCGAGCACGCGCAGGAACTTGGCCTGGATCGAGAGACTCATTTCGCCAACTTCATCCAGGAACAACGTACCGCGATGCGCCTGCTCGAACTTGCCGAGCTTGCGACCGGTCGCGCCGGTAAACGAGCCTTTCTCGTGACCGAAGAGTTCGCTCTCCAACAGCGTTTCGCTCAAGGCCGCGCAATTCAGGCAGACGAACGGCCCGTTGCGACGATCGCTGCCGAAGTGAACCGCCCGAGCTACCAATTCTTTGCCGACACCACTTTCACCACGAATGAGCACGGTCGCATCGGTCGGCGCGATTCGGCCGATTTGCTGCTTCAATTGCTGCATCTCCGGGCTGTTCCCGATCAATTCGGTGTCGATCGACAGTTGATTGCGCAGTGACTCGTTTTCATTCTGCGCGCGAGCCAGGCCTTCCGCGAGGATTTGCTTTTCGCGGACGTTCACGAGGGCCAGCGCCATTTGATCGGCGACCGCCAGCGTGAATTCCAGATGTTCCGGTTCCAAGGTTTCGTCGCTGAGCGTCGAATACAAATGGATCAAGCCGTAGACCAATTCGCCGTTCCGAATCGGAGCACAGATCACGCTCTTGGCTTCGATTTCGTCGAGGCTGTCACGGTCGCAGAGTTTGCTGTCATCGGAAACATTTTTGGCCAGCACGGCCTCGCGATCCTCCAGCACCATGCGCGACAGCGACTTCGAGATTGTTTGATAAGAACGCTCGCCCTGAGATTTGTAGGCCACGACTCGGAGTTGGTTGGGTCGCGTTCCCGCGGACATCGGCTTGGGCAGCATGAGGACCGCGCCGATGTCGGCTCCGATCGCGACCTGCAATCCGTCCAGCACCACTTCGGCCAATTGCTTCTCGTCCTTGGCCGAGCCCATCTCGACGGCCAGCTTCCAGAGTTGGGCCAAGTCCTGGCTGAAGCGGTCGTCTCCGGCATGTTCGGCGGTGCTGGTGGGCGAGTACCGCGTCCGTTTCTTCCGCGAGACGATTTCCGGCTCGCTCGACTTCGCCCCCTTCACCGGGATGACGTCCTGCGTTTGCGTCGCCGATTCGATGTCCGAGTCGTCATCGGCCGGCCGAGCGTTCTCGTCCAGTTCGCGAGTGAACGTGATCTCGCAGGCACCGAGCTGAATGGTTTGTCCCTCTTCCAATTCCCAATCGGCGGTGATGCGGTGCCCATCGACGGTCGTGCCGTTGCGGCTGCCGAGATCTCGCAGAATCCACATCGGGCCGGCTTGGAAGATTTCACAGTGATTGCGACTGCTCTGTTCGCTGCGGACGACAATGCGGTTAGTCGGTGCTCGGCCAACAGTCATCACCTGCCCCGGAGTCAGTCGAAACATGTCCTGCCATTTGTCTCCATCGCGCACGACCAGGTACGCCGCTGCGGCGGGACGATCGGGATCAGGAGCGGAGGATTTCGAGGAGCGCGGCATGACGGTGTTGACTGATAGGGGCGGCTCGGAGAAGTGTAAGGAATAAAAACCATGCGGGACGCCATCAGGAATTGTCCAAGCCCAGGCCGAATGGTTCCGGCTCAATCGCGGCGACTTCGTTCGTCGCCGGATCAGCTTCCGGTTCGGCCGGGAGTTCGACGACCGCGGCCTCTTGAATTTCTCTGGAAGCGGCGGCCAGGTCTTCGCTCGCGTCCTCACCGAGCAGTTCTTCGAGGGCATGTTGCGCGGCCGTTTGTTCGGCCTCTTTTTTGTTCGATCCCCACGCGGCGGGAAAGATACGTCCTGCCACCACGGCGCTGATGTGAAACACCTTCGAATGATCCGGGCCACGTTCGGCGAGCAGCCGGTATTGAGGCGTTGCTCCAAGTTTTTTCTGAGCGATGTGCTGCAACATGCTTTTGAAATTCTGCTCGTGCAATGTCTCCGCCGAGCTTTCGATTTCCGGCGTGATCAAAGGAGTCAGGAAATCGCGAGCGGCTTCGAGACCGCCATCGAGATAGATCCCGGCGATCAAGCCCTCGAACGTCCCCGCCAAGATCGACGACGGGACATGCCCGCTGTGATCCAGCCCCTTGCCGACGAGCACGAATTCTTCCAACCGCGCGCGAGCCGCCATCGTCGCGCACGTCACGCGACTGACGACGATCGACTTGATTCGCGTCATCTCCCCTTCCGCCGCCTCCGGAAAGCGATGGTAGAGCGCTTCGCAGACAACCGTTCCCAGGATCGCGTCGCCCAGAAATTCCAGCCGCTCGTTCGAGTGCAAGCGAGTGCGTGCCGATGAAGCGTGGGTCAGACACATCGCCAGCAGTTCAATGTCTTGAAAGCGATAGTTCATCGCCGTCTGGCACTGATCCAGTAACACTTCCAACTCGGCAAAGTTATTGACTTCCGGCATGTCTCAAGGTTTCCAAGATCTCACGATCAACAACGGCGATGGGAGGCTACGGCTGAGAAAAAAGACTGTCAACGAGCGATGGTAGCGAGCGACAGTTCCATTCGATCAACTTCCCTCATCACGTTGCGACCTCACTCTGGGGAGCCAGTCTGACACCGCCGCAGCCAGTCGGACTCCCTGGCGAACGACGCCGACCCCATTTCGCATCTCACTGGTTTCGGGTGAAACGTCAGCCTTTCGAAAAATGACCAACCACCCGTCGCTCAGATCTGCTTTGGGCTGACGGTTCGCGGGGAGCAATCGAATTCGTCGGTTTCTCAAGATCGGTGACTGTTTCAGAAGTTCGTCTAATTGGAACTGGTGCAGCACCGGCATCACATCGATCGATCCCGCTTCTTTCCGCGACAACACCGAAGTCAGCAAGCTCCGCGTCACGCTGTCGCCCCAATAGGTCCGCTCGAAGCCCAACCGATCCGCACCGTACAAGCCGCCGACTAACAGGTTGTAGTAACTCAACTGGCAAGGATGCATCACGATCACACCAACGCTTTGAGCGATCAGGAACAAGGTGATCGCCGCACCGCGTGCTCGGCGAGTGGCCATGAGTCGCCACCGACCGGACTCCGATCTCTGTCTCAAATGGCTCAACGCCAACTCGGCTCCGCGACCGATCAGCACGGCCCACATCGGATAGCTGATCAGAAACAGCCGCTCGCCGTCGTACACCGCGACTCCCGGCAGAGCGAACAAGACCAACGGAAACAGCATCGCCGCCAGAACCAGTTGCTCGCGAGGTTCAAGTAACCCGAAGCGTAAGCGAGGGAAGAACGGCAGCCCTGACGCCGCCCCGCTCGCCTGACTTTTTATCTCAGCCGATTCACTCCGTCTTCCCACGGCACCGAGCACTCCCAGCAGTTGCAATCCGATCGGCACCGTGACCGCGAACATCACGAACGGGTAATGCCACGGCACATCCTTGTCCGCCCAGACTTGGCCGAGGTAGTAGCAATTCAGAACGGCCCGACTCGTCGTCCGCGCGAAGTACTCACGAAAGTTCTGCACCGGATCGAGCCACAGCCAGGGCCATCCAATGAAGAAGACCAAAAGCCCGACCAGCCCGAAGATCGCCAGCGGTTTGATCGCGCGCACTCGCCAATGCCACAACGCCCACAGTCCGACAACTGGCGGAATCAAGATCGCCTGCATCTTCGAGAGCAGCGTCAGACCAAACAAAACGCCCGTCAAAGCGGGGATCGCCCACCGTAGTCGTCTCGCTCCCTGCTGGTGACGACTGGAGCCGCGACCGTCAGGGAGCGGTGTTTTCACTGAGCTTTCACCGCTTCCTGACGGACGCGGCTCCGTGCCTTGTTCCACTCGCCACCAATGCGCGACCGCCAGCACCGTTGCCGAGTACGTCAGATTCAAAAACGTCTCCAGCGATGCGAGGTGCGCATGAGCAAACACGCGCGGCATCAACACCAGCGACACCGCCGAGATGACTCCGGCCGTGCGGCCATACCACTTCGTCGCGGCGACTCCGATCAACAGCACCGTCAAGGCGAACGCTGTCGCCGAGCCGACGCGAGCACAATCGGTGACGAATCGAATCCCATTTTCACCGACGGGATGATCGCTCGGAGGGAATAGCCACTCCACGAGATCATGCCAGAAGCCCAGCCACACTCGCCCCAGCGGCGGATGATCCGGGTTGTAATGACGGGCACCGAACACTTCGCGGATGCTGTCGGGGTGCAACAGCGCGAGGTTGTAGTCCCGCAGCGCTTTCCACTGATACACCCCCATTTGGACGTTGAATGATTCATCGAGCGTGATCCCCGGCCCCTCGTACAGCTTCGGATAATCCCCTGCCGCATCGAGCGTCAGGACCACCGCCAACAGTGCCGCCAGCGCGATGGCAAAGGGACCGAGAAAGTCCCGGCGTTGAAGCGGCGTTGGTGAGTCAGTCATGGCTGGAATCCATTTCGCTTCAAAAGTCGTTCGACGGCAAGTCTAAGTTGGCGTCAACGTAGCCGTCATCGCTCCGAGTGACGAGCCGAACGGGCAATCCGAGGCAACCAACTTAGAGGCGTGACCGTCCGGGAGCGGAAGTCACTTGAGTCGCCTGACCGGCTCAACCGAACGCATCAAGGCGGTCTGCGAAGAATGTTGACGGCGAATGGGGTCGGGTGTGCGAGTTTCAGAAATCGCCGTTGTCGACTTGGGAGGTAGAAAAGTTGAGGGCGGCGATTTCTGAAATTCGCACACCCGACCCCGACGCCACAAACTTGAAAAATCCACCGCAGTAAGTGCCATTGGGCTGACGCCACCCCGCTCGCCTGTTTCGTTCTGCAATCGCGACAGGGCCGTTACTATCGCGGGCATGAGAGACTCTCACAGAAACAAACCATCGACCGCGCCGATCCGAACCGCTCAACGTCCCCTCACCCAACCGCGAGACGCCGAATCGGATGTGACCATCAATACGCTCGGCGCAAGTCCGCTGATCTTTCGGAAACGAATCTCCGGCCCCCCCGATCCTCCGGCACAGTCCGGCGATCTCGTCACGCTGGTCGATCAGGACAATTACCGGCTCGGTTTTGGATTCTGGAACGCCAAATCGGAAGTGGCCGTCCGAGTCATCCGCGCCGGTGAGAATCTCCCCGACGAAATCTTCTGGGACGAACTGCTGACTCGCGCCGTGCGATTGCGACAAGACGTCCTGAAGTTGCCGGAGGTCACGGACACCTACCGCCTGATTCACGCCGAAGGGGACTGGCTGTCCGGCATCGTCATCGACCGCTACGGCGACACGCTCTCGGCCGAAGCGTTTGGAGCCGGTCTGTTCCAGCGCGGGCAAGCGATCCTCGAACGGCTCAGTCGCATCGTCGGAGCGAAGCATTGGCTGTTGCGACCGGGACCGTACACCGAAGCTCAAGAGGGCTTCACCGCCGAACCGGTGAGTTCGCCAGAGTTGCCACGCTCGGTCATCGTCCAAGAGTTCGGCACCAAGTTTCGCGTCGAGTTCCAGGGGGGCCACAAGACCGGCTTCTTCTGCGATCAACGAGACAATCGTCGCCGCCTCGCCGACTTCACCGCCGGCAAGAGCGTGCTCGATCTGTGCTGCTACACCGGCGGCTTCTCGATCACCGCGAAACGACTCGGCAATGCGGCCGAAGTCACCGGCGTCGATCTCGACGAGCAACCGCTGAAGATCGCGCGCGGCAACGCGCAGCTCAACGCCGTCAAAGCCAACTTCGTGCAGGCCGACGTCTTCCCCTACATGCGCGACATGATCCGCATCGGCCGGCAATTCGATGTCGTGGTGCTCGATCCGCCCAAGCTGATCCGCAACCGCGCCGAACTCGACGAAGGAACGCGCCGCCACTTCGATCTCAATCGGCTGGCGATGCAGCTCGTCAAACCGGATGGCCTGTTGCTGAGCTGCAGTTGCTCCGGCTTACTGCAAGACGCGGACTTCTTGCGGCTGCTGTACTCCGCCTCGCGACAAGCGGGCGAGCCGTTCGGACCTCCCGACGACAACGGCTTCCAGCGCCGAGGCCCGCGCGACATGCAAATCCTGTTTCGCACCGGTGCCTCGCCCGATCATCCCGTCTCGGCCAATTACCCGGAATCCGACTACCTCAAAGCGGCCTGGATGCGCTTGAGTTGATTGGTCGCTGCTCTGCAAATGTTGAAAGTCTTGTTCTCGTGAGAAGATTTTCGCCACCGAAATCGCCCACGTCGGAAGCCAACGGAATTGGCGAGTCTCGAATTGGCGAGTCTCGATGCCTCCGGCTATCCGGTTTGCGGCAGGTCCATCAGCGTGGCATAGCGGTCGAGGACAGACAGCTTGAGCGGCGCGTATTCGGCGGTGTCGATCGCTCCGGTGTCGATTGCGTCACACGCGGCCTGCCGAGCTTCGACCAGCAGCTTTTGATCGCGAATGATGTCGGCGAAACGGAGCGGCATCTCGCCATGCTGCCGAGTACCGAGCACATCGCCCGGTCCGCGCAATTCAAAATCGGCCTCGGCGATTTGGAAGCCATCCGTGCTCGACTCGACGGCGTGCAGACGTCGTAAAGCATCCGGTTCGTCGTTGTCCGAGAATAAAAAACAGTATCCCTGAAACTTCCCGCGACCGACGCGGCCTCGCAGTTGATGAAGCTGCGAGAGTCCAAATCGCTCGGCATGAAAGATCGTCATCATCGTCGCGTTGTGGACATCGACGCCGACTTCGATCACGGTCGTCGCGATCAAGGCTTGAATCTCTCCGCTGCGAAAGCGGTCCATCGTCGCCGTTCGTTCTTCACGCGGCACCCGCCCGTGAACCAGTCCGACGCGAAAGCCTTTCAGCTCCCCCACCGACAGCTTGGCGAACGCCTCTTCCGCCGCCAGCGGCATATCGGCCGAGGACTTGGCCGCACCGGGAGCCAAGCCCTGCAACCATTCGACCACCGAGGATTCATCCGCCCCATCGCTGGCCCCGACGCGCGGGCAGACGATGTACGCTTGCCGGCCCGCATTCAGTTGCTGACGAATGAAATCCCAAGCTCGCTTGCGAGTCGGTTCCGAGAAGACTCGGCTCGTCGAAATCTTCTGCCGACCGGGGGGCAGGTCGGTGATCGAGGTCACATCCAGATCGCCGAACTGCGTCAGGCACAAGCTGCGCGGGATCGGCGTCGCGGTCATCACGAGCACATGCGGTGCGAGTCCACCATGACCAAAGTGGGCACGCTGCTCGACGCCAAACTTGTGCTGCTCGTCGATCACGACCAAACCCAGCTTCGCGAACTTCACATCCTTTTGAATCAGAGCTTGCGTGCCGATCACCAGGTTGGCGACTCCCGATTCAATTTCGGCCAGCGTTTGCCGCCGCTGCGATTCGGTCAGACTGCCGGTCAGCAAACGCCGCTCGACGCGACTTTCGGCCAGCAGCGAGTCGATCGTGTTCCAGTGCTGCGTCGCGAGCAATTCGGTCGGAGCCATGATGAGAGCCTGATGCCCATTCGCGACGGCGACGAGCATCGCGTAAATCGCCACCGCCGTCTTGCCCGCACCGACATCCGCTTGAAACAGCCGGTGCATGGCCTGATCGGTGGCGAGGTCGCGGCAGATTTCCGCGACCGCTCGGTTCTGCCCGGCCGTGAATTGGAACGAGAACAACCGCCGCGCCCGCGCGTCGATCTTCGCAGTGACCGGCAACGGTGGAGCGGGCGGCCCACGTTTCCAAGCTCGACGACGCAATGCCAATCCGATTTGAAACTCCAGCAAGTCCTCAAAGATCAGCCGTCGCTTGGCCGCGTCATAGTCGGCCATTGTTTTCGGAACGTGTAAGTTCCGCACGCAATCGCGTCGCCGAGGCAACTTGTGTCGTGCGAGCAATTCATCGGGCACATGCTCGACGATCAGGTCGGCAAAGCGTTCGACGGTCGCCCGCTCGATGCGCCGCATCTCCGCCATGCGCAACCCTTCGGTCAGGCGATAACGCGGCAAGACTTCCGCCACCGTCCCCTCGGCATCATCGCTGTCGAGATATTGGATCACAGGATTACTGAACTCAAATCGTCCCGTCTTCCATTTCGGCTTGCCGGAAAACATCACGGCCTGACGGTCATCAAACTTATTGATCATCCAAGGCTGATTGAACCAGACGCCCCGCACATACCCGTCGCCGCAGTCGAGCAACACCGCCGTGATCGTCATGCCGGAATGAGTCAGCCGCGCGTCTCGGTCCACGACGATCCCTTTCACCGACTGCTGCGTGTCCGCCTTCAGGTCTTTGACGCTCGTCACACGCGACAGATCCAACACGTCGCGCGGCACGTTGAAGAGCAGATCCTCAGCCGTCTTCAATTCCAGCCGTTCGAGCAACGGCGCGCGAGCCGGCCCGACACCCGGAATAAATTGCACCGGCGTTTCCAAGGACGGAATCTCGTCCCGCTCATTGATGTCGATGACGTCGATTTCGTGGAGCACTCAGGGGCCTCGCAGTGAATGGCGACCAGCGTGGGACAAAGTTGTCGGGATCGACACACTAACCCGAAGCACGAGCGAGGGCGAGCAATGGCGAGAGGCTCCGCAAACGCTCGCGCGAACGAGCTGCGATCGGAGGAACCTGCGAAACGGGCGGACGTCAGGCTGATTCGAAAGGTTTTGTGTGAGGATTCACGGTTCGACACGATTCTGTGCCAAGAGTCGGGCGGTCGTTGGGTCGTTGATGTTAAACTCGAATCGTTCCAATCCATCGCACTCGAAACGGATGATATTGAGGTCAACGAGATGAGCAGCACGAAAGCCGACGTGGTACTCCTCACCGAGCAGCGCTACACGGCGTCCTTTGCTCCCCAGGGTGATTGGTATCTGGACAACATCCTGCGCGATGACCAGTTGCTGCAATCGGCCTTGGCTCGTCATGGCCTCTCGTCGGTGCGGCTCGACTGGGCCAGCTCCGATGTCGATTGGTCGCAATTTCGCTGTGCCGTTTTCCGAACGACGTGGGACTACTTCGAGCGACGGCACGAATTCACCGACTGGCTGAACCGCATTCGACGACAAACGCGACTCTGCAACGATGCGGCGCTCATCGACTGGAACATGGAGAAGCACTACCTCGCCGACCTGGAGGCGAAGGGCATTCCGATCGTGCCATCGAACTTCATCGAACGGGGCAGCACGGTCACTCTGCTTGAACTGCTCGATGAATCCGGCTGGGACGAGGCGATTCTCAAGCCGTGCATTTCCGGAGCGGCCCGTCACACCTATCGAGTCAATCGCGAGAGTGCCGCTCCACTGGAGCCTGTTTTGCGGCAACTGCTGACAGACGAATCGCTCATCCTGCAACCGCTCCAAAAGAGTGTGTTGAGTGACGGCGAGGACGCTCTGATGTTCTTCAACGGCTGCGTGACTCACGCGGTGCGGAAAGTTCCCAAGCCCGGCGACTTTCGCGTCCAGGACGACTACGGCGGAACGGTCCATCCGCATGAACCCTCGACTGCTCAAATCGACCTGACCCAACGAGTGCTCGCCGCGTGTCCGATCGCGCCGACCTACGGACGCCTGGACTTGGTCCGGGACAATCACGGAAACCTCGCAGTCATGGAGCTGGAACTGATCGAACCCGAACTCTGGCTGCGAAATCATCCCCCGGCGGCAACCGCATTCGCCGACGCAATTGCCAAGATCGTTCTCGACTGACTCTTTTTGGGATGTTTTGGACTGCGGCAGCCTGCTGCCGCTTTCCTTCCCACAGCCTGCTGTGGGACGAAGTTGCACTCTCAATTCAAAACTCGGACTCACAGAACAACTTCCTCAGCAGCAGGCTGCTGAGGACAAAGCGGCAGCAGGGCTGCCGCAGTCCATAGCTGCTAGAATTGCCCCCTTCCAATCCATCATACGCAAAGCAGGAACCTCTCCCATGAAGATTGCTCGCATCTTTGCTCACCGAGTTGAGCTGCCGTTGGTCGAAGGCTCGTACAAGTGGTCCGGCGGCAAATCGGTGTCGGTGTTCGACAGCACGATCGTTGGCGTCGAGACCGCCTGCGGACTCGTCGGCTATGGCGAAGTCTGTCCGCTGGGGCCGTTCTACCTGCCGGCGTATGCCGAAGGGGTGCGAGCGGGACTGCGGGAACTCGGCCCGCATCTGATTGGCTTCGATCCGCGCGAGCTTTCCAAACTGAATCATCGGATGGACGCCGCGCTCAAGGGGCATCCGTATGTGAAGTCGGGGATCGACATCGCGTGCTGGGACATCCTCGGCAAAGCCACGGGCTTGCCGGTGTGTGTGCTGATGGGAGGCCGGTTCGGTGAGAGCGTGCGGCTCTATCGAGCGATCTCACAACTGCCGCCCGATGAGATGGCTCGCAACGTCGCCAAGTATCGCGAGCAGGGGTACACGCGGTTCCAACTGAAGGTCGGCGGCGATCCCGATCAGGACATCGAACGCATTCGCCAAGTCCGCAAGATTCTGCAACCGTCCGATCGACTCGTCGCCGATGCCAACACCGGTTGGACGCAGCACGAAGCGATGCGCGTCGTGCGAGCGGTTAGTGACGTTGATGTCTACATCGAGCAGCCGTGTCTCACTTATGAAGAGTGCCTGTCGGTGCGACGGCATACAAACAATCCGTTCGTCCTCGATGAGAACGTCGATGGTCTCGACATGCTGCTGCGAGCGAAGGCCGACCTCGCGATGGACGTCGTGAATCTGAAGATCAGTAAACTCGGTGGTCTGACCAAGACGAAACAGGTTCGCGACCTGTGCGTCTCGATGGGGATCGCCATGACGCTCGAAGACAGTTGGGGCGGCGACATCACGACGGCGGCAATCGCGCACCTGGCACACAGCACGCCGGAGGAGTTCCGTTTCACCAGCACCGACTTCAACAGCTACGTCACCGTCAGCACGGCGACCGGCGCTCCGCAATTCGAGCACGGATTCATGAAGGCATCCGTCTCACCGGGACTCGGTATCACTCCACGCGGCGAAGTGATCGGCAAGCGAGTCGTCGAGGTTTCGTGATGACGGCACGCCGAGTGAGTGCAGAGCAGTGTTTGCGAACTGCGGCGCAGATGCGCTTCATCCGCGGTTCGGCTCTGCCATCCGCGGGCAAATCGGAGTGCCCACGGATGGCAAGGCCGGGCTGCGGATGAAATCAGAAAACCGGGAGTGTTTCGCATGCATGTGAAACCTCAGTTCTGAGATGCGGCCCTCACCAACATCAACCGATTCCCCAACAAACAACGATGGAAACAACAAACAACGATGGAAACAACAATGTGCCGAGTCTCCGCATTCATGATCTGCTGGCTTGTCATCGCGAACGCGTTCGTCGCTGCCGATGACCGGGCCGGTCATCAAAAAGTCCTGGCTGAGGCTGAGACTCGGTTGAAAGCCATCTATGACCAGCGGGAGTTTTCGCCAGCCACGTTTTCCGGAAAGTGGCTGCGAGACAGTTCCGGATATTTGGTGCTTGAGAAACCGAAGGATGGTTCCGAGCCGGACCTTGTGCAGTACGACGCGGCGAGTGGGAAGCGTTCCATCTTGATCGGTCGCGACAAGCTCGTTGTTCCGGGGACGTCCGACCGATTGGCGATTCAGGAGTTCGTTCAGTCGCCAGTCGCCAGCCAGTTCCTGCTGCACGCGCGAGTCACCACCAGCGGGAAGACGGGGTACTGGCTCTTCGATTCGAAATCAGGTGACCTCAAGGCAATCACCGCCGAGATCCCGCGGTTGTCGTTGGAGAGCACGTTTTCTCCGAACGGGGATCGACTTCTCTTCGGGCGCGGTCCCGATCTTTATGTGTTCGATCTGGCCAGTCAGCGAACAACGTCCCTGTCTCAGACTGACGACCAGAGCGTGCGTGAAAACGGAGTCCAGAGCAATTGGCGTCCCGATCAATCGCTGGTCCAAGCAAGCTGGAGTCCTGACGGGCGGCAGATTGCTTACCTTCAATCCGATTCCTCCAAGGTTCGACAACGCCCCGTCGTTCATCCGACTGACCCGACTTATCCGGAAGTGTCGCACCAACGATTTGCCCGTGTCGGGACGCCGATCCCAACGCTGCGAGTCGGAGTTGTCGATGCCGTCGGCGGTGAGACGCGCTGGGTGAATCTGCCTGCCGATCCGGGGACGTTCTACATCAGTGACGTCAGTTGGGCCGGCAACTCGGAAGAGCTGCTCATCGAGATGCTGAGCCGCTCGCGCGACTCGCGGACGTTTCTGCTCGCGAACACGAAGACGGGCACAACGACGAAAACATACGAGGAATCTGATCCTGCCTGGGTCGATGCGAGTTATTCCGCCAACGCCGGCCTCGAATGGATTCAGGATGGCAAGGCGTTCGTGCTGCTCAGCGAGCGTGATGGTTGGCGACATGCCTATTTGATTTCGCGAGACGGCAAGAACAAGTCGCTGCTGACAAAGCACGCCAGCGACATCATCGCTCGCGGCCCTGTCGATGAGCGGGGCGGCTGGTTGTATTTTCTCTCGTCGCCGGAGAACGCCACTCAGCGCTACCTCTTTCGCGTGCGGCTCGATGGAACGGGCGATGCCGAACGAGTCACACCGCAGGACCAGTCGGGGACTCACCGATACGACTTCTCGCCCGATCGGAAGTGGGCCTTCCATACGCGATCGACGTTCGACTCACCGCCCGTGATTGATCTCGTGCAGCTTCCTGAGCATCGTTCGGTGCGGGTGTTGGAAGACAATGCGGAGTGTCTCCGTCGCGTCACTCCGCTGATCACTCAGCCCACCGAGTTCTTGAAGCTCGACATTGGCGACGGCGTCGTGATGGATGCGTGGATGATCAAGCCGCGCGACTTCGACTCGACGAAGAAGTACCCCGTCTTCGTCTTCATCTATGGCGAGCCGCACGGCCAGACGGTCCTCGACGATTGGACCGGCGGCCAGAATCACTCGATGTTTCACCGGATGATTGCTGACTTCGGGTATCTCGTGGTCTCGATCGACGGTCGCGGGACACCCGCCCCGAAAGGAGCCGCGTGGCGACGAGCGGTCTTCGGAAGTCTCGGCCCGCTCTCGACCGAAGAGCAGGCTGCCGGCGTGAAAGAGCTGGGCCGCACGCGATCATTCGTCGATTTGTCGCGAGTGGGAATCTGGGGCTGGAGCGGCGGCGGCTCGAACACCTTGAACGCGATGTTCCGCAAGCCCGACGTGTATCACGTCGGCATCGCAGTCGCACCGAAGCCGCAGCCGGAGCTCTACAACGCTTGGTTTCAAGAGATCTTCATGCGCACTCGCGAAGAGAACCCGGAAGGTTATCGCCAAGCGGCAGCCATCAATTTCGCCGAGGGCCTGAAGGGCGACTTGCTGATCGTCCACGGCACCGGAGAAACCAACACGCATCTGCAAATCACCGAAGGTCTCGTTGATCGACTCATCGAACTCGGCAAGCGTTTCGACTACATGGCCTACCCCAATCGCGATCACGGCCTGCGAGAAGGCAAAGGGACCGCAGTCCACCTGCGTCTGTTGATGACTCGCTACCTGATCGAGCACCTTCCCCCCGGACCTAAGTAATCAAACGAAGCGGTTTCCATCATGCGAGACTGCAATGCTGCTTCATCCGCGACTCGAAAATCGGTCAATCTCAGGTGGTACGGACGCGTCATGGAGCAAACCGCTCAGTTCGAGTAAGTAGCCCCGCAACAATCACCCTTTGGAGAGGAATCACAATGGACTCAAACATTTTTCAAGGCTGTGTCCCGGCACTGATGACGCCGTGTCTGGCGGATCGCACGCCTAATTATCCGGCCTTGGTGAAGAAGGCTCAGGCCCTGATGGCCGCTGGCATGAATGGAGTCGTGTACTGCGGCTCGATGGGAGACTGGCCGCTGCTGACGGATGAGCAACGACAAGAAGGTGTTCGCCGTCTGACCGAGGCCGGAGTCCCGGTCATCGTCGGCACGGGTGCTCAGAATCCCGCGCGAGCCGCTGCTCATGCCGCTCACGCCCAGCGAGTGGGAGCGAAGGGCTTGATGGTCATTCCCCGCCTCATGTCACGCGGAACTTCTCCGGCAGCTCAGCGAGCGCACTTCGCAGGCGTCCTTGCAGCGGCTCCCAGTCTGCCCGCAGTGATCTACAACAGTCCGTATTACGGGTTCGAGACCAAGGCCCCCTTGTTCTTTGACCTGCGGCGCGAGCATCCGAATCTCGTCGGCTTCAAGGAATTCGGCGGTGCTAATTCTTTGACCTACGCCGCCGAGCATATCACTCACGCCGACAGCAACGTCCTGCTGATGGTCGGCGTCGATACTCAAGTGTGCCACGGTTTCATTCACTGCGGAGCGGTCGGAGCGATCACCGGCATCGGCAATTGCTTGCCGCGTGAAGTGCTGCACCTGATCGCGCTGTGCAAACGGGCGGCGGCCGGTGATGTCGAAGCCAGACGATTGGCGTGGGAACTGGAAGAGGCATTCACCGAGCTGTCACGGTTCGATGAAGGGCCGGACCTCGTGCTGTACTACAAGCATCTGCTCGTGCTGCTCGGCGAGGCCGACTACGAATTGAACTTCAACGAATCCGATCGGCTCTCACCCAGTCAAAAGCACTTTGCCGAAGCCCAACTGAAACTCTTCCAGCAATGGTGGAACAACTGGCCGGGCACGACGGCAAACCTGTCCCGGAATGGATGAAGTCACGGCTGAAGCGGCCAATGCCTTGAGTTCAAAACGATCGACAGGAAAATTTGGGACAGGAAAATGAAATGCAAAAGACGGGTGCATCGCACGCTCAATGACTTCAACTTCCCTGCCTTCATTTTCCTGTCCCAAATTTTCTTGTCGAAAATCTTCCTGTCGAAAAAAGGGAGCATCTTGAATTCACAAATCTCTCGCCGATCCGCGCTCAAGGGCCTTTCGCTTGGGGCCGGGGCCATGTTGTTGAATCCTGTCTTGATGCAACTCGCCGCTCAGGCCGCCGGGGCTTCGTCCGCAGTGAGGAAGCGGTTTGTTTTCGTCGTGCAGTGCAACGGCATCGATCCGAACCATGTCGTGCCCGTCGGACTGCCGAGACGCCGCGACAAGGAACTGATGACGAACGACACCACCGTGGCAACGCCGCTCGCCGATCACGAGTTGCCTGCGCCCATCGCGGCACTCACGCCGTTCAAGGACCGGCTGACGATCATCCGCGGGCTGTCGGGCTGCATCGCCGAGGGAGGCACCGGCGGGCATTCGACCAATCATGGGGCGCTCGGCTGCTATCCGGGCAGCCAAGGCCCAATGGCTCAGACGATCGACTGGGCACTGGGCGAAGCCTGCCCCGGCATCATTCCGTGCATCGGGCTGGGGATCATGGGCAAGCCGGATCAGACGCTGAATTACAACCTCTCCGCCAGCGCGCCGGGCAAAGCGGCACCGATCCAATGCGCACCGGAGCAGGCTTTCAAAGGCTTGTTCGGCAGCGTGACCGGCGGTGTCAGCCGAGCCCAGTTCGACCATCGCACCAGCTTGCTCGACTTCATGGTCGATGACGTTCGCCGTGCTCGGAACGCACTGGCCGGTGAGGAACGCGTGGCACTCGACCCGTATCTTGAAGCCTTCGCCGCGCTGCATGGACGACAGGGGAAGATTGACGCGATCAAGCCGGCTCTCACCGCCGCGATGCCCAAGCTGGACGAGAAGTTCGCCAAACCGACGGAGACCAACCGGCTGGAGTCCCAGTTTGAAACCGGAGCCGCCGCACTCATCGCCGGCCTGACGAACGTGCTCACGCTGACCAGCGGCGGCGGCGGGCAGCAGTATGTTCCGTTTCCCGAACTGGGCATTCCGATCGACGGCCATGACTACGGTCACGGCAAAGGGGTCAACGGCAAAACCTATGAGGACTGTTTCGTGGCGGTGCGACAGTATCACTGTCAGCTCATCGCCAGCCTGGCCGCGAAGCTGCAATCCGTTCGCGAGGGAGACGGCACGATGCTCGACAACACGCTCATCGTCTACCTGAGCGACTCGGGCGAAGCGCATCATCCCGACCTGAAGGACTGGCCGGTCGTGCTACTCGGTGGGCTCGTCGGCAAACTCCAGCCAGGCGGTCGGTATCTGCAAACGCCGACCTACGGCGCGAAGTCGCATCGCACGCTATCGAATCTGTACCTCACGCTGCTGCAAGCCGCCGGCAAACCGCGCGACAAGTTCGGAGTGCCGGACAACGGCCTGCGCGGCATCGACCAAACGGGTGTCATCAACGAACTGCTGGCGTGAGGCGAGCGGCAGATGGGAACTTAGGGGCTGTGCAGGAATTAACTCCGAGACTTCCACGATGCGATCGACCTCTGCGGTCTTCCAATCTCTGCGGTGCAACGGCTCACAAGTCCGGTACGGTTTCGATTGACGCTCGCCTGAGCGACCCCGCTCGGCCACGAAGTCCTTGCCTCTTTGGACAACACAGGAATCCAAACGACGATGAGAAACTTGCTGCGAATCTCCGTGATGCTTGCGTGCATTTGCTCCCCTGCGTTTGCCGCCGAGCCGGTCATGTACTTTGTTTCGGTCACAGGTGCGGATGACGCGGCTCTTGATGGCAAGACGACGGCGACCGCGTGGCGTTCGCTGGCCTTCGCCTGCGATCGAGTCGATGTGAGCGAGGCTGTCATTCAGCTCGGAGCGGGGACGTTCGTGGCCGACCGCACGGCTCGGCCAAAGAGCGGCGTCACGATTGCCGGGCAAAGAGATGTCGCTCGGCAGAAGTCGGCTGACAAGGACTCGGCCAAGTCGCCCGTGACTCGCATCGTCGCGGCGAAGGACTGGAAGCTCGCCGAGAAGATCACCGACATGGGACCGGATGACGAATACCTGATCGACCTCAAACGAGTGAAAGGGGTGACGATTCGCGATCTCGTGCTCAGCTCCGACCCCGAACATCGCATCACCGGCGCGATTCATGTCCGCGACGGCGAGAATGTTGTCCTCGAAGACCTCGTCGTGCGCGACTTTCGCTGGAACGGACTGGCGCTGGAGCACTCGCATCATCTCACGGTGCAACGCTGCCTGATCGAGAACGCCAGCA
This sequence comes from Planctomycetaceae bacterium, assembly GCA_046156195.1. Lineage (GTDB taxonomy): Bacteria > Planctomycetota > Planctomycetia > Planctomycetales > Planctomycetaceae > SXKJ01. The sequence continues at coordinate 16,320 of JBJXEX010000297.1, read as the reverse complement.
TCGACAAGCTGCACCATCACGGCGGACTGATCCGCACGCGGTGGATCAAGAACAGCGAACTGCATCACAACCAGCTCATGGCCACTCAGGGACACGGCTACGGTTACAAAGGGGGCGGCCACGAAGGCGTGCGTCTGCACCACAACACGATCCGCGTCGTCAGCGAGTTCGCGATCGAGTCGGCTCACGAAAACGAGTACGGCTTGGAGATCGCTCACAACGTCCTCAACCGCTGCGTCTCGGTCCCCAAAGGGGGACAGGGGGACGATCCGAACAAGCGCGGCTTCGAGTACAGCGTCTGGATTCACGACAACCTGATGACCGACAGCTACGGCGTCGAAGGCCCGCGGAGTCATCTGCGACTGAGCCGCAACTACATCCGTTGCGAGAAGACCGGCGGCCGCATCTACACGCATCACGGCGGCACCAATCACGGGCCGGTGTGGATTCATCACAATGTGATTGAGAACGTCGATCGCGCGTTCGTGTGGATGAACGAGGGCTTGGCCGAGAACATTTCGGTGTTCAACAACACCGTCACCTTCGCCGACGCGGGCGAGCGAGCCGGCGCGGTGCTCGACGCCTACACCGGCGAGCGGCTCAACGGCTGGGTCGTGAAGAACAACGTCTTCATCGCCCCTGCGTCTCAGCCGCGTCGCTTGATGCCGACCGAGCGCGGCGTGCCGCAGAAGATCACTGCCAGTCACAATCTCTGCATCCACATCACCGGTGCGCCCGCCGGGAACCACTTGGACACGCCCCCCGGCTTCCGCCTCGAAGGGGACAAGCCCTGGCCGTTCTATGTTCCCGCGACCGCAAACAGTTTCGTCATCGGCCGCGGCACGGATGTCGGGTTCCCCTTCAAGGGCCAAGCCCCGACCCTGGGAGCCTTCAACTTCGGCGACGTGCAGCCAGGAGCCGCAAAAGATGTCAGCAAATGAATGAGCCAGGAAAGCCACAGGGAACCGAATGTCGGGACAGGAAAATGAAGACCTTGTCATTGCCACAACTCAAAGGCGGCCTCTGTCTGGCCTGCCGTCTCATCAGCCACTGACTACCATGTGCCTGCTAATCCGGCCCGATAACGAATTTGTGAAAGGTCAATCGATGACACCCCGCTTCCTGATGTGTCTGCCTGCGTGCCTCATGTTTCTTGGCCTCGTAGCGCCGGGGCAGGCGCAGGTTCATTATCACGACAACAACAGCCCGTGGGGGGAACGAGCGAAATCGGGGCCGGACGCGGAAGTGCCCGGTTGGTTCTACAACCTGGGTCTCACCGGCTTGCGAGCTCAGTTAGTCGCCGATCAACCGAAGGCGTTGCTCATCAAGTACGTCTTCCCGAAGTCACCGGCCAGTGGTCATGTTGAGATTGGCGACTTCATCGTTGGAACTGGCGGCCAGTCGTTCAAAGCGCCGCACCGCAACGGATACGGAGAGAAAGTCTTTGGTGCCGATGGTCCCATCTCAGAACTGGCTCAGGTGCTTGAAGCGTGTCAGGGCCAGGACGGGAAAGGAAAGCTCACGCTCACAGTCAAACGTGGCGACGAGATGAAGGATGTCGTGCTTGATGTCGGTCAGAAGTACGGCAGTTTCGCTGCGACCTATCCGGTGACGTGTGCGAAGTCGGACAAGGTTCTCGCCGAGTTGCTGGAGTACCTCGCCAAACATCAACAGGAAGACGGCTCCTTCGGTGACCCGGTCCACAACACCTTCGCGCCGTTGGCGCTGCTGGCGAGCGGCAATGAAAATTATCTGCCGGCCGTCGAACGCAACGTGCGATATCACTGCCAAGAGTGTCGTGCGAAAGAGAATCGCTACGGATTGGTCAACTGGACCTACATGAGTGCCGCGATTGTGCTCTGCGAGTACCACTTGGCGACGGGCGAGAAATGGGTGTTGCCGGAGTTGCAGGAGATTCACGATCGCATGGCGAAGTCGCAGTACCTGCACATGTCGCAGATCAATCCGAAGGCGAAGAAGTCGCACCCGGATTCCTTTCCGAAAGGTCCGAAGGACTCACACGGCGGCTGGGGCCACAACCCCGGCTTCGAGGGTTACGGTCCGATCGCGATGCTCACGGGGCAGGGAGCGTTGGCTTACTCATTGATGGACCGCTGCGGGATCAAGGTAGATCGCGAGAAACACGATGCCGCTTTCGCGTTCCTCAAGAAAGGGACGGGGCAAAACGGCTACGTCTGGTACGGCGACCAGATCGGCGGACCTCCCAACGGCTGGGCCGACATGGGGCGAACGGGAGCCACCGGCATCGCCAACTTTCTCAGCCCCTACACCGAACCGGCTTATCGCGAGCGAGCGATGTCTCACGCCAAAGTGATTGGTCTGCACCCGCAGAGCTTCCCGGATACTCACGGTTCGCCGCCGATGGGCATGGCCTACACGGCACTCGCCGCGAACATCGACCCCGACAGTTTTCGCAAACTCATGGACGCGAACCGCTGGTGGTTCACGATGGCCCACTGCACCGACGGCAGCTTTTATTATCAGCCCAACCGCGACAACGCGGGCTACGGGGCCGACTCGCGCATGACGGCCTCGTCCGTCGTGGCGTTTATCTTCACGATCCCCAAGCACAACCTGGTGATCACCGGCAAGAAAACAAATCGACTCCGACCTCCACAAGGCTCCTGAAGGAACACCGAACACCGCGAGAGATTGGAAGACCGCAGAGAGTTGATTCCAATTGTGTTCCCTCTGCGGTCTTCCAATCTCTCGCGGTGCAAGAACGCCCATGACCTTCAAACACGAAAACCTCGGCGGAGACCTCTCCGGTCAACTCATCGCTGCGGCCATCGCCGTGCATCGAGAGTTTGGTCCTGGAGTGGACGAGCCCGATTATGAGCGTGCCCTGAGCTTGGAACTCGGCGCTCGAGGTATTGAGCACGAATGCCAAGTCGGGTTGCCGCTGGTTTACAAAGATACGAAGTTGGACTGTGGCTATCGGATCGATCTCATCGTCGCTCGGCACCTTCTGGTGGAATTGAAGGCCGTCGACAAAATGCATCCGGTGCATGAAGCTCAGTTGATTACTTACTTGCGACTTTCCGGGATCAAGCTCGGGCTGTTGATCAACTTTTCTGAAATGCTGCTCCGCGACGGCATCATGCGGCGAGCTAACTCCCATGCCCCGTCTCCCAGGCATCGCATTAAAGTGGCGATCGACACCACGTTCGATCCTCTGTCTCACGAGGTGATCGACGCGGCTCTCGAAGTGCAACACGTCCTCGGTTCGGGCCTGCTTCGCAGTGCTTACGAAGCGGCTCTGGCTTACGAACTCAGACTGCGCGGCATGAAAGTCGCGCAGCGGCTGCCGGTGAATCTCGTTGACCGCGAGCAGCTCATCCCGAGCGAGAAGGAAATCCCGATGGTGGTCGCCGGCCAACTCATGATTGCCTGCGTCTGCGCGAAAGTGGTGGAGCCGATCCATCTCGCACGTCAACGCTCACTCTTGAAAGCTGCCAAGGTCGACACCGGCCTCTGCTTCAACTTCCACGCCGAATCAATGGCTACCGAGATTAAACGAATCAGCAGCTCTTACAAACCGATTTGACCGTTAGGTTACACCGCGAGAGATTGGAAGACCGCAGAGGGGGGGGCAAAAGAATTCCTCTGCGGTCTTCCGATCTCTGCGGTGCTTCCGAATTCCCCAGCAGGGATAACAACAACAATGAGACGAGTGTCCGCGTTCATGACTTCCTGGCTTTTGATCGCCAACTCGTTTGTTGCTGCTGGCGATCCGGCTCTGCCTGGCCACCATCCGCTGACTAAGTCGCAGGCGGGGGAAGTGCTGATTTCGGAATTGCGATGTGCGGCGTGTCACAGCGGCGTCCAACGAGGCTCGCTGCCGGAGAAGACGGCTCCCGATTTGATCGAAGCGGGTGCGCGGATTTCACCGGAATACCTCCGGCGATACCTCGCATCTCCGTCGTCGGTTCATTCGGGGACAACAATGCCGGACGTGTTGGTGTCGCAACCGGAGGCGGAACGAGACCGGATCGCGGAGGCTCTGACTCACTTCCTGATCGCCCAGTCGAAGTCCGTCTTTTCGACTGAGGCAACCGAGCCGACTGATCTTCAGCAAGGCAAAGCGCTGTTTCACTCGGTCGGCTGCGTGGCCTGTCATGGTCCGAAAGAAGCGACCGCCGGCGCTCCTCAGAAGCCGAAACGCAACGATGAGGAAGACGACGACGAGGACAAGGCACTCATCGCGAAGAAGGCGGTCAAGCCGATTGCCGTCCCGCTGGGGCATGTCGCCAACAAGTACAGCGAGAAGTCTCTCAGCGAGTTCCTGTTTCAGCCGTTGCGTGTCAGAGGCTCCGGGCGGATGCCGGACATGAAGCTGACTCCCGCCGAGTCGCTGGCCATCGCTGGCTATCTGATTGGAGAGCAGACGCAGCCGGCGAAGGCTCTCGCTCCCGATGCCTCGTTGGTCGAGAAAGGGAAGAAGCACTTTCAGGAACTCAACTGCGCGGCGTGTCATTCACTCCCCGGCATGGCGGCGGCTCCGCTGGTGAGTTCGTTGAAGACTGCGGACCTGACTCGCGGCTGCTTGTCCAAGACGAGCGTTCGGAGCCCTCGATTCAACCTCGACGACGTGCAGATCAAGGCGATCGTTGCATCGCTTCGGGAAGAGCCGATCGCCGACTCGGACAAAGTTGTGGCGGCGAAAACGCTGACCGCCTTTCACTGTGTTGCCTGTCATGTTCGCGATGACTTCGGCGGTGTGCATGACGCACATAACCCGTTCTTTGCGGGGAGTGAACTGAAACTCGGAGACGACGGTCGCATCCCGCCGCCGCTCACGCTGATCGGGGCCAAGCTGCAACCGGCCTGGATGAAGAAGGTGCTCTTCGATGGCGAGAGCGTCCGACATTACATGGCCACTCGGATGCCGCAGTACGGCGTTGCCAACCTTCAGCACTTGCCGGCTGTCTTCAGTCGGCTCGATGTTCTGCACGGCCCGGAGATGAAGATTCCGAATCCGGAGAGTCGCACAGAGAGTGAACGCGAACGAGAAAAGCTGCTACGCGCTGGCGGACGAGAATTGCTCGGCGACAAAGGACTGAATTGCGTCGCTTGCCACAACTTCAACGGCAAAGCGGCTCAGATCAATCAGGGAATCGACTTGCTGACGAGCTATCCGCGACTTCAGCCAGTCTGGTTCAACAGCTACCTGCGAAACCCCGGCGCGTTTCGTCCTCGGACGATCATGCCGACGGCTTGGCCGAACGGTATCGCCGCACACAAGACGATTCTGGATGGAAACACCGACCGGCAAATTGAAGCCATCTGGTACTACCTGTCGCTCGGCACATCCGCCGCTGATCCTCCCGGTCTCCGCGCGGTGAGCACCAAGCTGACGGTCGCCGATCAAGCCAAGACGTATCGCGGTCGCAGTCGAGTCGCCGGCTTTCGAGGCATCGCTGTCGGCCTGCCCGAGAAACTGAGCTACGCCTTCAACGCCGAAACGGGAACGCTCTCAGCCATCTGGCAGGGTGACTTCATCGGCGTCAATTGGAGCGGCCAAGGCTCCGGCGACTTCAATCCAAGCAGCGAGCCGATCACTCTGGCTCAGGATGTTTCGTTCGCGCAGCTCGCGGATGAAAACACCTCGTGGCCGCTGATGCCGGTGATGACCAAAGAGGCTCGGACCAATCCCAATCCGCTCTACCCCAAAAACGTCGGCTATCAGTTTCGAGGCTACTTCCTCGGCGAGTCGTCGATCCCCACGTTCCAGTACCGCAGTGGCACGATCGTGATCGAGGATCGGTCGGTCGCAGTGGGGAGTGACGAGCAACGGCAACTGAAACGCGTTCTGCAATTCGACTCGCCAACACCACAAACCGTTTGGTTCCGCGCACTCACCGGCGATATCAGCCAGGAGTCGGAGCGCGTCTTCCGCAGCGGCCGATTGCGGCTGACGATCCCGGCGACCGAAACGAAACTGCGATCGCTGTCCGACGAACCTAAGCGATCCGAGCTGCTGCTGCGACTGCCAATTCCCCAAGGCCAATCCTCTCTGGAGTTCGTTTATGAACCACTCAAGAAATAGCCGTCGGGTGGGACCAGCGACGACGAGTCGCCGGATTCCGCGGGTGCTCCGACCGACAATCGACCAACCATCAAGGATCCAGTTTGACGGCTTTAATCCGCAGTTCGGCTCTGCCATCCGCAGGCAGCCCGTGTTTTCCTGCGGATGGCAAGGCCGAACTGCGGATGCGAAACAATGTCTCCTCTTGATGCTGATCCTCATTTCGGGGATCGGCACACTACGCGCCGAGGAAGTCGGCGAACGCTGGGGAACCGAGGAACGCGAGCGCGAGTTTTATCCGATCGTCAACATTCCTCTGCCAAAGGACACGGTCATCGAAGCGGGTGCCTTCGCGGTGCTGCCTGACCGCCGAGTCGCCGTCGGAACGCGGCATGGCGAGATCTATCTGATTGACGGAGTCGATGCGGCCAAGCCAACTCCATCGTTTCACCGGTTCGCCACGGGACTCGACGAGATCTTCGGGCTGGCTTGGAAAGACAACGCGTTCCGCGTCACTCAAAGCTGCGAATTGACTCGCGTCAGTGACTCGAACGGCGACGGCGTGGCGGATCGCTTTGAGACGATCTCCGATGCCTGGGGATATGCGAATTACCACGAGTACGCGTTCGGCTCCAAGCTCGATGCGGACGGAAACCAGTTCGTGTCGCTCGGTCTGTCGGAGTCTTACCACTCTCATGCCTTGAACCGCGGCTTCATCATGAAGGTCGCGCCGGACGGAAAGACCACCGCCTTCGCCAGCGGCCTGCGCAGCCCCGGCGGGATCGGACACGACGAGCACGGCGCGCTGTTCTACGTCGAAAGTCAGGGGCCGTGGAATTGTTCGTGCAGTTTGAAGGCGGTGTCGAAGAATAGCTTTCACGGTCACCCGGCCAGCTTCGAGTGGTACAAGCACGCGCCCGAGCTGGGACCGGTGCCTGAGACCCCGAAGTCAGGAACTCGCATCGCCTCCGAGAAGAATCGCGTCAAACAACTGGTGCCATACGCCGTCATCTTTCCGTACATCCGCATGGGACGGTCGATCACCGCCTTCGGTGTGAATCGAACGCAGGGCAAGTTCGGCCCCTTTGAGAACCAGATGTTCCTCGGCGATTACACGCAGTCGATCTTGATGCGGGTCACGACCGAGCAGGTCAACGGCGTCTGGCAGGGAGCGTGCTATCCGTTTCGCGAGGGTCTTTCGACCGGAATCCTCAACGTCGAATTCACTCCGAGTGGCAAGCTGCTGTGCGGCGGAACCAATCGCGGCTGGCCCGTTCGAGGCATCAAACCGTTCGCGCTCGAACGACTCGACTGGAGCGGCAAGATGCCTTTCGAGATCAACCGCATCACGATCGAACCGGAGGGATTCAAGGTGACGTTCACCAAACCGGTGGATCGAGACACCGGCAGCGCCACGGCTTCCTATGCGATCTCCGCGTTTACTCACCCTTATCACGGCGGCTACGGCGGGCCGGAAATCGAACAGTACAAGCCGGGTGTGAAAGCAGTCTCGCTGGCCGACGACGGACTCTCGGCCAAGATAACTCTCGAAAAGCTCGATCAAGGATTCGTGTACGAACTCGACCTGGCCCGCCTGCGTTCGCGCGATAACGAAGAACTGCTGCATCGCAACGCGTTCTACACCGTCAATGAAATTCCCGCTCGATAGCTCCGACGCAGCGTCGCCTCTGCGGTCTTCCAATCTCTGCGGTTCAATCTTCGAACTCTTGCACCGCAGAGATTGGAAGACCGCAGAGATAGACATCAAATGCGGGCGATCTCTAGTTGTGTGGCGGCCAATCAGAAAGGCTCGGTGGGATTCATGCCATCCTCGCCCAAGCGTGGCATTACGACGCCGCATGTTTAACAAGCCAACTCCCTTGATTATCTGGAAACCGAAAATGTCCCCAACGAAACCAACGGCTGGTCCCTCAGTCTTGCTCGCTTTGGTCTTGAGTGTTCTGGTCGCGATTTCGAGCAACGCTCACCGATTGAACGCCGCCGAGCATCCGGTTCCTGAGAGTCCGCTGTGGCTGACGTACTCCGGTGACAAGGGGCCGGGTGCCGGCAAGCACATCGTCCTGATCGCGGCGGATCAGGAATACCGCAGCGAGCATTCGATGCCGATGCTGGCGCGGCTTCTGGCCAAGCATCATGGGTTTCACTGCACCGTCCTCTTCAGTTTGAACAAGGACAACGACGTCGATCCGACCCAGAAGATTCGCTGGGAGGACAAGACAGTCACACACAACATCCCTGGCCTCGAGCATCTGGAGAAGTGCGATCTCGTCATTTTGTTCAGCCGACTCATTTCGCTGCCGCCCGAGCAATTGAAGCACATCTACAACTACCTGGATTCCGGCAAGCCGATCATCGGCATCCGCACCGCGAATCACGGCTTCATTGGTTTCGACTACCAGAGAGACGGCAAGAAGATCGACTTCGGCGAAGGAGTGCTGGGTGGTTCCTTCCGCAGTCATCATGGCCGCTGGCAGCAGGATTCGACGCGCGGCCTCATCGTCGAACAGAACAAAGCTCATCCCGCTCTGAAAGGGGTCAAAGACATCTGGGGCACGTCGGATGTCTATCGCACTTTCAAGGAAGGAGGCAGCCTCCCCGAAGGCTGTCTGCCGTTGGTGGACGGCCAGCCGCTGATGGGTCGCAAACACAATGACGCCGTGAATGCCGAACTGATTCCGCTTCCCGTGGCCTGGGTCAAAACATGGACCGGCAACACGGGGCACACCGCGCGAGTCTTCCATGTCACGATGGGCAGCGCCCAGGATTTTCAAAGTGAAGGGCTTCGCCGCCTGACCGTGAATGCCGCCTACTGGTGCTTGAACATGGAAGCGACCATCGACGAGTCGTCCTGCATGGACGTCGTCGGCGAGTACAACCCACCCGACAGCGGCTTTGCCTACAAGAAGCTCAACATCGTGCCGAGAAAACCGAGCTTCTACAAATAGCGTTCAGAAGATTGACAGGAAGATTTGGAACAGGAACATGAAAGACGAGAACTCGATGGGCTGACATTTTCCTGTCGTCAATCTTCCTGTCAGTTGACCTCTTCGATTCTCCACCTTGGAGCACCGAGCATGTCGATTCCGCGTGGCTGTCTTGATGTTCTTCGTTGTGTTGCCTGTTGGGCGTTTCTGGGCGCGTCGGTGATTTCGGCGGCTGAGACTCCTGATCCGTCGCCGCAGAAACAATTCCTCAACACGTTCTGCGTGAAGTGTCACGGAGTGGAGACGCAGGAAGGGGACATTCGGCTCGACAATCTCACGGACGACATGACGATCGAAGGGACTCGCTGGGCCGTGGTGCTCGACATGGTGCGCCGTGGCGAGATGCCGCCGAAGGACGCGAAGCCGCAGCCGACGGACTCGCAAAAGAAGATCCTCACCAAGTGGGTAACAGAGCAACTTGGAGCACACGCTCAGCGGAAGCCGAACCTGGGCAACCTCGTGCCGCACGAGTTGCTATTCGGTCCCGCGACCGAGGCTGCCGGTGCCGCAAAGGCTCCCGCGCCGCGATTGTGGCGGCTGAGTCCCGACGGGTATCTCGGCTGGGTAGACGATGTCGCGCGAGGCACTCCGAAAGGGATCGTGCAACCGTTTACCGCGAACCCCGAACGGGGCATCAAGGATTTCGCCGGCCTCGCGCGAGTCGATGAGCCGACGACCGAGATCTTGCTCCGCAACGCCGAGGCGATTGTCGATCGACAGACGGCGCACGACATCGTCGATGGAAAGGTGAAGACGAAGAACGACACCGTGCGCGAATTCACCGACTTGATGGACCCCGCCGTCGTGCCGACGCGCACTCAATTGGAGAAGGCGATTCAGAAGCAGTTCAGTCTCGCGATCGCACGGCAGGCGGACGCCGACGAAGTCCAACGGCTGATCGGGCTGTACGACAAATGCGCGGAGGGAGGCGATCGCCCCGGTGCGTTGCGGACGATGCTCATCGCGGTGCTGTTGAAGTCGGATGCGATGTTTCGTTCTGAGATGGGCGGACCGAACGGAATGCTCACGCCGAACGAAGCGGCCGCCGCAGTTAGTAGCGCGCTGTTGCATCGCCGTGATGGAAAGCTGTTCGAGGCTGTTGCCAAAGGGCAGCTCACCACGCGTGAGCAGATTGCCGAGCACGTCCGCCGCATTCTCGATGACCCGAAGATGCAGAAGCCGCGGCTGCTCGGCTTCTTTCGCGAATACTTCGAGTACGACAACGCGACCGATGTCTTCAAGGACTCGCCGAAGGATTTGTGGCATCGACCCGATCAAGCCGTCCGCGATACGGATCGACTTGTGTTGCACATCTTGGCCGAGGACCGGGATGTCTTCCGGCAGTTGCTCACGACGCGACTGGCTTTCGCAAATGTGAAGTCGGCGACGAACAAGCAGACCCGACAGGAAGAGATTCAACGGTCGCTGGTCCCGAATCCGAACAACGAGAAAGGGAAAGCTCCGCCAGAATTGCTTTATGGCCTCACCGAATGGACCGACAAGCAGCCGTTCGAGCAGCCTGAGAACACACGGCTCGGCATCCTCATGCAGCCGAGCTGGCTCGTCGCCTGGAGCGAGAATTTCAACAACGACATCGTGCGTCGCGGACGCTTCATCCGCGAACGGCTATTGGGCGGAACGGTTCCCGACCTGCCGATCGGCGTCGCCGCGATGATCCCAGACGACAAGCACCGCACGCTCCGCGACCGCGTGGCGTCGGCCACTCGCGATGAGCGTTGTTGGAAGTGTCATCAGCACATGGATGACCTCGGCCTGCCGTTCGAGAATTTTGATCACTTCGGCCGGCTAATCGCTGAGGAGTCCCTGCTCGACCCGGAAGCGACGGCGAAGAATGTGGATAAGAAAGGGAAGCCGCTCGGCGAAGTCTTTCGCGGAGTGCCGCTCGATACGACCGGCTTGATCGCCGGGACGGACGACTCGAAGCTCGACGGCCCGATCCGCGACCCGCGCGACCTGATGACAAAGCTCGCCAACTCAGATCGAGTGCGGCAAGTCTGGATTCGGCACGTCTTCCGCTATTACCTCGGCCGCAACGAAACGCTGGCCGATGCGAAATCGCTGTTAGACGCGGATCAGGCTTATCTGAGCAGTGACGGCAGCTTCAAAACACTGCTCGTGTCGTTGCTGACGTCTGATTCGTTTTTGAAGAGGGAAAGTTCGACAGGAAGATTTGGGACAGGAAAATAGCAGCAGAGGGCGGCGACGATGCTTGATGGTCCGGTGAGATGCTTTCCGATCGGCTCCGTTCCTGACGGATGGATCACGGGAGTCGTGATGGAAGACAGTTCGCGCGGCATTACGGCTACGACGGGATCGAAGGGGGGCACCTGCGGCCGGTCACGCTGCGAGCGGACGATCCGCGCGGCGGCGGCGGGTTGCTCGGACAAGCGGGCATTCAGTCGATACTTTGCTGGATGGGAGAGAACTGGTTGATCTATCGTGGAGCCTGGGCACTGCGGCACATCCTCGACACGCCGCCCCCTCCGCCGCCGCTGGAAGTGCCGGAACTGATTCCGTCGGACGGCAAGAATCACGGGAAGACATTTCGCGAACTGCTGCGGCAACATCAAGAGGACACGAAGTGTGCGGTCTGCCATCGGACGATTGATCCGCTCGGCTTCGCGTTTCAGGACTTCGACCTCAGCGGCCGTTGGCGAGATGTCGAGCACGAGCGTTACGAGCGCAGCGAACTCGACGGCAAAATCGCGTGGCGCGGCGTCGGCAAGACGCGCCCGGTTGATGCGTCGGGCAAGCTGCCTCGCGGCGAATCGTTCGCCAACTTTGCCGAATGCCGCTCGCTGCTGGTCAAGCATTATCAAGCCGACCTGGTGCGCGGATTGATGAAGAACTGGGTGCTTTACGGCACTGGCCGCATCCCCGACATCGACGACCTCGCCGAAATCCGCCGAAATCCGCCGCCTCATGGCCATTCACGAGCCGACCGGATTTCGGCTGCGTGACCTGTTCAAAGACCTGACAACATCCCGCGTGTTTGTTGAACGATAAAACTTAGACAGGAAGATTGCGGACAGAAAAATGAAATGCAAAATTCACGAGACCGGCGGATCGCACACCCATGACTTCAATTTTCAATGCCTTCATTTTCCTGTCATCAATCTTCCTGTCGTCTGCGTTGCTGGCCGATGACGCTCCGGCTTGGCCGCAGGCGAATGAAGAGAGACCGCGAATGAAAACAGGATCTTCTTTCATCGAAGTCAGGGACAAACGCATGTTGTCTGACAATCGTCGCTAGGGAGTTGAGACAGTGCGAAGACATCCGACGACATCACGTTGCCTTATTGGCATTCTGACTTTGTTGCTGACCGTTCCCGTCGGCGCGGCAGATGACTTCCCGCCGGGCTGGCTGCTGATCGCTCGGCTTGAAGGCCAGCCGACTTGGCGCGAGGTGCGCGACGACCAGGAGCACGTTCATCTCTATCTGCCAAATGGCGACAAGCCGGTGCGCGGTGTGTTTGTTTGCTTCGTGTTTCACAGCGGCGACCCGCGCGAACTGGCCGACTTGTGGAACTTCGCGCTGGTGACGGTGCCGTGGCCGTTCGAGTTCGATCTGGGTCACAACGACAAACGCAACGGGCGATTCAAGCTCGGACACGCAGCACAGAACATGGGGTTGCTGCTGAGGTATTTGGATCACGCCGCGAAGGAAACTCGGCACCCGGAACTGGCGACCGTGCCGCTCGTTGGCTGGCTTGGTCAGAACGGATCGCACCTTTGCGCGGACCTGCATCAACGAGCGCCAGAGCGAGTGCTCGCTTGGAGCGATTCCTTTCCCAATCGCCTGCGCCAGCATCCGGAATTGACTCAGCGAGTTCCGTTCGCGTTTGCTTGGGAGATTCCGAAGAACGAACTGCGCGCCGGTCAGCGTGTTTACAGAAACGACGCCGACGCGCCCGCCGACCTGAGCTGCCGCGCGACGACTTACGGTTTCGATCACGGCATCTATTCGAAGTTCAATTTCTTCATGGCGTTTCTCGACCGCTGCATCGCCGCGCGCCTCCCCGCCGAAATGCCTCCGCCGGGACAACCTGTGAAGCTCAATCCGGTCGTCCGCGAACAGGGCTGGGTCGGCGACTTCGACCCCGTCAGCGGCTGGAATCCGATTACACCGGCCGGCACGGAACGGCTCGCCGACGCGAAGTATCCCGTCTGGTTTCCCGATGAGTACGCCGCCTGGTCGTGGCGCGCGTATCACTCGGCCTGCACCGATCTGGAGATCACCGGCCCGAAGCTCACCTACCAGAAGCGCGACAACAAATGGGGCGGCCCCGATTGTGGACTGGGTTACGGCGGGCCGCTCAAGGCCGGGGATCAGCACACGTTTTCAGCCAAAGTCAGCGGCGATTATGCGCGGGTCGAGTATCATGACGGTCATCGCATTGTCGGCGCGAGTGACGCCGCGCCGTGGACAGTCGCTGGAGTGACTCTCGAACCGGGCTTGCGAGTCCTGTTTGCCGCGGGTGTGAAGGCCGACGGAACTCGGGCTGCCAGCCGGCCCGCGTTTGTCATCGTCAAATAGCAGAACGGTGTCATCCTCGAATTGCTGGTTGGAAGAGTTTCGACAGGAACATTTGAGACAGGATAATGAAAGGCAAAAGACCGACGGATCGCACACCCAGGACTTCAATTTTCAACGCCTCTATTTTCCTGCCATCAATTTTTCTGCCCTCATTTGACTGTCGGAAATTCTTCTTTGGGAATAGGGGCATCATGAGTCTGCCATTCACTCGCCGTTACACGATCAAAGGTTTCACTCTGGGAATAGGGGCCATGACAAGTCGCCTCGCACGCAGCTTTTTTCTCTTTGCCATACTGCTCGTTGTCCTCACCCGCTCAGTCACCGCGGTAGACCCGCCCGCCTCGTTGCCGAAGTCCAACGGCAACGCGGAACGACTTGCCGCACAGCAAGCTCTTGGCAAAGTGAACACGGCCAAAGCATTGGTCGAGCACGCGAAGGGAAAGTGGCTGGGGGGGGGGGCCGCCAAAGGGATCGCTCAGGCGGAGGCGGCCTTGAAGAAGGCGTCCAACTCATTAGTCGGATTGTTCGCATTTCTATTCGCACCGTTCGTTGCCTTGGCTGCCGATGTACCGGCTCAGTTGCCGAAGCCCGATGGTAAGGCTGCCGAGCAGACGAAGCCGATCAAGGTCTACGTCATGATGGGTCAGTCCAACATGCTCGGCTTTGGGCGGATCGGGCCGAAGGAGCTGAAGGGCTCGCTGGAGTTCATGGTCAAGGAAAAGGGCAAGTATTCGCACCTGGTCGATGACGCGGGGAATTGGACCACTCGGCAGGATGTGCGATACGTCCATGTGATGGATTCACGCGGCGGCGACTTCAAGGACATGACGCGGTTCGGCGATGTCCGCAACGAGTGGCTGACTCCGAAAGGCTCGTTCGGTCCCGAACTGGGCTTCGGGCATGTGATGGGTCACTTTCATGACGAGCCGGTGTTGTTGCTTAAGGCGTGCATTGGCAATCGGAGTCTCGGTTGGGACTTGTTGCCGCCCGGCAGCGAGCAATTCGAGCACGAAGGCAAGATCTACGCGGGTTACAAGGACGTCGCCAACTTCTGGGACAAGGGGACCGATCCGAAGCCCGTGCAGTGGTACGCCGGTCGGCAGTACGACGCCGATACCGCGCACGCGAAAGCCGTGCTGAAGAACCTCGAAAAGTATTACTCCGGCTACAAAGGCCAAGGCTATGAAGTCGCGGGCTTCGTCTGGTGGCAGGGACACAAAGACCAAAGCGCCGCGCTGGCCGGTCGCTACGAGCAGAACCTCGTACATCTCATCAAGTCGCTGCGCAAAGACTTTGATTCACCAAAAGCGAAGTTCGTGTTAGCCACCGGCTGCGGCAATCCGGGGCGTGAGAGCTTCGGATTGCAGATCGCGGAAGCTCAACTGGCGGTCGATGGCGACAAGGGCAAGTACCCGGAGTTCAAAGGCAACGTGAAAGCCGTCGATACGCGCGACCTCTGGCGCGAAGCCGACGTCTCGCCCGTGAATCAAGGCTACCACTACAACCACAACGCCGAGACCTATTACGAAACCGGCGAAGCACTGGGCCGCGCGATGGCTGCTATGTCGAAGTGATGAGAAAAGTCGGAACCAAACACGACTCCCATTGCGCGTGGCGAAAGAATTGGTTCTATCGCCATACCCCAGATCGTCCGCGAGGATCGTCTCAATCATCCTTGTCTTTGGTCTTGAGGTATTCCTTCGGCAGCGCACGGAGGGCCTTCCCCACGGCTTGGATGCGGGAGTCGTTGGGCTTTCCATCGGCACCTCGCGTGGGCTGGAGCCAGCCCCCTTCGTCGTGCTCGTTCCAGGCGTAGATGATGATGGCATTGGCGGGATTCAGATCGCGATGAGTTGCCGCCCATTGGACCGCCTCACAGACATGAGAGGCGAGTTCATCGGGTGTGGCCGTGACGGCGTCGATGAGTGGTTTTTGCTGTGCCGGCGGAGTGGGATCAGGCTCACCCTTGATTTCATTCTTCAACCAGAACGGCGGTCGCTCGTTGCGCGGGCGAGTGTCCCAGCCCGCACTGGCAAAGGTGATGCTCGGAACGCGCAGGGCCTGCCATGTCTCCCAGCGCTCACGGCGGATGAGACCGCACTGCTCGGCATAAGTCGGCTGAGTCATGCTGTAGCTGCCGCCGCGAGCGTAAGCAGACACGGCGTCGAATCCGATCGAGGTCATGTCCTTTGCATCCTGCTCAGGACGGTAGCCCATCAGCACGAGATACGGCGTCTTCAACCCGGCGGCGAGCGTTTGATGCCGCAAGTCATCCCACTCGGTCCTGCCGAGCTGCTTGGGTTGCTCAAACACAAACAACAGCGGCCGCCCATCGAGCACGGTCTGGTAATCGGGCTTCTGAAAATGTTCGACCAGGCGCTTCCAGCCCGCGCTGCCGATCTTGTCCAGTCGATGACCTTCCTCGACCAGACAATAGCGAATGCCACGCTTGTCTTTGGCGGCGAGATAACGGTTCAAGGCGATGCTCATGCCGGGAGCCTCATCCCAGTAATCCACGACAGCCCAATAGTTCAACCGCGCTGCCGCGGCATAGGCGAGCTCCTGCTCCATGATGGCCTGTGAATCGCCGTTGATCCGCACCGAGCCATCGCTCTGCAACTGCGCGAACCACGGCAGGCGAAAGTGATACTTCGGCTGTCCGAGCGATGCCTCGACCGCCTTTGTCACAGTCCCCTCTCCATCCCAGC
>JBJXEX010000296.1:0-21708 GCA_046156195.1 Planctomycetaceae bacterium | reverse complement strand
AACGAGCGCCGCGACGAACAAAAAGTCCGAGTCAACTGGCAATTCACCACAGGCGATGCTCGAATCAAGCTCAAAAGACTCTATCCAGTCCTCGATCCCATCGTTTCAAAGTTGGTGGACCACTAGTTTCTTTTCACGTTTGTCGAGCGGCCTACACAAGGGTGTCACGGAGAGTTCCGCCAACTCCTCAACGACAGGTGCGCCATTCATGCTTGCTGTTCAGGAACGTCCGAAAGTCACCTCCGCCGAGTTGCTCGCTCGGCCAGACTGCAACCAATACGAACTCGTCAATGGGGAACTCGTGGAGCGCAACACCGGTTGGCAATCGAGTCGGATCGCATCTCACTTGGCGACTCTGTTGGGAGTCTTTGTCCAACAGCAGCAACTCGGCTGGGTCAATGTCGCGGGGGCAGGATATCGGTGCTATCTGGCATCCTTTCCCGAAGACCCCGATCGCATTCGCAAGCCAGACATATCGTTCATTCGCATCGAACGTCTTGCACCGGAAGACGAGCCGGAAGGTTATTGCGAGATCGTGCCGGACCTCGTGGTAGAGGTCGTCTCGCCTAACGACACGATTTACGAACTGAGCCTCAAGATCGACGAGTACCGCAAGGCCGGGGTCAAACTGATTTGGGTCGTCGTGCCGAACACCAAGACGGTGACGATCCATCGGCTCGATGGTTCGACTCAAGAGTTGCGTGAGTCCGATGAACTCAGTGGTGAGGATGTTGTTCCCGGCTTCCGCTGCCCCGTCGCCGAGATCTTCCGCACTCCGGTTCGACCGAGGCCGTGAAAGGTTCGTTATGCGTCACCAACTGCTCTTGGGACTCCTGTTGCTCACCGCTGTTTGGTCGCGGCCTTGTGTGGCCGACACGCCCGATCAGACGCCGTATGCCGAGCCCGTATTACAGGATCGTCCGGTGGCCTATTGGCGGCTCGACGACAATCTCTTTGAGGTGCATCCGAAATCGCTGGGACACGGCATCATCGCTCGCGGAGTTCCGTCGCGATTGTTCGACGAAGACAACTTGAATGACGCGAGCGCCGTCTCGAAGGGTTATGTCCGAGCGGACCAAGTCGGGCCACGACCACCAAAGTTCCTTAACTTCGAGGCCGACAATCAGGCGGCTGTGTTTGAATCACCGGCCGTTATTAAGGTCGCTGATCCGGGTGAGAAGAGTCTGCTCGATTTCGGATTGAATGACTCGATCACACTTGAAGCGTGGGTGTTGGTGAAGAAGCTCGGCGACGGTCAGCAGATGTACGTCGTCGGCAAGGGTCGCACGAAGAACGTCGGCGTCGCGGAGGACAATCAGAACTATGCGTTGCGACTCGCCGGTAAGAAGGGGGACGCTTGCGTCACGTTTCTGTTTCGCAGCGAGGACAACCGCAAAGGGAAATCCGAGGACTATCACCGCTGGACCTCAAAGACCGGCTTCGACATCGACACCGGCTGGCATCACGTCGCGGCCAGTTACACGTTCGGCAAGCCGGAGTCGATTCGCGGCTACATCGACGGCCAGCCGCTTGACGGTGAATGGGACTTCGGCGGAGCGACGACGGAGGCTCCGGTTGTCGATGACGATGAACTTTGGATCGGCTCGGCAATCGCATTGAACTCCAGCAACAGCTTTCACGGCGCGATCGACGAGGTGGCGATCTACCGCACCGCTCTGCCGGCCGCACGGATCGCGGCTCGATTCCAAGTGCTGCAACCGAAGCCGTACCTCACAACGCTCGACCCGCCGAAAGACGGCGTGCTCGTCGAAATCTTCGAGGGCATCCCCGACAAACTGAGTTGGGACTTCATCGCGCCCGAACCGACCGAGCGCTACACCGAATCGGCGTTCGCGCTGGCCGAGATCGCTCACAAGTATTCGCCGCAAGGCGTGCGAGCCGATCGCTCGAACCCGTTCGTCGTGCGCGTCACCGGCGACGTCGAGCTGTCGAAGGGCGAGAGCCGGTTCCTGATCCGCAGCCGCAGTGCGTCGCGGTTGTTCGTCGATGGAAAGCTGACCGTCGCGAATCCGTTCCCGAAGTTTCGAGGCGACGGGCACGAGGAAGTTTGGGGGATCGACCGAGTCCCCGCTCCCGGACATCGAGCGTTGCGGCCCGGAGATCAAGACACGATTGCGACGATCAAATCCGAAGGCGGTCGGCATCGTCTGACGTGGGAAGTCTTCCTCGGCGGCAAGAGCGTGCGACCGGAGTTGGGTGAAACCTTCGTCGCTCTGGCTGGCCCCGGTAGCGACTCGTTCGCCGTGCTGCATCAGACGAAACCATTCGTGCTGACCGACGAGGCCTGGACGGATTTCGTCGCTCATCGGCTCGACGAGTTGGTCACGATCAATCAACAACGCCGTCGAGATGCCAGCCGCGAATGGACTGCGTTCTGGAATCGAAGACATGAGTTCGCGAGAAAGGCGATTCGCGCCGACGCAGTGAGCAGCAAGGCGCTAGCCGCCGGTCTGCCGCCGATTCATCCACCGGCGGCTAGCGCCGTGCCGCTCAGTGACTGGTCGTTCCTTCGCCGAGTCTGTCTCGACACGATCGGCACGATTCCGTCCGCTGAGCAGATCCAATTCTTCTTCGCTCAGCCCGAAGCGAAACGACGCCCAGCGATCATCGACAAGCTGCTGGCCGAGCCGGGCTATGCCGACCATTGGGTCAGCTATTGGCAAGACGTGCTCGCCGAGAACCCGAACATCCTGAACCCGACGCTCAACAACACCGGCCCGTTCCGCTGGTGGATTCACGAAAGCTTTCTCGACAACAAACCGTTCGACCAATTCGTCACCGAGCTAATCCTGATGGAAGGCAGCATCCGCTACGGCGGCCCCGGCGGCTTCTCGGTCGCCAGCCAGAACGACGTTCCGATGGCCGCGAAGGCGCATGTCATCGGCCAGGCGTTCCTCGGCTTGGAGATGAAATGTGCTCGTTGTCACGACGCGCCGTATCACGAGTTCTTGCAACACGACCTGTTCTCGCTCGCCGCGCTGCTGAAACGTGGACCGGAGAAAGTTCCGAAGACCAGCAGCTTGAATCTCGAAGCCTTCGCCGTGCGCGGCCGCGAACCGCTCGTCAAAGTTACTCTCAAGCCGGGCGAGTCCGTCGCGCCGACTTGGCCGTTCGAGGAACTCGTCGCCGCCGTGCCGGATGAGTTGCTGCTCAATCCGAATGACTCGCGCGAGCGGCTGGCGGCGTTCATCACGTCACCGTCGAACCATCGCTTCGCGCAAGTCATTGTGAATCGAATTTGGGCGCGACTGCTCGGCAAAGGTTTGGTCGAACCGGTCGATGATTGGGAGAAGGCGAAGCCGTCGAATCCCGAACTGCTGGAATGGCTCGAACACGAATTCGTGACGCACGACTACGACGTGAAGCACCTCACGCGGTTGATCCTGAATTCAAGGGCGTATTCCGTAGCCACACGCGGCTCGCGTGTGGCCGGCGTCGGCAGCGACACAGGCGAGCCGCCTGTGTCTACGTCGCGCCGCCTGTCGGCTGAGCAACTGCTCGACTCGCTGTTCGTCGCCGCCGGCAAGCCGTTCAACGTCGAGGAGATCAACATCGACGTCGATGGCGGACGCAGGCAAGACGTCTCGATCAGCCTCGGTCACGCCCGCCGAGCCTGGCAATTCACGTCGATGTCCAACGAACGCGACCGGCCGAGCCTCACGCTTCCCGCCGCGCAGACCATCGTCGATGTCCTCGAATCGTTCGGCTGGCGAGCCTCCCGCCCCGACCCCACCACGGTGCGAGCCAACGAGACGACCGTCTTACAACCGGCGATCCTCGCCAACGGCGTCATCGCCAAACGGATCTCGCAACTCTCCGACGACAGCGCGTTCACAGAACTCGCGCTGACCGCGAAGTCTCCCGCAGAGTTCATCGACTCGGTGACGCAACGCATCCTGACTCGCCCCGCGACGAAGAGCGAACGCCAACTGTTCGGCGACCTGCTGAGCGACGGCTTCGAGTCCCGCATCGTTCCCGGCGAGCACCCTGTCCGCCGCTCGCAGCCACCAAGACAAACCGGAGTCTCGTGGTCCAACCATCTCAAAGTCGAAGCGAACCTCCGCAAGCAACGCCTCGCCGAAGAATTGGCGTTTGGCGATCCGACGACTTCACGTCTCAATGCCGACTGGCGCGAACGCGCCGAAGACCTGATCTGGTCGCTGATCAACAGCCCGGAGTTTTTGATCGTGCCGTGAAGAAACTGACGGTCGGTTGCTCATCGCGGCTTGGGCCGGAGTGGTGGGATCGACTCGATGCGCAACACAGAGGCTTTCCGGTCATCAAGGCGAACTTCAAACAGAACGGCAATCAGTTCGACAATGAGCAGGCGAGTTCCGTCGTCGCGTTCTTCGCCGAACTTCATTGTTGGACTCCGAGCTTGGCCCAGATATCGGCGAGCGAGCGTTCGCTCGTGTGCTGACGCCGCCGTTGAATCTCTTCATCCGAAATCGAGGGCACTCGGAAATAGCCGGCCTCCAATGGGCAACAATTTGCTCAAGACTGAATTTGTAGTCGCCTTCGCAGCTCGCTGATCACCGCTCCACCGCCGACGATTCCGAATCCACGTCGCTGTTTCCGGGCAGCACTGGTTGGCATAGGCCATCGGGCGTTGTAGGAGACGAATGCCGTTCAATCAAAGCGCCGAGATGCTCATGCTCGCCAGCCGGACTTACGCCATGCTTGGAAACGAGACCTTGTGGGAGGTCGCGCAGCACTGCCATCAATTGCTGGAGGCGGCCAACATTCCTCACGCCATCGTCGGTCGTTGGCACAATTGATTGAATCCAAAATTGCGTGCGGATCGGGCAACTTGCGTCAGACTCACAAAGACTTCGCGGATGTGGTGGAACTGATCGTGGCCAACCGGATCGGCTCTGGGTTCGCTCGATTCCTTCACAAGTCCGTGCGGACGACGTTTCGCGAACTCGTCACTCGCACGCGAGGGCCGTAAGCTGAACGGGGGCGTCCGCCATCGAAAGTGTTCTGGTCCGTGCTCCGGCCCTGCCATCCGTGCGATCCTCCTCTTTGTGTTCGCCGCACGGATGGCAGGGTCGGAGCACGGAGCACGGAGCACGGAGATCGGACAGATCGCTGACACGAAGACAAATCCTTCTCGCTCTGCAAAGATTTCACCCGACCCCGGACGCTGCGCCTCGGACACGACCGTTGATCAAGGAGAACTTTCCGATGCTCTCTCGACGTGAACTTATCGCCGGCTCAACCGCGTTGGCTGTCGCCGCCAGCTTGCCGTTGGACTCGATCTTCGGTGAGGAGAAACGGGCCGAACTCCCGCGCGGCAAGGCCGAGCACTGCGTCTTCATCTGGCTTGGCGGAGGTCAGGGTCATCTCGACTCATGGGATGTAAAAATGAAAGGCGATCCGAAGGAGAAGAAGCCGGGGTCGTATTACGACTCGATCGAGACGGCGATTCCGGGGACGCGCGTGTGCGAGCACTTGTCACGCTGCGCGAAGATTCTGGATCGGTTCAACATCGTGCGGACGGTCAACCACGATGTGATCGACGAGCACGCGGCGGCGACGAATCGAGTTCACACCGGGCGGCCGACGAGCGGCACGGAGACTTATCCGTCGATCGGCTCGATCGTCGCTCATCAACGCGGAACGATCGCCGAGGGGGTTCCGGCCTACGTCTTGATGGGCTATCCGAACGTGACTCGCGGGCCGGGGTTTCTCGGCCCGAAGTACGGCTATGTGCATGTAACCGACACGACGTCCGGGCCGCCGGCGCTCAAACGCTCGGTCGGGATCACCGATGAGCGACAGGCTCGGCGTGAGAAACTGCTCAACGCGGTGCGCGACGATTTTCGAGCACGCGGCGGCAGCGAGGGATTCGCGGCCGAATACGACGCGGCGATCACGGCCGCTCAGAAACTGGCGGGGCCGGAATTCATGCGGTTGTTTGATCTGGATCGTGAGCCGGCCGCACTGCGAAATGAATTCGGCGGCGAGTTCGGACAACGCTGTCTGCTGGCTCGGCGATTGATCGAAGGAGGAGTGCGGTTCATTGAAGTGTCGCACAACCTCAACTTCCTCAACGGCACCGGCTGGGACGTTCACAACGACGGGATCGTGAATCAGCACAAGCTGATTGCCGAACTCGATCAGGCATTGGCGGCGCTGGTGCTTGATCTCGAAGCGAAGAAGCTGCTCGACAAGACGCTGATCGTCGTGGCGACCGAGTTCGGCCGACCCGCGCAGTTCGACGGCGGCGGCGGACGCGGACATCACGGAAAATGTTTTAGTTGCGTGCTCGCCGGCGGCGGCTTGAAGAACGGTGTCACGATCGGTGAGACCGACGAACTTGGCATGAAGATCGTTTCGCGACCGGTATCGATCCCCGATCTGCACGCGACGATTCATTGTGCCCTCGGCATCAACCCGCGCGAGGAGATCTATGCGGGCGATCGACCAGTCCCGATCACGGATGACGGTGAGCCGGTGCGCGAGTTGTTTGCGTAGGCTCGCATTGTGAGCCGAACGCGCTAGCGTCGGGCGATTCGCCGTTAAACGTCAACCACCAAGGCCCGTGGCTTGCGCCATCGGCTCACAAAGCGAGGGCGAACGCAATCGCTCAACAACGCAAGCAATGTCCTCCGTCAGCGGGGCCTCGAACGCGAGCGGTTCCCAGGTGATCGGGTGGCGGAATTCGAGCCGATGCGCGTGCAGCGCATGTCGGCCGATCAGCAACAATTCTGGTGGGATCTCGGCAGTGGTCTCGTCTTCATCAACAGGAAAAATGGAATAACGGCTATCGGCTATCGGCTGTCGGCTTTCGGCCGGACGTGAGGTCGGTATGCCGGCCGGATCTTTTTTGATCCAGCCATACGGGCCATAGAACTCGTCATCGACGACCGGGTGGCCGATGTCGGCGAAGTGAACTCGGATTTGATGATGCCGGCCGGTCACCGGCTTCGCTTCGACAAGCGTGTGCTCAGGGAAGCGTTCGAGGACTCGGAAGTGAGTGATCGCGGCTCGCGCATCAATCGCGTCGGGATGCGTCGTCATCAAGCAGCTTTCGCGGTCGAGCGACTCGCCGATCGGCTTATTGAGCGTCCCGCTGTCTGGCTCGACGACCCCCATGACCAGCGCGACGTAGGTCTTGTGAACCTTTCGCCGCATGAATGCTTCGGTCAGCAGTCCGTGCGAGAGGTGTTCTTTCGCGACGACCATCACGCCGCTGGTCAACCGGTCGAGCCGATGCACGATGCCCGGTCGCAGCAAGCCTCGCCAGCGCGTTTGTTGGTCGAGGTGATGTTGCACGACGTTGGCTAGCGAGTTCGTCGCGTAGTCTCCCGCCGGGTGAGCGATCTGTCCCGCCGGCTTGACGACGACTAGCAGCCACGGGTCTTCGTAGAGAATGTGCAACGGGCCGGGAGCCGGCGGCAGGAGCCGGTCGGGCGGTTCGATCAAACGCACCGAAACTCGTTGGTCGCGATAGACACGCGAATCATTGTCGGCCAAGACGTCGTTGATCCGCACCTCACCCGCTCGCACAATCCGCTGCACCCGAAAGGCCGAGTAGTTGCGGAAGTGCTTTGTTAAGAACGTGTCGATCCGCTTGCCGTGCAGAAATGGTTCGACAATCAGCTCGGCGAAGTACGGTGCGGACATGTGCGGGAGCATGAACGAAGTGGCCTCGGCCGGAAAGGGTTTTCGAGGGGCCGGTTGACCGTCTTTTGCAGGCCCGCTACAAGTCTCGCCCTGCATTGGGGCAGAAACGATTTTGGTCAACGATTCTAAGATCAGAGGTCACAACGAATCATGGGACGATGCGAACGACAGCGTGAATTGGCTCGGCGACGCAAGCGTGGCGAACAGTTGAAGAAGCTCCGCGTGAAATTTGCCAAGGCCACGAATCAGGGCGATAAGGAAGCGCTCGTCGAGAAAGCCTTCCGCATCAGTCCGTTTGCCGTCTTGGAAACCGCCGCCGCCGCGCAGTAGTGTTTTCGGCCGCGATTCACAACTTCACAGCCCGACTGCCACTTGGCCGCCGGGCTGTTGCTGTTTCCGGTGCGCGTCATTTGGCTTTCGGACGCAGCCGGACGCCGTCGCCGTCGATCGTGAATTGGATGCCGAGCGGCTCGAAGAGATCACGGAACAGCTTTTCCGCCGAGACCTGTTTGACGTCGATGTTGATCTTCTTTTCGAGCGAAATCTCTGCGTCGGCGAACTGCTTCGAGTCGTATTCGATCGAGACTCCGTTGGCGACAAACGTCTTGATGACATCGCCGAGCGCGGCGTTCTCCAGCTTGAGCGTGAAGAGTCGCTCGCTGAGCGGCTTGTCAGGTTGGTTCTTGGGTAGCGGCTTGACCGGCTTCTGTCCGCCGGGTTTCAGCCAGTCGTTAATGTCAGTGTGCTGCTCGACCGTCGCTTGTACGGTGAGATTCGCGCCGCTCACGACGAACTCCGCATCGGCGAATTTCAAGCGGGCCGCAACGGCGGTCTCCGCGGCATTCGGCGGCAGCGCGTAGTTCCGCTCGATCAGCACTCGTTGGGGAATCGGCACGAGTCGAATCGCGGCTCGGTCGGGGACGAACTCAAACGTCGCCCCGAACTGCACCAGCAACAGCGACAACGCTTCGGTGGCCGTCACCTGCGTCAGCGATGAACCGGCCCACAAGTCGTGCGGGAGCTTGTCGAGCCCGTCGATCTCGATCTTCAGCGTCGCGGCGACTTGCTTGAGGACGTCGCGCGGCCGATCGAGATCTTTCCAGGCAAACGTCCGCCGCTGCGTCAGCGAGACGCTCGGATTTCTCCACGGGGACTTCGCTGCATTCTTCGCCGCGATGGCGGCCAGCTTCGACAACTCCTCGTTGCGCAGTTCGATCAGCGTCCGCAGCTTCTTGGCCGACTCGGCGGGGCCGACGTAGACGACGTTACCAACCACAACGGCTCCCGCATTCACTGTTTCACTGAGTTTGCCGATCACGTCGCGCAGCGGAGTCAAAGGTAATGCCAACGTCACCGGCTGAGTCGGATCGATCCGTCGATCGAGCACGATCGAGACATGGTTCGATTGCGTGAGTTGCTGGAACGCCTCGCGAATCGAGTCACCGTCACCGCCGCCCCAAGCTCGGCCAATCTTCTGCTCCAGCGCATCGTCGAATTTCTTGCCGACGAGCGGCTCGGCAGCGAGGGCCGCGCTCGAACTAAGAAGCAGAAGACAAACGAACGCGAAGAGTAATTTTTGAAGTGACTCACGTTGAGTTAGCAGAGTTTTTCGACGTCGATTTCTCATGTTGGCTTCATTCCTTTGACCAGATTCCTTTGATTGACACTCCGGTGATGAGACTGACGAGTCGAGTCAAAGGAATGCGGTCAAAGGAATGAAACAAATGAAATCGAACCCATTTTGACGGACGTTGGACGCTTCGGGTCACGGAGTGTCTCGTCTACGTTGGCAGCGCCGGCAATCCAACGCGCGGGCAGAGTTCCAACAACGGGCACTCTGGACAATTGGGTTTGCGAGCGTTGCAGATTCGGCGACCGTGATGAATCAGGCGGTGCGAGAAGTTGATCCATTCCGACTTCGGCAGCAATGCCGCCAAGTCACGTTCAATCTTTTCCGGGTTGAGGTTTTTCGTCAGCCCCAGCAACCGTGTGAGACGTTTGACGTGCGTATCAACCACGACGCCAGTCGGCAGTCCGAAGGCCGTGCCGAGCACCACATTCGCCGTCTTCCGGCCGACTCCCGGCAGCAACACCATTTCGTCGAGCGTGCGGGGCAACTCGCCGCCGAACTGCTCGACCAACGCGGCCGCCATGCCGCGCAGGTTCGTGGCCTTGGATCGAAAGAAGCCGGTCGATTGGATGATCGTCTCGACATCCGCTTGCTGCGAGGCGGCCAACGCGGCCGGAGTCGGATACTTCGCGAACAGGGCCGGCGTGACCATGTTGACCCGCTCGTCAGTGCATTGAGCGGACAGGATCGTCGCCGCGAGCAATTGGAACGGATTCTCATGATTCAGAGCACACTCGGCATCGGCATAGGTCTCGGCCAATTGGCAAGCGATTTTGAGGGCGCGTTGCTTTCGGTCATCGCCGCGTGAGGTCTGTTTGGTCTGAGGCATAATGAACTTGGCGAAGAGGAGAGGTTGCTCGTGGACTGGCGAAATCGTGCGGCGCTAGAATTCCGCCCGCAATGGCGAGGAATGAAAAGTAACCCGAAGCGTCACAAGGACCACCCCATGTCGGATGGATACGCGCCGCAGTATCTCGAAGGTCTGCGATTGTTCAACGAAGAGGAATTCTTTGAGGCCCACGATGTCTGGGAGGAGTTGTGGGCCGAGTCGCTCGGTGACGAACGAAAATTCCTGCAAGGACTCATTCAGGCATCCGTTTCGCTGTTCCACTTCGGCAACGAAAACTTCGGTGGGGCGAGAAAGCTTTACGACTCGTGCCGCCAGAAGCTCAACCCTTATCAGCCGAGCTTCATGGGCATTGATCTCGCCACGTTCCTGATCGACTACCAACGCTGCTTTCAGGAATTGCTCGACCACAAAGACAGATATCCGACCGATATTCAACTTCGCGACGAACTCGTCCCGAAGATTGCCCCTCCCCAGGACGTGACCTCATGAGCGACATGTTTGACGTTGAAGATCAACTGGAGTTTTTCACCGGACAGGCTCCGCTGTTTCCGCTGCCGAACGTGGTGCAATTTCCCCACACTTGGTTGCCGTTGCACATCTTTGAACCGCGCTACCGAGCCATGATCACGGATGCTTTGAACGACGATCGGTTGATTGCGATGGCTCTGATGCGACCTCATCAAGAGTCGGTCTATGGGACCAAGTTGGCCAAGATTCATCCGGTCGTCTGCCTGGGGCACATTGAGGTTGCAGAGCGGCTCCCCGATGGTCGGTTCAATCTCGCTCTGCGTGGACTCTGCCGAGCACGCATCGAATCGGAACTCGACACCGAACTGCCGTACCGCCTCGCGAATCTGACCCTGTTGCCCGATTGGTATCCGACAGAACTGACGATTGATCGCCGACACCGCCAGCGCGAACTGCTGGCCGGCGCGACCGAGGTCTTGCCGGAATTGCAATCGGCTCCGCTGCTGCACCAGTTGTTCGATGCCGAACTTCCGCTCGGCGTGTTGTGCGACGTGCTGGCCCACTCGCTGGGACTGAACCCCAACGAGGCTCAATCGCTGCTGGCCGAGCAGGACGTTGATGTCCGGAGCGACCTCGTGCTGCAACACCTCCGGCAGAGACAGCGCCAACTGGCCGCCGGGATCACCGAGAACTCTCTCCCCGCCTTCAGCCTGAACTAGCACGACCGCGCACCTTTGCTCGTAGTGACCCCATTGATGGGGTCGAGACCGACCCGATAAATCGGGTCACTACGAGCGATCGTGCGCAGTCCTGTTAGGCACTTGCTCGCTCGCGGGTTATAGTTTCGCCGGGCAGTCAATTCCTTCAGGGAGGCATCCCATCATGAGCGTCGTGGCTCAGGACACTTGGCGTGAGGCGGCGGAATACAGTCGTATTGCGAATGGCGGCATGACGCGCGAAAGCGATCCATCCGCCGACGAAGTCATCCTGCTAGAACTCGTCGATGACGACATCGACCGGTCCAATCTCAAAGCCGGACGCAATGCGTTCGGCGGATTGCTGGTCAGCTTGCTGTTGCACTTGTGGCTGATGACGAATCTCGCCGGATGGTTTCTGCCGACGCCGACGGAGTCACTGGCACCGGTGCTCGAAACCAAATTCGCGGAGAACGTGATTCACCAAGAGATCGAAGAGGCGATCCCGTTTGAATTGGCGAACCCGGACGAACGGGAGCTTGAAGTCCGCGAGGTCACGAACGCCATGAGTCTCGGCTTGGCCGTCGTGCAGACCACGCCCAAGGTGGCCGCTCCGGCGAAGCAGTTGCTTGATGAAGCCCGCGTCGATCAAGCGAAGCTGCCGGCCTATGACGTGCCGGAGGGACTGAAGTTCGACGACCGGTTGGTCGTGAAAGGCTCGACCGGCGAGCAACTCGTACAGATCGAGTCGGCCCTCGATCGCGTGACTTGGGAGATCGCTCAGAACCTGCAAGAGAGCAAAGTGCTGGTGGTGTGGCTAATGGATGGCTCGGCCAGTTTGAAGACGCAGCGAGAGGCCGTCGCCAAACGGTTGCGACGCATCTACGGAGAGCTCGGCGCGTTGGAGAATACGACCACGATTCCGCGTCACGAAAAAGGACTGCTGTCCGGCGTCGTCATGTTTGGCGAGAAGACGAACTTCATTGTCAAACCGACCGACAAGTTCGACGACGTTGAGGCCGGCATCACGAATCTGCCGACCGATTCGTCCGGCGTTGAGAACGTCTTCACCGCCGTGAAGCAGGTGGTCAATTTGTGGTCGGAGTACCGTACTCAGCAGCATCGTCGCATCATGCTGATCACGATCACCGACGAAGCGGGTGACGATTTCGGCCGGCCTCACTTGGACGCGATCGCGGTCTGCAATCGGTACGGAGCGAAGGCATTCGTTATCGGCCCGACCGCTCCGTTCGGTAAGCGGCGCGGCTTTGTGCCGTATGTCGCTCCCGAAGATGGCAAGACGTATCAACTCCCTATCGACCTCGGCCCCGAAGCGGCGATGGCCGAGAACGTCAGCTTGCCATTCTGGTTCAATGGCCCGCAGTACGAATACCTCTCGTCGGGGTTCGCTCCGTACGCACTGGCTCGGCTGGTCAGCGAAACGGGCGGCGTCTACTTCCTGACGAACATGACCACGATGGCCGGCCTCGCTCCCATCGGCACTTTCGACGATGCGACGCTGCGGACGTTCGCTCCCGATTACAGCTTCGGCGAGATCGAGGATTTCGCGAAGGACGTTCGCAAGCATCCATTGCGAGTCTGCGTGATGAACGCGGCTCAGATGAGTCAGCGATTCAAAGTCAAAGGCGCGCCGCGACTGGACATTCGAGTCACCGCGGCCAACTTCCGGCAGGTCGCCACCGAAGCTCAGAAGGATGTCGCCGAGAGCCAGTACATGCTCGATGCGATGTTGCAGGCGTTTCCGCCCGGCATCGAAAAGGAACTCGACCGCGAACCATCGCTCCGCTGGCGCATGGCGTTCTGCTTGAACTACGGCCGGCTGCTGGCCAACAAAACTCGCAATCTTGAATACAACTACTCACTGGCCACGATCAAGACGTCGCTGGCCGAGTCGGACATCAACACTCGCTCCAACCACTGGATTTTTCATCCGACCCCCGACGTGAAGAACTCCGGCGTCGTCAGCAAGAAGGGAGCACTGCTCGCAACCGATTTGCTGAACCGAGTGGTCGCCGAAGCCCCCGGCACTCCCTGGGCGATCATGGCCACACGCGAGTTGCAATCACCATTCGGCATCCGCATCGAAGAGCGGTTCATCCCGCCGCCACCGCCACCGCCACCGAACAAACCCCAAGCGGCTGCTCCTCAAAAGCCACGCCCGCTGTTCGTCCCCGATCCGAAGCCCGCTCAACCGAAAGCTCTCCCGCCGAAGCCTCCCGTGTTGCCGAAGCTGTAAGTGCTCGGACTTCGCCGCTCGTTCGCACGGCAAAACGGCAACAATGTTTTCGGTGCCGTTCGCCTGATGGAAGACTCGTTCACCAGGCTTGTTTGAGGCCCTTCGCGAAGATTGCTTCGGCCGACGAAGCCTCTCCCGTCACCCGGTCGATCAGCGTCAGCTCTTGAGCCTTCACCAATTGGCGAATCAGCTCTTGCCGAGGATCGGGACTGGCCGGAGTCACTACGCTCGGATGCACGACGAGGCAGTCCCACTCTTGATGTCCGAAGCTCAGCGACCAATTCATGAGCCACGAGTAAGAACGAAAATACTCCTCATCCGAAGCCGCCATGAGTCCGGCCGGAACCGCGATGATCACGAGGTCCGGCTTCATGGCACGCACCGTTTGATTCGCCGCTCGTTCGAGTTCCGCCAATGACTTTCCGGCGGTCGGCCAAACGACGACTTCGACTGCGGCCGATGGCGACAACTGCTTCAACGCGGGACCGATCAGCGCGTCGAATGGCGGCATCGCCAGCACCTTCACCGGCTTGCCACTCTCGATCAACGCTTTCGTTTTGACGAGCGCCGGCTGCAACGGACCCACGCTTGCCAGCGAAGTCTCTTTGCCGGTGATCGTGCGGCAGAGTTCCTGAGCCATCAATTTGTGGCCGTCCATATTGGGATGAATCTCGTCGCTCAGAATGCAGCGAAACGCCCACGCATCCTTCGCGCGAAACGCCTCGCCCGCCGCGAACTGATCGCAGACCGGCAGCTTGAGCGATTGACCAGTCGCGCGAATCACGTCGCAGTAGCGTTTCACCTTTTCAATCGGCCGGCCTCCCGTCGTGATGACCGAGTTCGGCGTGCAGAGCACGACTTGAGCGTTCGCGTCTCGGCAGCGACCGACCAGCGTTTCGAGATTCTTGCCGAACTGCTCTTCGGTCAGGCGAGTCAGATCGTTCAATCCAAAGCTGATCGTCACCAAGTCGGGCTTGTGCATCAGCACGTCGCGATCGAGTCGCGTCAATCCGTTCTCCGTCGAGTGGCCGCTGATCCCCGCGTTGATGACCTTCACATTGGCGTTCGGAATCGCCTGCTTGATCGCAACCTCCAGCATCTCTGGATACGCCCGTCGCCCGCCGGTGTGGTAATAGACTCCGGTCACACTGTCGCCGAGACAAACAATCGTCACCGGCTTCGCTCCAAATTCGAGCACCGGCTTCGTGGCCGAGTCCGTTCCCGCAACCAACAACTGAGCCAAAACAAACTCGAACGCCTCGATCGCATCCCCGTACTTGGTGTCGTGTCCGCCATCGGGTTTGTGAATCGACTTCACGTGGCGGTTCTGCTGTTTCAAGGCTTCGGCCAATCGCAACACGCTATCCGGCGGCACGAGCGTGTCCTTCCCTCCGGTCGTCATCGCAATGGGCATCGTGAGTTTGTCCGCATTCAATTCGGCCGAGCGTTTGCGATACTCGTCGGGCTTGTCCTGCTTCGAGCCACCGAACGAGGCGGCGATCGCCTCTTGAAATTGAGCGTACTCCACCAAGTTCGCCGTGCCGTTGAGCGAGACGACGCCATCGACTTGATCGGGATGCAACGCGGCAAACGTCAGCGCGGCTGTGCCTCCCATCGAACCTCCGCTGATCACCACTTTGCGGATGGGATACTTGCTCCGAAGTTCCTCCAGAATCTGAAGCAGGTCCGCTTCAGCCGCCGGTCCCATCCAGGACGTCTTCGCTCGGTAGTCGGGCGAGACGTAAATCATCCGATGCCTCACCGCCGCATCGCGAGCCGCTCGGCATTCATCGCGACCGTCTTTCACAAACTGCCAACGATCCGCCCCATGCCCGTGCAACGCGACCAACACCGACGTTGCTGGCTGCGAATCCAAACCGTCGGGCAGCACGATGACGTAGCGTTGCTCGCTGCCGTCCAACTTGGAGCGGAAAACAACATCCTGCGGCTCAGCCGACTTTCCGACGGCCCCGATCATGGTCGCCGACACGAGGAGAACGCAAACGGTGAGCAAACAGTGGCGCAACCGGCGACTCATGAGAGATCCCTTTCCTTGCTCGCCAGCCTCTCCGAGCCAGTGATCTTAAGAGCCGAGACCGTGAGGGAGTGTTCAACGATCAAGACCGCTCCCTGGCGGTCGCGGCTCTAATCTTCAAAGACCCGCGGCGTGGGACCGAGATTTCTTACGGCCCAATGACCGGAGCGGGCGGCGATGTGGACGTCTTGCTGCCAGCCGGCTTTGGCTTTGAGGCGGGGCCTGGCTTGATACCCAGTTCCGGAGAACTGGCCGTGATGCGCCTGTTGTTGGGGACGTGAGTCTTCAACCAAGTATCGAAGCCGGTAAGCAGTGGGTCGGGAAATGGCTTGCCGGGGTTGTCGACGACCTGCAACGCCATTTGCAGAATTTGCTCGTAAGCTTCTTTGATCTCTCGCGACGCGGGGAGCGCCTCCAACAGGCCGGGCTTGCGTTTGCCACCAGCGACGAGCGTCTTGGAATTCTCCGCCTTGAAAGCCAAATAGAGCGTGATGAAGTAATTGGCCCAGGACTCTTTCTTGGGATTCTCGCTGGCGGCTTGAGCCATGTCGTAACCCAACTTGACGATCTCATACAAAACGGGCGTCATGTTGAGGGAGTTGTCGAGCGGCAAGCGGCCGATCGCCTTCGCCGCCTCGCACCGAGCCTGCCAGTGACGGTTCGTGTCGGTCACCACTTCCGCCAATGTTTGCAGGACAATCGGATTGTTCTTGTTGGTGGGATCGAAGGTCACGCCTGCCACGCCCAGACACTCGGCCAAACGGAACTGATACCACCAGTGCGTGTTCTTCTTGGCCAATTCCGAGGCTAACGCCATCGCGATTTCCGCCCGTTTCTTTTCGTTGGCGGGGTCCGCCGTGGCCAAACCCAATCGGCAGATTCTGACAAGCCCGACCAGCGCGGAGATCTTCAAGACTTCGTGCTGCTTCTCATCTTTGATGACTTTCAGCAGGACCATGTAAGCGGGAACGTAGGGGGTCGGCTCGATCCCTTTCGCGATGATGCCGTTGTCGATCGACAGTTGGCCCACGACCAAGATGATGTTCTGCCGCACGACCAGATTGTTATCGAGCAATTTTTCGCTGTGTTCCGTAACCTGCTTGAGGAAATACTCGCGAGCCACCGGCGTAATCTTGGCATTGTTCCTCACCACGTCGAGCAGCTTCTTGCGGAGGTCATGTAAGCGTTCTTTGGGCGGATCCCCCTTCTTGGGGGCCGCTCCTTTGTCACCTTTCTTGGGAGTCTCTTCCTCGAAGAACTTCTTCATTGAGAAGCGCAAGACCCAATACTGAGCTCCGGCGTCGATCGCCTTCTTGTCGTTGTCGCTTAACGCCGCACTCTTGAGCGCCTCTAAGAATGGCTTTTCAAGATCCTTGCGAAACTTCGCCTCTTCACCCTCGGTGTAGAGTTCTTTGACGATTTTCAATTCGGGCAAGTCTTCGTGGGCCTGTATCTGCCCGGCGGGCAAGCCGCCCGCTCCGGGGGCTCCGGCAACGTCTGAGGGACGCGCCTCCGCTGTCCCGCTGGCGCTTTGAGCAACAGCGAACGGAGCCAACGCGAGCCACAACAGGGCACTCATGGCAGCGGCGCGGCACGGCGATCCGAAGCAAACAGTTCGAGCAGGCATGAGTCGCAAGCTTCGCAGGAGTTTCGTCGAGTGACTAAGCACGATTAGGCGTTGGAGGTGTCCGGTGCCAAATCAGTTTCCCCAATCTGGATGCCAACACCAGTGAGCTTCCCTAGCGGAACCAAGGCTGCTCGCAAGAGGCGAGGAAAATAGTCGGAAGCCGCCCGATTTGCCACGTCGCGTTCTCGGAACTGACCGTTTCGGAGCGCTCGACGGTTGGTTCGGAGGAATGGGAGAACTGCCGGGAAGAAAATCCAACCGGCGAAACCCCAGGTCCACGTTCACTGCACCGTCCGATTTTCATTGGCCGGG
The DNA here is from genome assembly GCA_046156195.1 of Planctomycetaceae bacterium. Lineage (GTDB taxonomy): Bacteria > Planctomycetota > Planctomycetia > Planctomycetales > Planctomycetaceae > SXKJ01. The sequence goes on along the minus strand of JBJXEX010000296.1, from coordinate 4,181 downwards.
TCCATCGCCGCACTGGCCGATTCCGGGATTTCACCCGGCGCTCCCAATTGCGGGATCGGATCACTGACCGAGAAAAATGGATTCGTGCTCGGTGCTGGCCCACGGTTCCAACGCCACAAGCGATGCGGCTGCATGTCGTGCATCAACGCGCACCCCGACGACGTTAGCCACAAGCCACCGACCACCACACACCATCCGAAGTGTCGCATCCTTGCTACCTCCGTCGATGAACAACCCCGCTCCGTCCGTAGCCGCACTCGCCAGAGTGCGGCCCGTCCCGACTTGCTTCTTCCGCCGAACAACAACCCCGCTCCGTCAAATGGGAGCAGCGGCAAACTAGGCCAACTCCGCAAACCACACAAGCCGAGCTTTGCGACTCGAAAACTTCACAGCCACGGAGTGATCGGATGTCGTCAGGCGAACAACTTCGCGACCGGTTGGCCACCGTCAACGATCTTGATCGGGCGGCCGAGTGGGCTGATGTTTTCATGGGCGGGATCGACGTCGAGGGCTTGGCAGATCGACGCGAATAAGTCGTGAACCGTCACCGGGTCGTGACCGACGGCGCTGCCGTCTTTCGTGGAGGCACCGATGACTTGGCCTCCCTTGATGCCGCAACCGGCGATCGCGGCGTTGAAGACACGCGGGTAGTGGTCTCGGCCGCCGCGCGGGTTGATGCGCGGAGTGCGACCGAACTCGCCCATCCAGACGACGAGCGTGCGGTCGAGCAACCCGCGCTCTTTCAGATCGCTGATGAGCGCGGCCATGCCGGGATCGGTGGCTTGAATCAGTGAGGCCGTGCGGCTGAAGACGTCTTGATGCGTGTCCCAGTTGCCGCCCCCTCCGCCTTGTCCGCGCGAGGCGACTTCGACGAACGGCACGCCCGACTCGACCATCCGCCGCGCGAGCAGACAGCCTTTACCGAACTCGGAGTTGCCGTAGCGTTCGCGAATCGCGGCCGGCTCGTCGTCGAACTGAAAGCGTTTGACCTCCGGGCTGAGCACCAGTTTCGAGGCTTTCGAGTAAAGCTGCTTGTGATTCGTGGCGACGACTTGGCCGCCTCGATCGGAGAATTCTTTTTCGAGCTGGTCGAGCAATCCGACTCGGCGATTGAACCGCTCGGCGTTGGCGGACGCAGCAACGTTCTGCGGCAGCTCACCCGGACGATCGACGACGAACGGTTCGTAATCGACGCCGAGGAATCCGGCTCCCTCGGTCTGACCGACGGACACAACGGTCGGCAGATCACGATCCAGATTGCCGAGCATCTTGGCGATGTTGCAGCCGAGCGACGGGTATTTGACGCTGCTCGAGGGGCTGTAGCCGGTGTGCATCTGGAAGGTCGCGCGTTGATGCTGCCCCTCCTTATTGGTCAGCGAGCGAATGAGAGCGATCTCCTTCATCACCTTGGCGACGTTGTCCCAGCCGTTGGCGATTTGAATGCCGGGAACAGATGTCGCAATGGCCCTTGTTTCGCCGGTGACATCGGCGTTGTCCGGCTTTGGATCGAACGACTCGAATTGGCTCGGAGCTCCGTTCATCCAGAGCAGAACCAGTGACTTGCCCTGCTTCTGAAGTTCGGCCGCTTGCAGGCTCATCAAGTCTCGCAGACTGAGCGTTCCGGCCGCGACCGCGCTGGCGGTGACCGTGTGTAAGAACCCGCGGCGGCTGAGTCCGCGCGACGTGATGCGAACGAGTTCGTGGTGACTGAGCATGATTGGCTCCCGCTGGTGGCCACGCTCGCCAGAGCGTGTTGAATTTGTTCGTTGAACCGCAAGCCGGAGGCGTGCGTGCGAACGTCAGTTGTTATTCCACGTCTCGCGCACGCCTCCGGCCTGCGGTTAAACGACTGGTTTGCGATGAAATCGACAGACCCTGGAGAGCGTGGCTACGAATAAGAATCATCGTTTCGACAAGAACTCGCTGCTGTTCAACAGACTCCAGGCGAGGTCTTCAAAGGCTTCGCGACGGTTGCCGACTTTTGCGAGGTACTCGGTGCCGATGGTCAGTTCTTTCTTGGAGGGATCGCGGGCGAGGAAGGAGAGGTACAACTCGGCAACGGCATCCCGGTCGTCCCTGTTGTTGGCCAGAATTTGTCCAAGCCTTGTGTTGCCTTCGGCTCGCAGGGCGTTGGTGACGACCGGGAAGTTCATCAGCGTCAGGGCCTGCGGGACATTGCCGAGTAACTCATCCTGCGGCGTCGAGGGGTCATAGCCGAACTTTTCCTCGAACTGCTGCCGCAACCCTCGGCGGAAGCGAGCTTGTGGTCCGTCGAAACCGCGCGGGCCTTCGTCGATGCCGAGCACTTTGATGATCGCGTTGAAGATTTGATCGGATCGCAATCGCACTGGAATCGCCGACGCGAACGGGACCGGGTTTTCCGTCGGCTCGTTGTAGCGGATCTGGCGTTGATACGCGTTCGTCGCGGTGATCGTTCGGAGCAGCCATTTGAGGTCGTGGTCGTGGTTGACGAATTCGGTGGCGAGGTTGTCGAGTGCGGCGACCATGCGCGGATTGCGTTCCGGTCCCATGTCGTCGATCGGCATGTAAAACCCTTCGCCGAGCAACTCGCCCCAGACTCGATTGACCAGTGCCTTCGCGAACCAAGCGTTGTTCGGCGACGTGATCCACTTGCCGAGTAACTCGCGGCGATCTTCGTCTTCCATGCCGACTCGGCCTTTGACGTTGGTCGTGAAGAGTGCGGGGGTCATCAGTTGTCCGGGCTCGTTGGGATGTTTGAGGTCCGGCATGTGATGTTCGGATTTGCCACGGCCGGGCTGCATCATTGGCTGCGGCATGTTCTTGATTTCTTTGAGCGAGAGTTGGCCGTCCTTGTCGTTATCACCCAGTTCGATGAGGCGGTCGAAGGGGCGGCTCAGGAACGAGTCTTCGGCCTCGGCCTTCGAGATTCTTCCGTCACGGTTGGTGTCGTTTCGCTGAAACACGAACTCCGCGTTCTCCAACAATTGCGCGAGCTGCGGTCTACCTCCGGGACCGCCTGGCCCATCGAACGAGACGACCGTGAAGCCCGCCGGATTGTTCGGTTCGCGTTGCAGCGTGATGCGCGGGAAGAACGCGGCCAGCGAATGAAATTGGTCGCGAGTCCATTTGTCGGTCGGATGATCGTGGCAGTTGGCGCACTGCATTTGGATGCCAAGGAAAATGCGTGAGACTTCGCCGGCGATCTCTTCGGGGTTCGCTTCGTGGATGAAGATCAGCGCCGTCTCGCCATGCTCGGCGATGTCCCCTCGGCCGGTGATCAGCGAGCGTGTGATGTCGTCCCAACCGGTATTGGCGGCGAGTTGCTTGGCCATCCAATCTTCAAACGTGCGAGCCATCACGCGGGCACGTTCGTTGGTGGCTCGCAGGAACAGCACGTCGCGCCAGTAGCGTGCCCAATTCAAAGAGTAGTCATCGGAGCCGAGCAGTTGCTCGACAACCTTGGCTCGCTTGTTCGGATCGGGATCGAGGCCGAAGAGCGTGACCTCTTTCGCGGTCGGGATCGTGCCCGCGATGTCGAAGGAGACTCGGCGAAGAAAGTCTTCGTCGTTGACCAGCCCTGCGGGCGCGATTTTGGACGCGGCGAGTTGCTCGTCGATCAAGCGATCCACGTTGGCCGCAGCGACCCTCACATCCGCGTGATTGCCGGTCGAGTTCGGCCGGTTGGCTTGAAGCGCGACGGCTTTCGTTTCGGCATTCGACCAGGTCGTTGCCGAAATGATTCCGGCCGCGAGTCCTGCACAAAGAACGGTCCAGAGCCTGCGTTGCCGACCGAGTCGTGTCAGAATCGTTCGCATCGGAAGAGCCTTTCTGATTGAACGGAGTTTGCCGTCACTGCCAGAAGTCGTTTGAACTCTATCATCGCTAGCGAGAGACGAACAACGACGAGATGAACCCCTGGCCTGTCGAAAGGTTTCGTGAGTTGGCTCGATTCTGGCCGGAGTCGGAATGGCAAAAACCATTCGCATCCCCACCGGTTTGGCGGTCCCCGCATGGTGCAGCCTGGTGATCTCCATTGCGATTGCCACCGCCGCAATGTCCGACAACATCTGGATCATCGGTGGGTCGATTCTCATTTTTGGCGTCGCCTCCGGCCTTGCCTCGATTTATTTTCAAATGTTCGTCAGTGCCCTCTCCACCGCGAAGGACCGCGGCTCAGCCATTTCCTTTGGCGGGCTGGG
>JBJXEX010000293.1:0-34695 GCA_046156195.1 Planctomycetaceae bacterium | reverse complement strand
AATCGCTCCTGCAACTCCACCGCTTTCGCATCCATGCTGACCTCCCAAAGGTTCTCCATTTCCCCCCATCGCGGTCAGCTTAAACCAGAATTCTCGTTTTCTCCTATTGACGTTTTCCGACCGCTATCAAAACAACAAAACCTGGGATGCACCCTCAAAGCCTTGCTGAAGTGAAATGCCGTGGTCGGCTTCCGGTGGATCGGCTAATGCAGGCAGATTCTTATGCCTCTCGTCGCCAGCCTGTGCCGTCGGGGCGATCTTCGAGCGTGACCTTCGTGTCGGTCAGGCTCTTGCGGATCTTGTCGGCGATCTCAAATTGTTTCGCCTTGCGCAAGTCGGCTCGCAGTGTGATGAGCAGTTGCATCAGGTCGTTCGTGAAGGCTTCGTTGCCTCCGCCACTGCTCGGCTTCGTCACTGGCTGGCGAAAGACGCCGAGGATGTTGGCGAGTTCCTTGAACAGCGTCATGCCGCGAGTCAGTGCGGCGAGTGCGTTCGCGTTCGAGCGGCCTTCCCCTTCCAACTTTTGGTCGGCGATAAAGCCGTTGAGCGTCTTGCGCATGTCGAACAGCGCGGCGACTGCTCCGCCGGTGTTGAAGTCGTCGTCCATCGCTTCGAGGAATCGCGTGCGCAACGCGGAAAGTTCCGCGAAGTACGCGGCAGGCTCGCCGGTAAGGTCGGCCGAGGTTTCGCGAGTCTGCGACGCCGGGAGCACGAAGAAGAAGTCGTGCTTCGTCAGTCGATTGAACGTCTCGATCAAGCGGTAGAAGCCGTCGATGCTCTTTTCGCATTCGGCGAGGCGGTCCTCGCCGAAATCGACCGGGCTGCGGTAGTGCGTCGCGAGCAGGAAGAATCGCACAGTCTCTGGCGGGAAGTGAGCAAACAAGCCTTTGACCGATTCGGCTCCCTTGGAGCCGGCGAGTTTTTGTTCTTCCTGTTCAGCCTTTTGAGCCATGAGGTCGGCTTCGGAGGCGGGAGCATCGCCGTGTCGGTCGTGCTCGCCGCCGATCTTGCCGCCGCTGCTCTTGCGCAAGAGGCCGTTGTGCAGCCAATAGCGAGCGAATGGTTTGCCGGTGCAGGACTCGGACTGCGCGAGTTCGTTTTCGTGGTGCGGGAACATCAGGTCGAGGCCGCCGCCGTGGATGTCGATCTCGTCGCCGAGGAGCTTGCGAGCCATCGCGGAACACTCGATGTGCCAGCCGGGACGGCCCGGTCCCCACGGGCTGGGCCAGGCAGGTTCGCCGGGTTTTGAGCTTTTCCACAACGCGAAGTCGGCGGGATGCCGCTTGCGGTCATTGGCTTCGACGCGAGTGCCGGCCATGACTTCATCAAGGCTGCGGCGGCTGAGCTTTCCGTAGTCGGCGTCGTGCGTGCAGTTGAAATAGACATCGCCGTTGAGCGGGTACGCGAAGCCTTGGTCGATCAGCGATTGAATGATCTCGTGCATCTCGCGGACGTGCTGCGTCGCGTACGGGAAGTGGTCGATGCCATCGACTCCCATCAGCCGCAGGTTGTCGAAGTAGTCTTCGGTCATCCGCCGAGCTAACGCTTCGACCGTCGTCCCCAGTTCGTTGGCTTTGTTGATGAGCTTGTCGTCGATGTCGGTGATGTTGACGACCCAGGTCACGCGATAGGCGCAGTACGCCAGATACCGCTTGATCGTGTCGAAGATGACCGGCCCGACCATGTGCCCGATGTGGGCCGGTTTGTAGACCGTTGGGCCGCACAGATACATCTTCACCAGGCCCGGCTCGACCGTGTGAAACTCTTCCTTCTGGCGGGTCAGTGTGTTGTAGACGCGAATGGGCATGATGATTGGAGATTTCAAATTTGAGATTTCGGGGACGGCTCAGAATCGCGGCGAGAGAATCGTGCAAAGTGGCGGATCGCTTCAAGGCGATTCCGGCAAGCAAAACAAAAAAGCTCGGCATCTTTCGATGCCGAGCTTGGGTGTTGAAATCGAGGCAAACCGTTTTGGGCTAGGCCCCGGCGGTGACTGGGGTCGTCGCAGAGCCAGCTCCGACTGCTTCGCCTTCCGGCTTGGCCGGTTCGGGAGGGGTGTCGTTGGAGCCGTCGAACGACAGGTGCTTCTGATCGCCGGTTTCCGCGACTTTGACAGTGATCAAATTCATGCCGACGAAACTGCCGCGCAGCAACTCTTCCGAGAGCGGGTCTTCGACCCACTGCTCGACCGAGCGGCGTAGCGGGCGAGCTCCGTAGTCCAGGTCGCCACCTTTGTCGATCAGGAAGTCACGAGCTTCATCGCTGAGGACGAGCTTGAGCTTTCGCTCGCCGAGACGTTCGCGGACTTTCACGAGTTCGATTTCGACGATGTTCTTAAGGTTCTCGCGTGTCAGGTGACGGAAGACGACAACCTCGTCGATACGGCCGAGGAATTCGGGTTTGAATTCCTTTTCGACTTCCTGCATCAGGCGAGTCTTCATGCCTTGGTACGACGCATCCTCATCCTTCTTTGCGAAGCCAAAGCCGCCGCCGGATTTGATGACCTCGGCACCGGTGTTGGTGGTCATGATCAGGATGACGTTGCGGAAGTCGATCTTGCGGCCGAAGCTGTCGGTGAGATGGCCCTCTTCCATGATCTGCAACAGCATGTTGTAGACGTCGGGGTGAGCCTTCTCGATTTCGTCGAGCAGCACGACCGCATACGGGCGACGGCGAATCTTCTCAGTGAGCTGACCGCCCTCCTCGTAGCCGACGTAGCCTGGAGGCGCACCGATCAAGCGGCTGATGTTGTGCTTCTCCATGTATTCGGACATGTCGATCTGCACGAGGGCGTCCTCGTCGCCGAACATGAACTCGGCGAGCGTCTTCGCTAGCAGAGTTTTGCCGACGCCAGTCGGGCCGCAAAACAGGAACGCACCGGTTGGGCGTTTCGGATCTTTCAGACCGCTGCGGCTGCGACGAACGGCTTTGGAAACTTGCTTGATCGCCTCGTCCTGGCTGATGACCCGCTTGTGCATTTCCAGCTCCATTTCGAGCAGTCGCACGGTGTCTTCGCTGGACAGCCGAGTCAGCGGGATGCCGGTCATCTTGGCGACGACTTCGGCGATGACTTCGCCATCGACGGTGCCGTCGGCTTCCTTCGATTTTTCTTTCCACTCGCGAGTGACTTGGTCCTTCTTTTTCTTGAGCTTGTCGGCCTGATCGCGCAACTGTGCGGCTCGCTCAAAGTCCTGATTGGCGACCGCTTCTTCTTTGGACTGATTCAGTTTTTCGGACTCGGCTTCGAGATCCTTGAGATCGGGCGGACGAACCATCGACTTCAGACGGATGCGCGCCCCTGCTTCGTCGATGACATCAATCGCCTTGTCCGGCAGGCAGCGAGCGGTGATGTATCGCTGCGACAACTCGACCGCTTTCGCCAGCGCCTCGTCGGTGTAGGTGACGTGGTGATGTTGGGCATATCGCTCGCGCAACCCCTTGAGGATGAGCAGCGCGTGTTCGGGGCTGGGTGGCTCGACGACGACTGATTGGAAGCGGCGTTCGAGGGCGTGATCCTTCTCGACGTACTTGCGGTATTCGTCGAGCGTCGTCGCTCCGATGCACTGCAACTCGCCACGGCTAAGCGCGGGCTTGAGCACGTTGGCGGCGTCGATCGCACCTTCGGCACCACCGGCACCGACGAGCGTGTGGAGTTCGTCGATGAACAGGATGGTGTTCTTGGCGCGGCGGACTTCGTTCATCACCGCTTTGATTCGTTCTTCAAACTGGCCGCGATACTTCGTACCGGCGACCATCATGGCCAAGTCGAGCACGACGATTCGTCGATCTCGCAGCAGTTCGGGGACGTTGTTATCGACGACCATCTGAGCGAAGCCTTCGACGATGGCGGTCTTGCCGACGCCCGCTTCGCCCAGCAGAACGGGATTGTTCTTCTGACGGCGAATCAAGATTTGGATGACTCGTTCGATTTCGTTTTCGCGGCCGATGACCGGGTCGAGCTTCCCTTGTCGAGCCAATTCGGTCAGATCGCGGCCGAAGCTGTCGAGGGCGGGAGTCTTACTTTTGCCCTGTTTTTGGCCTTGTCCGCTGCCACCGCCGCCGGAGGATCGTTCGGATTGCTCGCCCCCTTCAACGCCGTGGCCGAGCAGGTTGAGCACCTCTTCGCGGACGTCTTCCAGCTTCAGGCCGAGATTCATCAACACCTGAGCGGCGACACCTTCTTGCTCACGCAGCAGACCGAGCAGTAGGTGTTCGGTGCCGACGTAGTTGTGGTTCAGATTGCGAGCCTCTTCCATCGCGTATTCGATGACTTTTTTGGCTCGCGGGGTTTGCGGGAGCTTGCCCATCGTGACCATATCCGGTCCCGATTGAACGATCTTTTCGACTTCCAGGCGGATCTTGCGGAGATCGACATCCAGCCGCTTGAGGACGTTGGCGGCGACGCCCGACCCCTCTTTGACCAAGCCGAGCAGGACGTGCTCAGTGCCGATGTATTCGTGGTTGAAGCGTTGTGCCTCTTGGTTGGCCAACTGCATCACCTTTCGAGCACGGTCCGTAAATCGCTCGTACATTCCAGTTCTCCTAAGTTCGCGAGCGGGCGTTGGCTCGCGTCGCGGTGGTCGATTTTGCAGTGGCCTGAGTCTAGCTCGTGAATTGGCGTGGCGTCCGAACCATCTTGACTCAATTTGGCAGGTTGTCCGCAGGGATGCACTCTCCGCGCCGACAGTCACGATTCTCAAGTCCAGTCGTTCGCCGCCAACCCATTTCCGCGACGCCTTTCCCAGAAGCAAAATGGCTCAAGAGCTTGAGCCAGTTTATCCTCGAATCGGGATCGCGGTCGCGAGTGTAGTTCGGGTCCGAGAAACGCGGCAAGGCAGCCCAGTCAGAGCACAGGCGGCTCTCCCGCATCGGAGTCGCCAGAGGCGATGCGACTCACGCGGGCCGCACTCGGATCGCGAACGAATCAAAAACCGGGGTAGAGGCGTTTTGCGAGGATGCCTAACATCCCGCCCCGGTTGTCCGGCGATTGCACCGAGGGATCGGTCGCAGCGTCGGACGAGCTGACAAGGATGTCTTCTCACGACGGGACAATCATGCCGCGATCCAGATTCGGAAGGATGCCGATGCGAGGACTCGTGTGGACGGCCGCGCTGGCCGCAGGAATGTGTTGGCAGGCGAATGCCATTGCTCAAGAACGGCCGGAGGTCGGCAAGTCCGACAAGCAATTGCGTCCCGCGCCGGATGTGTTGCGGGTCAACAATGTCCCGCCCGAGCTCATGAAGATCCTCAAGGACTGGGAGCTTTCGTCGGCCAAGATCAAGAAGCTGGAAGGCAAGCATCGTCGTTGGGAATACGACTACGTCTTCAAAGTTTTGAAGCGGAACACCGGCGTCTTCTATTACGAGTCTCCCGACAAGGGACGCATTGATCTGGAGCCGGTCCCGAATCCCGAACCTCCCAAGGGTGTGAAGAACCCGCCTCCACCGATGGAGAAAGACAAGCAGCATTGGCTGACTGGCCAGAAGCTGGATTTTGAGTTGTCGCCCGGTCCCGCCGAGCGGTGGTACTGCAACGGGCAGCTCATCACGCAGGTCGATGACCAATCCAAGACGGCGACGCAGATGGTCATCCCACCGCAGGCTCAGGGGGATCACATTTCGGATGGCCCATTGCCCTTCTTGTTCGGAATGCCAGCCGCCAAGGCGATCCAGCGGTACGACATGAAGCTCATCAGTGAGGATAAGAAGACGGCCAAGGCTTGGATCGAAGCCCGCCCGCGCTGGCAGTCTGACCGAGCCAACTATCAACTCGCGACAATCATTCTGGATCTGAAGACATTCCTGCCCGACGCGGTGCGCTTGATCGACCCGGCTGGAACCAAAGAGACAGCGTTCAAGTTCGGAGAGTTGGAAGTCAATTCCAAGGGTCTCGCCCAGAAGCTGTTCAAAGGCGATCCGTTTAAGTTCAGCGACCGGGGCTACAAGATTGTCAACAAAGCTCCAATTGACGAGCGGGCCGAGCAACTCGATCCGCCCGGCGGCAACGGCAAGGTGACGCCGGCGGGAGCAACTCAGCCAGCGAACAAGACTGCGCCGAAGAGTTCCACAAAGACATTGCCCGACCCCGCGCCCGCGACTTCAAAGACGAAAGCTGCCGCCGCTCCCTCACCACGAGTTCCTTCGGTCGTCGGCCTGGAGTGGAAGAAGGCGCGGCAGATTCTCGAAACGCTGGGCTACAAGGTCTCGTTGCAGAAAGGCTCGGAAGCGAACCGCGATGAAGAAGTGCATCGCATTGAACGTCAGCAGCCCGATCCGAAAGCCAATCTCGCCGAGGGCGAAACCGTCACGCTGTGGTTGTTCATCGCACCGCCCGAGCCGGAGTAACTTGGCCTGGAATTCGAAACATCAACCGCAGGAATCAATTCGCTGGCGGCAGCTTGTGGCCCATCTTGTCTCGTTTGGTGTCCATGTATTTCTGACGGTGCTCGTGCGGCGCGGCGATGATCGGGACTTGCTCGACAACGTGTAGATCCCACGCTTGCTCGAACGATTCGAGCTTCTTGGGATTGTTCGTCAGGATGCGAATCTGGCTCAGGCCGAGATCCTTGAGGATTTGCAGGCCGATCATGTAGTCCCGCTGGTCCGCTTTGAAACCGAGCTTGTGGTTCGCCTCGACAGTGTCCAGTCCTTGGTCTTGCAGTTGATACGCCTTGAGCTTCGCGACCAAACCGATGCCGCGACCCTCTTGTGGCAGATAGACGACAGCTCCGGTCCCTTCTTGCGAGATCTGAGCCATCGCCAAGTGCAATTGATCGCCGCAGTCGCAACGCAGCGAATCCAGCACGTCGCCCGTGAAACAACTGGAGTGCATACGGACCAGCGGGGCCGCCACCGATTTCAAATCGCCCCAAACGAGAGCCAGCGGTTCCTGATCTTCGTGATCGACTCGGTAAGCAATGACGGTGACTTGCCCGAACTCGCGGAGCGGCATTGAGACTTCCACTTCGCGTGTCACCAGACGCTCGCGCAAGCGTCGGTGACGGATCAGGTCTTCGATCGTGATGATCGGAATGTTTTGCTGCTGAGCGATCTCTTCCAGTTCGGATCGGTCGGCCATTCCGGCATGTCTCTGGCTGAGAATCTCGATCAACACTCCGACCGGCTTCAGGCCAGCGATCCGCATCAAATCGACTGTCGCTTCGGTGTGGCCGGCTCGGCGAAGGACACCCCCTTCTTTCGCGAGCAACGGATTCATGTGACCGGGTCGCACGAAATCGGTCGCGGTTGAATTCGGGTTGACCAAGGCGTGTAGCGTCTTCGCACGACTCTCCGCGCTGACGCCCGTGCCCGAATCGCGATGATCGACCGGCGTCAGAAATGGCGTGTGATTGGGCGAGGAATTCGCCTCGGCCGCAACCAGCGGCGACAGTCGCAAGCGATCGGCCGTCTCACGCGTGAGCGGCGCACACATCACGCCTCGTCCACGAGTCAGCATGAAGTCAACTTGCTCGGCAGTAATCGACTCCGCAGCAGCGACGAAGTCTCCTTCGTTCTCGCGATCCGAAGCATCCACCACGATCACGAGCCGACCGGCTCGTAGCGCGGCGAGCGCATCATCCACAGTATTAACCCGCGTGGAGTTCATGTTTTCCTCGTTCATGTCATCGCCAAGCTCGCCAGAGCGTGCTGAATTGCTTGTTTAACCCCGACGCCAACGGCGTGGGCAGATCGAGGAATAACTTCCCAAGCTCTGGCGAGCTTAGAAAGGAATTTTCGACAGGAAGATTTGGGACAGGAAAATGAAAAACTAAGAGCGTTTACCAGGTTCCACCTTGAATCGAGGCAAGACTGATCGTTGTTCTCGCCTTGATTGAGAGTCCATCTTTCTTGTCCCCAACTGATTTTCAACTTCCTCATTTCACCTCAATAGACTCCGGTTGAGGATTTTTGGTTGTGGCCCCGCCGCCTCAAGGGATTTCTTCGACCTGCTCAAAGGCGTCCTGCGAGCCGACCCGATCCATGAAGCTTGACCCGAATTCGACACTCGCCAATTGGATGAAGTCGATCAACGCCGGATCGGTTTCCGTCGGCGGGATTTCTTCGACGTGATCAAAGGCGTCCAGCGAACCGACCCAGTCCAGGAAATTCGGCCGGATCGCGACACTCGCCAAGGCGTCGATGTCCGCATCCACATCCGCCGCCGAGCAGAACGGCTCCAACGCCTCGGCGACCAGCAACGCTGTCGCCGGACGATTGGCCGGGTACTTCGACAACATCTTCGCCAACAATTCCACAAGTGGCTGCGGCAGGGATGAATTGATGTCATTCGCAAAGGGGGCCGGATCGCGCGCGTGTCGAATCATCTTTCGGAGCGGGTTCTTATCGGGGAACACGACTCGCCCCGTCAGACAGTGAAAGGCGACACATCCCAGTGAGTAAATGTCGCCGCGACCATCGCGAACCGGGGCGTCACCACCCAGTTCGGGGGAAACATAATCGAAGTTCCAACGCAGCTCGTCCGCCTGATCGGAGGGGATCGGGTCGGCATCGTCGAGGAATTCGAGCGAATCGTGAGCGGCTCCGAATTCCATGATCTTGATGTGCCCCGCCGACGTCACCCAAAGATTGGCCGGCTGCACGTCTCGCAGGACAACTCCCATTTCGTGCAAGTACGACATGCCCAGCGCGGCTTCACGGATCAACCGACATGCCTCGCCGAGCGGCAACGAGGGTGTGGCGGTCGCGGCCTCTCGCTTCAACCGAGTCGCCAACGTCTCCCCTTGAAGATCTTCCAAGGCCGCGTACACGAGTCGGCCGGCTCGACCAACCTGATAGGTTCGCACGACGTTGGGATGATCCGCCATGACGTCGATTCGTAACTCACGAGTCAGTCGCGCCGTCTGATCGCGGTCGCTGGTGACGTCAACGGGAAAGATCTTGAGTGCGACCGCCTGATCGAATTCGGGATGCCGCGCACGAAAGAGCATTCCCAGCCGTCCTGCCGCGACTCGGTCAAACACTTCATACGGGCCGAGCCGATACGGACCAGGGATCGCTGCCAAAAGTCCGCTGGCCTGAAACTCGGTCAGCAACTGTTGCCTCACCAACAGCCCAACCAATCCCTCACCGTCGCTCAGTCCGTGATTGGTTGCCAGCCAATCCGAAAGAGCTTTCCCAAACGTGTCGGCTGGCATCAACCGACCATCCAGCACGCTCTGGCGAACTTGATCGCAATTCATTCCGAGACCTTTGCTGCTGACCGAAAATTCAAATCCGCAAACACGGTCAATACTGTATCGCTCGGCAACGCATGGGAGAAATCGCTCGCGTTATCTCCGACAGTACCCGGACGATCTTGCGAGCGTGACGAAGAATTCACAGCGATCCAATGCCCGAACAATCCGATCCGTCAAGGAGCCAGATCGCTGATTGACATCCAAGCCGACGTTGATATGTTGTGCCCGATGAATCGGACGCCTAAGCTCCTGCCGCATTTGAATCCTGCCCACACTTGAATCCAGCCACAGCGCTGACCACCGACAGCGTTGACCTGCCCGCGACCTTCCTCAAGACTCACCAGCGACCGACGATCATTGCCGACGTCACCGCTGAAGCTCGACTGACTCAATCTCAACGGACAACTCAACTAGCCTCTGTCGGAATGATCCCGCAGTCGCTTTGATCGTTTGCCTTGGTCTCACACGGGATGACCCCCCGATGCCTCTCCGTCATGAATGATTAGGAGCAATCCATGAGGATGACGAACCGTTTGCTGTTTGCCGTGACCGCCGCGAGTGCTCTCGCCGCCCTCAACCCCGCTTTCGCGGAACCGGCCAAGCCCAAGGGATTGGGTGATCCCGGCACGTTGTCCGCCCTCAAGATTGAACCAACGATGGACGGCAAGCCCATCGTGCTGCGAGGCCGAGATGCTCGCCAGCAAGTCTTTGTGACTGGCAATTACTCCACCGGCCAGCTTCGCGACCACACCCGCAAGGTCCAATACACCGCTGATCCCGCCGGGATCGTCAACGTCGATGCGACGGGTTTGGTCACTCCCATTAAAGACGGTGACGTGACCCTGAAAGTCACCGCCAATGGATTGAATGTCTCGGCCCCGATTCACGTCGAGGGTGTCGAAAAACAAATCCCGATCAACTTCAAGAACCAGATCGTCCCGATCTTTACGAAGCTCGGCTGCAACAGCGGCGGCTGCCACGGCAAGGCATCGGGGCAGAACGGCTTCAAGCTCTCGTTGCTCGGCTTCTACCCGGATGAGGATCACGAGTTCCTCGTCAAAGAGAATCGCGGCCGACGTCTCTTTCCCTCGTCACCGACCGACAGTTTGCTGTTGATGAAAGCGACAGGTCGATCGCCACACGGCGGCGGCAAACGAATGGAGGTCGATAGCTACGAGTTCCGCTTGATCTCGCGCTGGGTCGAGCAAGGGATGCCCTACGGCTCAGACAAAGACGCTTATGTCACTGGTATCAAGTGCCTGCCCGAAGGCCGAGTCATGGATCGCGGAGCCGATCAGCAGATTACCGTCATCGCTATGTATAGCGACGGCACGACCGAAGACGTGACTCGCATGGCTTTGTTTGAAGCCAACGACACCGAGATGGCCGAAGCAACCAACACCGGCATGATCAAAACGCTCGACCTGGCCGGTGAGGTCGCCATCATGGCCCGCTATCAAGGGACCGTCTCGACGTTCCGAGCCACGATTCCGCTCGGCGCGGACATCGCCGCAGTCCCCGCCAACAAGAACTTCATCGACGAGGCAGTCTTCGGCAAACTCAAGGTGCTTGGCATTCCACCATCGCCGCTGGCCGACGATGCGACGTTCCTCCGCCGCGTTTCGATTGACGTCACCGGCACACTGCCGACCGAAGAACAAGTCCGAGCCTTCATGGCTGATACCGATCCAGCCAAGCGAGACAAGCTGGTGGATCGGTTGCTCGATTCTCCGGACTATGCCGACTACTTCGCGAACAAGTGGAACCTCGTCTTGCGGAATAAGAACCGCGCTCCCGATGACAACTCCGCGACCTATGGCTTCTATCAATGGATTTGGAGCAACCTCTACGAGAACAAGCCCTACGACCAAATCGTCCGCGAAGTGCTGACAGCGTCGGGTGACTCGTCCACGAACCCGGCCGTCGTGTGGTATCGCGAAGTCGATGAAAACAACGAACAGGTCGAAGACGCGGCCCAGTTGTTTCTCGGACTCCGCATTCAATGCGCCCGCTGCCACCACCACCCATTCGAGAAGTGGAGCCAGAACGACTACTACGGTTTTAGTGCGTTCTTCACCCGCGTCGGCAAGAAGAACCTCTTCGAGCCAGGGATGCCCAAGGCCTCGCGAGACAAGCGAGTCTTCCACAACGACGGCATGGCTGCCGCGACCAACCCGCGTAACGGTCAATCGCTCAAGCCGACGGGACTCGGATCACCCGCGTTGGAGATCGCTCCCGATCGTGATCCTCGGCACTACCTCGCCGACTGGATGGCCGACAAGAACAACCCGTTCTTCGCCAAGTCGGTCGTCAATCGCTACTGGAAGCACTTCTTCGATCGCGGCATCGTCGAACCCGAAGACGACATGCGCGAGACGAACCCTCCGTCGAACCCGGAATTGCTCAACAGGCTGGCGTCGGGCTTCATCCAGAGCGGATTCAATCTGAAATGGCTGGTCAAGACGATCACCTCGTCGAGCACTTATCAGCTCAGCTCGCTGCCGAACGACTACAACTTAAAGGACAAGCAAAACTTCTCCCGCTACTACCCGAAGCGTCTCACGGCAGAAGTCCTCTACGACGGCTTCCATCGCGTGACAAACACAACACAGAACTTCGGCTCGCTTCCTCCAGGCACCAAAGCGGTGCAATTGCCGGATGCCAGCATCGGCCCGTACTTCCTGAAAGTCTTCGGCCAGCCGCAGGGCGACACCGCTTGCGAATGCGAACGCTCGCAAGAGGCGAACCTCGCTCAAAGCCTGCACCTGCTCAACAGCAGTGAGGTCCAAGACAAGATCGCCAACGGCTCCGGCCGAGCGACCACAATGGCCAACGACAAAGCTCGTGCTCATGACGTCAAGGTCCAAGAGCTTTACCGCTGGGTCTACTCCCGCGAACCGAACGCCGACGAGTTGAAGATCGCACTGGCGCACCTCGCCAAGCACGAAGCCAACCCCAAGATCGCCTACGAAGACATTCTATGGGCGCTCATCAACACGAAAGAGTTTCTGTTCAACCATTGATCCTGAGTGTGGAGAGTTCCATGACGCTGACCCTCAGTTTGCCTGAAGGCATAGAACACCGACTGACGGAAGCCGCTCGTGGTCAGCAGCTCGGGACTGGGGAGTTGACGCTGCGTTTGTTGGACGCACATTTGCCTCCGGTCAGCCGGCGTCAAAAACTCGCCGCGCTGATTCGGTCTTGGATCGAAGACGATGATGAGACCGAACAGAAAGAGACGGGCGAATGGCTAATTCAAGCCTTGGATGAGGATCGCCCATCCGAACGCAAACTATTTCCGCCGGAGCTGAAGGGTGTGACATGGTAGACCGCGTGGTGCTTTTGGATGCCGGCCCAATCGGGTTGGCGACCAATCCAAAATTATCTCCACAGAGTCTCGAATGTGCCGAGTGGTTGCACCAACTGATGATTGGTGGAGTGCAAGTCATGATTCCCGAAATCGCTGACTATGAAGTTCGCCGGGAATTGCTCAGGGCGAAAAAAAACCGTGGGCTAAGGAAACTTGATGACTTGTGCGGATTGGCCGATTACTTGCCAATCAATACTGCCGGGATTCGATGTGCGACTCAATTTTGGACGGACCTCCGACAGCAAGGAAGGCCGACGGCGGACGACTTCTCGCTTGATGCCGACATGATCCTCGCTGGGCAAGCGCTGACTCTGGGGATCGACGTGGTCGTGGCCACCACAAATCTCGCTCACCTTTCAAGAGTCGTTCCTGCGAAACATTGGCACGACATTGTGCTGTGAAGTCCGACGGCTGTTTTGCCGTGAAATCCTGTGAACCGCCTAACGATTCTCGCCCCTCCTCAATGAGACATCCCATGACCCGAACTGTCGCGTTCGTTGCCGCTTTCGCTTTGATCGGATCGACAACCGCGTTGGCTCAGCTTCCGCAGGCGAAGTTGTTCTCGGTGTTTCCTCCGGGAGCACAGGTCGGCGTCGCTACGGAGGTCGCCATCTCCAACGGCGTCGAGATGGACGAGGCCAATCGGTTGATCTTCAACCATCCGGGCATCACGTTCGCTCAAAAGGTCACTGAGGCCGCGGGGGTGAAGACTCCGGTCGTCAACACGTTTGTCGTCAACGTGGCCGCCGGTGTGCCTGATGGAATTTATGAGGTGCGATTTGGCGGACGCTTCGGCATCAGCAATCCGCGGAGCTTCGTGGTTGGATCGCGCAAGGAGTTCGTCGAAGTCGAACCCAACAACGCTCGCGAACAGGCGACGCCCGTCGAATTGAACTCGACGGTCAATGGACGAACCGACGGCAGCGCCTACGACTATTTCAAGTTCCCTGGCAAAGCGGGGCAGCGGGTGTTGTGTCTGTGCCAAGGGGGCAGGATCGACTCCAAGGTGAAGACTCAAATTGAACTTTACGACGCGGCGGGGATTATCCCGCCCGCCATGGCGGGTGCCGCTGCCGCGCCGGCTCCGCAAGCCGTTCAAAGCGGTCGTCGTCTCGCCTCCGCGCGCAGCGCGGCCAGACGCGATGCGCTGTTGGACGTGACGCTCCCGGCCGATGGCGATTACTTCGTGCGAGTCATCGACAATGTTTACGCCGGCAGCGCCGATCATTTCTATCGGCTCACCATCACCACGGGACCGTACATCGACTTCGCGTTGCCGCCCGCTGGAGCCGCTGGTGCCAACGCGCAGATCACGCTCTTCGGACGCAACTTGCCGGGCGGACAACCTGCCGGAGTCAGTGTTGAAGGCAAGCCGTTGGAAAAGGTCGCGGTCTCAGTCACGGTCCCGGCGGACATCGAGAACACGCAAGCCACCGACAACCTCGGAGCCATTCAAGGGGGCGTCGATGCTTTCAGCTATGTTTGGAATACGCCCGCCGGTAACGCCAATCCGTTGACAATGTTTGTGGCCTCCGCACCGGTCGGATTGGAACAAGAGCCGAACGATGCACCGGCTCAAGCCAACAAGCTCACGATTCCGGCCGAGGTGGCCGGACAGTTTCAATCGCGCGGCGATGTGGACTTCTTCACGTTTGATGCGAAGGCTCAAGAGAGCTACTGGATCGAGGCTTTCGGCGATCGACAAGGTTCGCTGGCCGATCCGTACATCACGCTCGACCGAGTCATCAAGGACGACAAGGGAGTCGAGACCGTGCAGCGAATCACGGCTCAAGACGACACCGGCACGAATCTGATACCGAACGTCTTCGAGACCCTCAGCGACGACCCGGCATTTCAGTTCGTCGTGCCGGCCGACGGCACTTATCGGCTGAGCATCCGCGACCGCTACTACGAATCGCGCGGTGACGCACGCATGGTGTATCGGCTGGCAATTCGGAAAGAGGCTCCCGACTTCAAGGTTGTCGTGTTGCCGGAAGCTCCGCTGGCGGACAACAACGCGACCGCCGCCACTTATCCCGCGAACCTCCGCAAAGGGGAGAATCTTTCGTGTCGAGTCATCGCGTTCCGCCGCGATGGTTACAACGGCGCGATCGACGTCACCGTTGAGAACTTGCCCGCGGGCATCACCTGCAAGGGAACAAGCATCGGCCCCGGTCAGACGAATTCGACGCTCGTGTTCTCCGCGACCGAGGACGCTGCCGACGGCACGTTTGGTTTTGCCAAGGTCGTGGGCAAGGCTCGCATTGAGGACAACGCGAAGGTCAAAGCGGTCGCCGATGCGAAGGCCGCGGTGAAGCCGGCGGTCGATGCGCTGCCGAAGACTCAGCAAGATGTCGCGAAGGGGACCGAAGAGGCCGCGAAATTCCTCGCCGTTCGACAGGCCGCAGAGACCAAATTCACAGCGGACGCCGATGTCGCCAAGAAGGCAGCGGACGCGAAGGTTATTTCGGATAAGAAGGCGGCCGACATGACAGCCGCTCACAAGGCTGCGGTCGACAAGCTCGCGGCGGCCAAGACGGAACTCGATAAGAACAAGGACAACCAGGATCTGAAGAACGCGGTCGCTGCCGCCGAAAAGACGGTCGCCGATGCTGACGTCGCCGCGAAAGCCGCCCTCCAAGAAAAGACCGTCGCCGATAAGGCAGCGACCGACTCGGCCAACCTTCTCAAGACCTCCGAACAAGCCAAAACCAAAGCCGTGACCGAACACGATCAGGCGGTCGCGAAGCTCAAGGTGGCGACGGACGCTCAAGCAGCCGCCGAAAAGAGAATTGCCGATGCCAACACGGCGGTCACCGTGGCCATCGCCGCCCAGAAAGCGGCGGCTCGCGAAGTGGCTCACGTCGGCCGAGCAGCCACAACGGTCTGGGACGGCAATGCGGCAGTGGCAGGTCCAATCTCCCGACTCTCGCGAGATCTCTGCTTGGCCATCACACCCGAAGCCTACCCCTTCCAAGCCACCACCGACGTCTTCCGAGTCGATGCGAACCACAATCGACAAATCCTTGTCCCGGTGAAACTCATTAAGCGGAACGGGTTCGATGAGAACGTGACGCTGACTTTTGTCGGCACTCCACAAAATGCTCAGGTTGAGAACAAGCCGATCAACAAGGGAGCGAGCGAAGGGGTTTATCGCATTTTTCTGCCGAACAACGTGCCGGTCGGAACCTACACGCTCTACATGAAGGCCACCGCCGCCGTGCAGTACCGCCGCCGGCCGGAACTCGCCGACAAAGCCAAGGCCGCGCTCGACCTGTCCGTCGCCGCCGTCACTCAAGCCACGGAAGCGTTGACTAAAGCCAACGTCGAAAAAGACGTCGCCACCAAAAAGGCGGTCGAGACCGATGCGGCCTTCAAGAAAGCCACCACCGACAAGGACGCGGCCACTAAGAAGGTTGCCGAAACAACCGAGGCCGTAAAGAGGGCGACCGAAGCCAAAGACAAAGCCACGACCGACGCCGACAAGGATGCTACGGTGAAGGCGTTGACCGCTTCTCAGGAAGAGGCCAAGAAGGCAACCGATGCGCTGGCCGTCGCCGACAAAGCGCTCGCCGATTCCGACGCCGCGAACAAAGCTGCCATCGCCGCCAAGGCGAAGGCCGAAGCCGATGCGAAAGCCGCCGACGACAAGAACAAAGCCGCACTGGCCGACAAAGCCGCGAAAGAAAAAGTCCTCACCGACACTAACACCGCGACCAAGGCAAACCCGGTCAACGTCTTCACTCCTTCAACCCCGATCGTCATCAGCGTGAAGCCCAACGCCGTGAATGTCACCACCGCACCGGCCAACGGCGGAGCCGTCAAACGTGGCGACAAAGTCGAAGTCAAAGTCACGATTCAACGAGTCAACGGCTTCGCGGGACCAGTGATCCTCGAACTCGTTCCGCCTCCGGGAGTCGCCGGACTCGCGGCCGAGAAAGTGACAATCCCCGCCGACAAGGCCGAAGGCGCGATCCTCGTCACTGCTACCGGCGACGCCACCGAAGGCGCGATCGCTAACGCCGTCATCCGAGCCTCCGCCGACTTCGACGGAGCCGTCGCGGCCTCGGACGGAGCCGTCGCAATCAACGTCCAAAAGTAGTCTGTGACTCCGCTCGAATTTCGCGCGGATCACAGGAGCAATGAGATGGCCACTGCCACGCTGAAAACATGGACCAATTCGTGGACGACCACAGTTTCGGAGAAGTTCTTCATGCTCCGTTGCCGGTGAAGACGGGACCGCTTCGCTATCGGGAACCTGATGTGATGTTTCGCGATTCTTCAGCACCGAAAGTCGATCCGCGCACAAAATACTTTTGGGATTACGTTTCGTTTGTTGCCGAGGTGCTTGCCGATGAACCGTCAGAACGTGACCGCGATTTGATCGACAAGCGAATTGAGTATGCCGAAGCCAGCATCGCCGAGTATTGGGTCGTCGATCCCCAGCCGCGGCAAGTGACTGTACTCCGCCTGCAAGGTGGCGATTACGCCGACTTTGGTACGTTCGGAATTCAAGACCTCGTTCGATCCAGCGTGGTGCCGGGATTCGAGATTCCGGTCGCCGAGATTTTTGCCAAGTGATTCCGTCTCACGGGTCACGGATGACACAAAAACTACATCCTTCTGAAAGAGTCCCGCCATGCGTCCCACCTCCTTCTCGTTGATCTGTGGTTTGGCCCTCCTCGGTTCTTCATCGTTGATGGCTCAAGAAGTCAAACCGGCGGTCGGGGGCATCGTGCCCGAAGCGATCAATCTCGGACGGCCGACCGATTTCGATAAGGACATCGTGCCGATCTTCGAGAACAACTGCATTGCTTGTCACAACCTCGGCCAGCAGGAGAGCAAGCTGAACTTGGAGAAGCTCGACGCGATTCTCAAGGGAGGCAAGCGCGGCCCGTCAGTCGTGCCGAAAGATCCTGACAAGAGCCTGTTGTATCTGGTCGCCTCGCGAGCCAAAGGGAAAGGCCCGGCGATGCCTCCGCTACCAAACAAGGTCGATGCCAAGGCGCTCACGCCCAAGGAACTCGGCACGCTGCGGCAGTGGATTCTGGAAGGTGCGTCCGGCGGCATGGGCGGCATGAAAGACCAAGTCAATTGGCAGCCGGTCCCGACTTCCGCCAAGGCGATCTATTCGGTGGCGATCGCCCCCTGGGGCCGCTATGTCGCGGCGGGTCGAGCCAATCAGGTGCTGCTGCTGGATGTCGAAACCGGCGACGAGATTGGCCGGCTGCTCGATCCGAATCTCAATGCGATCCAACACAACGGCAAGCCGATGTACCCGACCGGAGCCGCACATCGCGACTTCGTTCACTCGCTGGCGTTCAGTCCGGACGGTCGCACGATCGCGTCGGGTGGATATCGCGCGGTGAAGTTATGGCAACGACCGGCCACGAATCGCATGCGAGAAATTGCGGTCGGTGCGGCCGTGACAACGGTCGCCGTCAGTCCCAACGGGCAGACGCTCGCGACGGCAGGAGCCGATAACGCCATCAAGCTGTGGAACCTTGCTGACGGAGCGGCCGGCAAAGTGTTGGCCGGTCATGCGGGAGTCATTCACAGCTTGGCCTTCAGTGCGGACGGAACGAAGCTGGCGTCGGCGTCCGAAGACAAGACGATTCGAATTTGGAACCTCGCCGACGGGACGGAAGCCAACAAGATCGAATCACCCGCGCCGGCCAAGGCAGTCGTCTTCAACGCGGACGGGGCGAAGGTGATCGTCGGGCAAGCGGACAACATCATTCGCATCTGGCCGATTCCGGCGGCGGCTCCGTTCGCTCCTGAGAAGGAAATCAAAGGGCACACAGGCCCCGTGTCATCGCTCGCTCTCGTCCTCCCGGCCGGAACACAGGTTCTCTCCGGCAGCGACGATCAAACGGCACGCATCTGGGATCTCGCCGCGGGCAACCAAGTCCGACAGTTCGCTCATGGTGGCCCGGTGAATTCGGTCGCCGTTCGAGCCGATGGCTTGTTCGTCGCGACTGGCAGTCCGAACAACATCGCCAAACTTTGGAACAACCAGACCGGCGCGCAAGTCGCCGAACTCAAGGGTGACGTGACGCTCAACCGAGCCGTCGTCGAACGGACTGAGGACCAGAAGGTCGCACAGCAATTCAAGGCTCTGGCCGAAGCCGCGTTCAAAGCGGCCGAGACGAATCAGAAAGAGCGAGACGAAGCGGTCAAAAAGGCCAACGAAGCGAAGGTCGCCGCCGACAAGACGGTGGCCGAACAAGACCCGAAGGTCAAAGAGGCCGTCGCGAAAGCGGAAGCCGCGAAGAAAGCGTCCGACGAGAAGAAAGATGACGCGGCTCTCGCGAAGGCCGCGACCGATACCGCCGCCGAAGTCACCAAGCAAATGGACGAACTCAAGAAACGGCAAGACACCGTCGCCTCGGCCATGCGAGCGATCGCCTTGGCCGAACAAGCTCAGAAGAACGCGGTCGAACAAATCAATGCGGCAAAGGCCAATCAAGACGCGATGACTGCGGGCGTCACGAAGGCCGATGCCGATCTGAAAGCCGCCACCGATGCCGACGTCGCCGGATTGAAGCCGGTCAAGAGCGTCGCGTTCTCGGTCGATGGCAAGCGGCTGCTCACGGCGGCTGATGACAATTTGATTCACGTTTGGGACAGCACGACCGGCAAAGCGATCGAGACCTTCGCCGGTCACAAGGCTGCGATCGGAGCCATCGTGACGGGACCGAACGGCCTCGTGGTCAGTGGCTCGGCCGATCAAACCGCCGCCGTGTGGACGACGATCCCGACTTGGACGCTGATCGGCCAGCTTGGTCCGAAGAAGGAGACGCCGCTCGAATTCGCCGGTTCGCCATTCGCCGCGCGAGTGCTCAGCCTCGCGTTCAGCCGCGATGGCAAATGGCTCGCGACCGGTGGCGGAGAAGCATCGCGCAGTGGCGAGCTTTTCATCTGGGACGTGGCCGCTCAAACAATGGTCAAGGAATTCAAAGACGCTCACAGCGACACGGTGATGAGCATCGAGTTCGGTCGCGACGGCAAGTACCTCGTGACGGGAGCGGCGGACAAGTTCGTCAAGCTGTGGGACACCGCGACCGGCAAGCTGGTGAAGTCATTTGAGGGCCACACGCATCATGTGCTGGGTGTTTCGATCAAGGCCGACAATAGCCTGCTCGCCAGCGCGGGGGCGGACAACGCGATCAAGATTTGGAACGTCGAAACCGGCGAGCAAGCTCGCACGATCCCCGGCTATTCCAAGCAAGTCACGTCGATCCGCTTTCTCGGAGTCACCGAGAATGTGATTAGCTCTGGTGGCGACAAGACTGTTCGCTTTCACAACGCGGCCAACGGCTCGCAGCCACGAGCGTTCGCAGGTGGGACCGACTTCATGTACTGCGCGGCCGTCTCACGCGACGAGCAAATCGTCGTCGCTGCGGGTGAAGACGGAGTCCTCCGTGTCTGGAACGGCACGAACGCTCAGCCGATCCGCCAATTCGATCCCCCGAAGCCGCCGGAAGCCAACGCTCAAGCCGCGGTGAAGTAAGGCGAACGGCCGGTCAAAGTAGACCTGATCATTCCGAGGCGGTGAAGATTTGGGAGCCGCGACCGTGAGGGAGTGGTCGAAACTACCGCTCCCTGACGGTCGCGGCTCCAAATCTTCTCGTTGGACTACTTCGGCTGTCCCAACTTGACCTTCACCGTCACTCGTTCGGCTTTGCGGAGCACGATGATCTCGACCTCTTCGCCCGCTTTGAACTTTCGCAGGGCAAGGTCGAAGTCATCCAGGCCGGTGATCTTCTGCTTGGCGAATTCGACGATCACGTCGCCCGCTTTGAGTCCACCGAGATCGGCCGGGCTACCGGAAGCGACGCCCGACAGCGCATAGCCGGGCGTCTCGTTACTGAAATCGGGGATCGAGCCAAAGTAGGGACGGCTGCCGGTGCGCGTTTCGGAGTTCGGGTTCGCGTGCCCTTTGACTTCGAGGTACACCGGCTTCGCTTCGGTCTGCACGGTGTCGAGCGCGACTTGCTCCACCATGTCAACGATGCGTGCCATGCCGTCGAAGTTGATGAGGTTCCAATCGTCGCCCGGCCGGTGATATTCGGGATGCGTGCCGGTGAAGAAGTGCAGCACCGGAATCTTCTTGCCGTAGAACGACGACTGATCGCTGGGGCCAAAGCCTTCCGGCTTGAGCAGGATCTCGAACTTGTGCGGCTCGTTGACCTTCTCCAACTCCCCCTTCCAGTGCGGCGAAGTTCCGGTGCCATAGACGATGAGTTTGTTGTCCTTGAGCCGCCCGACCATATCCATGTTGAGCATCGCGATGGTCTTGTCGAGCGGATAGATCGGCTCCTTGCAGTACCGTTCCGAGCCAATCAGCCCGGACTCTTCCGCCGTGAAGGCGATGAAGACCAAGCGTCGCTTCAGCTTCTCCTTTCGAGCACCGAATCGCCGGGCCAGCTCGATCAGCGAGACCGTTCCCGATCCGTTGTCATCCGCGCCATTGTGGACTTCTTTGACTCCGGGAGAGAGCGAGTTCGCGCCGCCGTAGCCGACGTGATCGTAATGCGCGCCGATGACAACCGTTTCGTCCGCGAGCGGGCCTTCCCCTTCGATCACGCCGACGACGTTCTTGACCTCGGCCTTCACGAGTTCGACGGCGGATTGGCCTTCGACTTTCCAACCGGTCAGCAAGGCGCTCTTCGGTTTGAGGTCTTTGTCGATCTCGGCTTCCAAGTCTGCCAGCGATTTCTTGAGCGACCCCTTCAGCAATTCATCCGCGATCGCCTGCGTGATGTGAAAGATCGGCACCTGCTGTCCCTGATTGAAGCCGCCGTGACCGAACTTCATTAGCACGTCCCGATTCACCTTGGCGTTTTCCTCGCGTTGCTTTTTGACTTTGTCGATCGCCTCGGTGAGCTTCGCACGGGCCTCTTTGACCGCCGCTTCGTTGCCGGCATCCACCGCGAGCAGCTTGTCAGCGAGGTCCACGACCGGCTCCGCGAGATCTTTGATCTTCTGCGCGGCGGACTCCGAGTCCTTTTTGCTGGAGTACGGATCGTTGACGAACAGAATCGCGGCCGCCCCTTTGCCCGAGACATAACTGACTTTGGCTCGCAGATCGGCGTGCGGCGAAATTCCGCCATGCTGAGCCGCGAACGGCCCGTGCGAGTCCACTTGTCGAGGCGTCTTGCGGACGATGATCACCACCTTGCCTTTGACGTCGAGGCCCTCCAGGTCTTGATACTTGGCATCCTTCGCGTCAATCGCGTAGCCGCCGAAAACCACTTCGGCCGCGAACGTCCCGCTGGCTCCGAACGAGCAGACCTGAAAGTCCTTGTCGATCGCCAACTCGATCGTCTTCCCCTCCGGCCCGATCAGCTTCAACGAGTTCGGCGATCCGAGCTTCGCGCCGGTCGTCATCGAGAACTCTTGAAACGGATCGCCACCCGCTTTGGTCACATCGAGCCCCGATTCGCGAAACGCTTTCGAGATGAAGTCCGCCGCGAGGTCGATCCCCTTCGTGCCGACACCGCGCCCTTCGAGATCATCCGACGCGAGGTATTTCAAATCTTCGGTCAGCCGCGACTTCACCTCCGGAGCCACGTCGGCTCGCGAGAAAGAGACGGCGGCGATGACCAACGCGAAACTGAAACTGAAACCGAGCAATGTCCGACGCATGAGCGATCCTTTCGTGACGCGATCAATCAAACCTTCTGTGCGAGGTATAGCCGCACTCTCTCGCGAGATGAACGCCAAGACCACTCTATCGCTCGCTTGCCAAGCCGAACGTGTCCGAACAAGCTACCGCTGATCACTTCGACTCCGCAGAAAGGAACTCTTTCATGGCGCGTCTCACACGCGGTTGGTTGTTCGAGGTTCTCTCGTCCGTGATTCTGGTCGCGGTTCTGTCGGGCCAGGCGAATGCTCAGAAGCCGCCCGAAGGGGCCAAGACTCCCGAAGCCCAAGTCCGCGCCGCACTGGCCGATGCCATCAAGCGGCTCGATGACGGGGACACACGCGGGTTTCTCGAATACTACTTCCCCACGGAACAACTCCGGCAATTGCGGTTGGCCAATGCCGTCGAGCAGACGGCCGATCGGCTCAAGCAGCAGCCGGAGATTCTGGAGGGCATCCGCGTTCGGCTGCGCAAAGCGGCCAAGGGAACGCCCAAGTTGGATCGCTCGCAATCCGTGGCTGAATTCATCCTGACTCCCGAAGAAGGAGACACTCCCAAGCCAGCGGAGTTCAAAGAGCCGGCCGTGAAGGACGTGAAGCTGGTTGGCTTCGGCAATGATCTCGCCATCGTCCTGCGCAAAGCCGAGGAGACTCTCGATAAGAAAGACGTGGATGGTTTCGTGAAGAACCTCTTCCCGGCTGGCGAACTGCGGCACCCCGACGCCGACTCGCGCCGCGCGGCGCTGACTCAGCGATTGAAAGACAATCCCAAGTTGTTCGAGCAGATGCTGACCGACATCAAGGCGATGCAGAAGCTGACACCGAAACTTTCCGACGCGAAGGACGTGGCCGAGTATCGGCTCCCCGGAACACCGATCGAGATCAACAAGCAACAATCGGTGACGTCACCGGAGCGTGTCTTCAAACTGCAACTCGTCGAGGGTTCGTGGCGACTCCCCGACAACACGACAACGGCTCGCCGAGCGGTCGCGCAGAATCTGGCGAAACCACTGCCAGCCATCGGTCAGTTCGCGGCGGCTCAAGAAAAGATCACGTTTGAACGATTTGGCGATCAGTGGCGATTGGCTCCCTGATTTGTATTGGCGAGCGGGGCGGCGGATTCAAATCGCTCAGGGGTTCACAGCGGCAGATCATTTTCCGCCCTCCATTTTTGGCCAGCACTTCTGACTTTCTTTTGGAGAACAAACGCATGACACAATCACGCCCAACACACGGCTTCACGCTCATCGAATTGCTCATCGTCGTCGCCTTGATTGCCGTGCTCAGCGCGTTATGTCTCCCGGCGATTCAGCACGCTCGCGACGAAGCGCGACGGGCGCATTGTCGGAACAATCTGAAACAGTTCGGGCTGGCTTTGCACAACTACCATGACAGTCACAAAGTCTTTCCGCCGGGCTGGACTCAGTATCACCCACAGCCGGGACCGGAGACTCGCTTCGGCTGGACGGTCTTCATTCTGCCCTACATCGATCAAGCGCCGCTCTACAAGCAGCTCAATTTTGGAACTCAGCGAGCCGAACCGTTGAGCCTGTTTCAAACGCGACTCGCGGCGTATCGCTGCCCGGAAGATCCGTCGCCCGACACCAACGCTCAGCGCGGCGAATTCGGAACGATGAATTACTCGGCGAACTTCGGCCCCGTCGCGCCGCCGCGATGGATGGCCAACGGCTTGACGGAGTTTTGGCCGGGACAAGCTCCGACACTGACGGAGACGAACGGTTTGGCGTTTCTCAACAGCCGCGTCAGCATCCGAGAAATCCGGGATGGAACGTCCAACACCATCCTGGTCGGCGAACGTTCCGCAACGAGCGGTGCGGCGATCTGGATGGGAGTTCGCGGCAACGAGTTTGAAACCGATCAAGTCACCGATTGCAGTCCCGGCCACGAGATCAATTCCGGCGACGCGGGCTTCTCCAGCCGACACATCGGCGGCGCGCAGTTCGTGTTCTGCGACGGGACCGTCCGCTTCCTCAATGAGAAGATCGAATCCGGCCCCGGCGAGCAGCAACAGATGAAGACCTATCAAAAACTTAGCCACCGGGCCGACGGTAATCCGATCGGCGATTTCTAGGTAACAACAACTTGGATCGTCACTCGGCAATCACCGCGACCGCTTCGATTTCGATCAGCCAGTCGGGACCAACAAGGGCGGCGACGCCCACGAGCGTGCTGGCTGGTGGATGCTCGGCGGAGACATAACGGCTGCGCACTTCGCGGATGATCGGTACATGCTCCGGTTTGAGTCCGACGACGAAGAGGCTCGTCTTGACCACGTCCTGAAACGTGGCCCCGACCGCAGCCAGTGCCAGCGAGATGTTGTGAAACGCCTGCTCGGTCTGTGTTTTCAAGTCGCCTTTGCCGACGACCTCGCCCCGTTCGTTGATGCCGACTTGGCCGGAGATGTGAATCGTCTTGCCACCCGTCGCACAGACGACGTGCGACCAACCAAACGTCGGACACAACTCTGGCGGATTCAGGAATTCAACATTCATGTGCGGCTCCAAGGCGAACGGCAACAGATAAGTAACCCGAAGCGTCAGCGAGGGCGAGCGATTCACCGCATTCGGAAACCGGGATGTGTCGCATCCAATAGCGTTCGCCCTCGCTGACGCTTCGGGTTACTTATGACGTTGTGCCAAAAACATCATTCGTCGGGCATTGCGTTGATCGGAGGCGGAGCTTCGCTGGACTCCTTTGATTCCGCAACCTGTTGCCGTTGATTCAAAACAACAACAAACCCGTGCTCTGGTCAGTGTCGCTACGGCCTGTTTCGCAGCCTGGAGTGAACTCTCACGGGCGTGGTTGACCTGTGCTTCGCGAGCGTTCTACAGTGGCTCGCCTAAACGCAGTGCTTGCGTTGTTCTTGCTCGGCATCGAAACAGGAAGCGAAATTCGTGTCACCACAGTTGCGGCAAGGTTTGGCGGGTGCGGGTTGGTCAGTGCGTGTTCGTGGTTGGGTCGCTCGGCGGCTGTGGGGGATTGGACGAGATCGGAGCCGGGGGACGCGAACGGCTTCCGTGGCTCAGGCGGTGGAGCGGTTGGAAGTTCGCAGCGTGATGAGTGCGACCGAGCCGTTGATCAGTGAGTTCCTCGCCAAGAACAATTCGGTGCTGGCCGATGAAGATGGCGAGTTCACCGATTGGATCGAGATCCACAATCCGACGGCGAATCCCGTCAGCCTCAACAACTGGTATTTGACGGACAATCCGGGGCAGCTCACGCAGTGGAAGTTTCCGAACATCACGCTGGCGGCGGATGAGTACCGAGTCATTTTCGCATCGGGCAAGGATCGCAAATCGGGAGAGTTGCACACGAACTTCTCTCTGAACGACGCGGGCGAATATCTCGCGCTGGTGCGGCCGAATCGCAGCGTCGCGCAGGAGTTTTCTCCGAGCTTTCCCGCGCAACAAAAAGATGTCTCCTTCGGATTGCTGACGGAGACCGCGCTCGTGACCAGCGGCACGGTTGGCGAACTGCTCGTGCCGAACTCGACCGACAGCACCCGGTTGACGACATGGATGCAGCCGAGTTTCGCGACCGACAGCCGTTGGCGGAGCGTGGCGACCGGGATCGGTTACGGCATCGCGGCTCCGGGGTTCGGCGTGCGGTTCATTGATGTGAATGGCGGGACCGACGGGACGATCGACACGGCGACCGAGACGGACAACATCTTCAACGGCAACTTCACGGCCGGCGATTACAACATCGTCAGCGACATTCGCACGACGGCTCAGTTCATCGACTACCCAGGTGACAGCGGCTCGTTCGCCAACAATCAGGCGTATCCGAATGGGATCAACAACCAGGACCAGGATGACATCGCGTTACGAGCGACCGCGACGGTGTTCATTCCGGCGGGTCAGTGGATGATCGGTTTCGGCAGCGATGACGGCGGACTGCTGCGGCTGTCAGGAGTGACCTTCACGAACAAGTTCAACTCGGACTTCAGCGGCGGCAGCGAACTGCGGTTCGAGAACCCGCGCGGCCACGATTGGACGGTCGGGCAATTCACGGTCCCGGCTGGCGGCGTGACCGCGACGCTGGATTCGATGTTCTATGAACGTGGCGGCGGCGACTCGTTCGAGATCGCGATTCGGCAGGGTTTTCGTAGCGACAATTTTGTCAGCGACACCGAGTATCAGTTGCTGTCGAATGGCACGCTCGGCTGGCAGGTCACGACGGCCGACTTGGCCGGGGCGAAGACCGATGTGCAGGCCAGCGTGAGAAACGTGAACTCAACCGCATGGCTGCGAATTCCGTTCGAGGTCAGCAACCCGGCGGGAGTCGAAACATTGCTGCTCAACATGCGCTACAACGACGGCTTCGTGGCGTATCTCAACGGGACCAAGATCGCTCAGCGGAATGCGCCCGCCGCGCTGACGGTGACATCGCTGGCGACCGCGACTCGCACTCTCGAACAGTCGCGAGCGGTTGAGACGCTGGATCTCGGCAGCGTCAAAAACTTGCTGACCACCGGTCGCAACGTGCTGGCGTTTCACGCGCTCAACAACGCCAAGAACGACGGCTCGTTCCTGCTGAGTCCAGAGCTGATCGCGACGGGACTGAATGTCGTCCCGTCGCAGTTCTTCAGCGTGCCGACTCCGGGTTCGGCCAACCGGCAGGGCTTCGTCGATCAGGTCAAAGATACGAAATTCAGTGTCGATCACGGCTTCTTCACGCAGCCGATCAGTGTCGCGATCACCACGGAAACGCCCGGCGCGACGATCCGTTACACGACCAACGGCAGCTTGCCGACCGCCACGAACGGCACGGTTTACACGGCTCCCCTCAACGTCTCGAAGACCACTGTGTTGCGAGCGGCGGCCTTCAAGGAGGGCTTCGCTCCCAGCGACGTCGATGTGCAGACCTACTTGTTCTTGTCCGATGTCATTCAGCAATCGCCGAACGAAGAGGCTCCGGCCGGATTCCCAACCGGGCCGATCAACGGGCAAGACCTCGACTACGGCATCGACCCGGTGGTGGTCAACGATCCGCTCTATGGGCCGCAGCTCATCGACTCGTTGAAGGCGATCCCGACCTTCAGCGTCAGCACCGACATCGCCAACTTGTTCGATCCCACCAATGGCATCTACGTCAACGCTTTCGGCAGCGGCATCGACTTTGAGCGGGCGGCATCGGTCGAGCTGATCAATCCCGACGGCAGCCCCGGATTTCAGTCCAACGCGGGGCTGCGCATTCGGGGCGGGTTCAGCCGCACCGGCGACAATCCCAAGCACGCGCTGCGATTCTTCTTCCGCGAACAATACGGTGACAGCACGCTGCAATATCCGCTGTTCGGCGACGCGGGGGCGGATGTCTTTCAGCAGTTTGATTTGCGGACCTCGCAGAATTATTCGTGGTCGTTTCAGAACGATCCGAACAACGTCATGGTCCGCGACATCGTCGCGCGCGACACGCAGCGCGACATGGGGCAGCCTTACACGCGCGGTGAGTTCTATCACCTCTACATCAACGGCCAATACTGGGGCATCTATCAGACACAGGAACGCTCCGAGGCCGACTACGCCGCGACGTACTTCGGCGGAACCGAGAGCGATTATGACGTCGTCAAGGTCGAGGCCGGGCCGTATGTCCTCAACGCGACCGACGGCAATCTCAACGCGTGGCAGCGGCTGTGGGAGGCGGTCAACGCGATCGCCGCCGAACCGAATCAGACCGAGCGCTACAACCAATACCTCAAGCTGCAAGGCCAGAACCCGGATGGTTCGGACAACGCCGCCTTCGAGGTGCTGCTCGATGTCGATAATTTGATTGACTACAACTTGATCGCGATGTGGGGCGGCAATCTCGATGCGCCGGTCTCGGCGTTTCTCGGCAACGAAGCGCCAAACAACTGGTACGGCATCCGCAGCCGAGCGGCCGACAATCGTCAGGGCTTCCAGTTCTTCGCCCACGACTCCGAGCACACGCTGCTCAACGCCTTCGAGGATCGCGTCGGCCCGTTTCCCGCCGGGAGCACCTTCGAGCGCAGCTCGCCGCAATGGATTCTGCAACAACTGATGTTCGTGGATGAGTTCCGAGTGCAGTTCGGCGACGCGGTGCAGGCGCATCTGTTTCACGACGGCGAGTTGACTCCGGAAGCCGCGACCACACGGTTCCTCAACCGCACCAACGAAATTCAACTGGCGATCATCGCCGAGTCCGCGCGCTGGGGAGACTCGAAGCGTGCTCCGGGTGAGGAGCCACTGACGAAAGCGTTTTGGGTCAACGCGGTGGACAACATCGTCAACAATTTCATCCCGCCGCGCAACGGGATTTTGATCGAGCAGCTTCGGAACGCGGTGCTCTATGACGAGACCGCTCCGAACTTTCGCGGCGCGTCGGCTCCGTTGTTTCCGACGTTCGATCCGCCAGAGTTCAGCCAACATGGCGGGCAAGTCGCGACCGGATTCGACCTGTTCTTCACGACCGACACGGGCGAGGTTTACTACACGCTCGACGGTAGCGATCCGCGACTGATCGGCGGCGGAGTCTCGCCCAGCGCGATCTTGTTCGCGACGGGAATCGACAGCGGCACGGTTATCGCGCGCGGCGCGGAATGGAAATATCTCGACACCGGCAGCGATCAAGGAACCGCGTGGCGAGCGAACGCGTTCAACGACACAAGTTGGTCCAGCGGGAATGCGGAACTCGGATACGGCGACAACGACGAGGCGACGACCGTCAGCTTCGGCGACGATGCGGCGAACAAGTACATCACGACGTACTTCCGCAAAGCGTTCAACATCGCCGATCCGGCCGGCGTCAGCCAACTGACTTTGCGAATGCGGCGCGATGACGGCGCGGTCGTGTATCTCAACGGCACCGAGGTCGCGCGCAGCAACATGCCCGATGGGGACATTGCTTTCAGCACGCTCGCCAGCGGCGGGGCCGATGAATCGACCTTCTTTGAATTCACGCTCGATCCGACGCTGCTCGTCGTCGGCAACAACGTGCTGGCGATTGAGATTCATCAAGTCACGCCGGACAGCAGCGACATTAGCTTCGATGCCGAACTGATCTCGACCGGATTCCTCGGCACGCCGATCGACATCAACTCGTCCGGCCTGTTGCGAGTCCGCGCGAAGGACGGCAACAACTGGTCCGCGCTCAATGAGGCTCGGTTCTTCGTCAACACGGCTCCGACCGCGGCGAACCTGACGATCAGCGAGATTCATTATCACCCGCTGGCACCGTCGTCCGCCGAGCTGGCGATCAATCCGAATTGGACCAGTGATTCGTTCGAGTTCCTCGAATTGCAAAACACTGGCACGACGCTGCTGGACTTGCCCGGCCTGCAATTCGCCGAAGGGGTTGAGTTCGACTTCACGAACAGCGCGGTCTCAACGCTGGCCCCCGGTGGGCGAGTTGTCATCGTCGAAGACCTCGCGGCGTTTCAGGCTCGATACGGGACCGGCCTGCCGGTCGCCGGACAGTACACCGGCTCGCTCAGCGACAACGGCGAGACACTCAAACTGCTCGATCGCGCCGGGGACGCGCTGCTCTCGGTGAACTACGACGACAACGGCGCGTGGCCGAGCCGACCCGATGGGCTGGGGAGTTCGCTCGAAGCGATCGCGAATGCGAAGTCGCTCAACGATCCCGATCACTGGCGAGCCAGCACCGAGTTTCATGGCACACCCGGCACGGCGGGAGTTGGTCCGATTCAGAGCATCGTGATCAATGAGGCGCTGACGCACACCGACTTGCCAGACGTCGATTCGATTGAACTCTTCAATCCGACCAACACGACGATTGACCTCAGCGGCTGGTATCTGAGCGACACGAACGGCGACTACAAAAAGTTCCGCATCCCGAACGGCACGACGCTGGCCGCCGGTGGATATCTGGTCTTCGACGAGGCGGACTTCGACAGCAGCGGCGGTTCGGACCCGAATGATTTTCGGCTCGATGCCGCGCATGGTGACAACATCTGGCTGGTCGCGACGGACGCCTCGGACAACCTGACGCGGTTCATTGACCATGTCGATTTCGGAGCGGCTCTGAACGGCGAATCATTCGGCGTGTGGCCGCGAGCGGGTCAGGCTTCCAACTTGCCCACTCACTTCGTGCCGATGTCGTCGCGGACGCTCGGCGGAGCGAACAGCGGCCCGCGACTCGGACAAGTCGTCATCAGCGAGATCATGTATCACCCCACCGAACTCGCCAACGTCAACGAAGACGATTTGGAGTTCGTCGAAATTCAGAACCGATCGAACGCGACTGTCTCGCTGACGAACTGGCGCATCGCGGGGGAGATTCAATACAAGTTCGATGCCGGCACAACGCTCGCCGCCAACGGCCGTCTGGTGATCCTGCCCTTCGATTCGGCCGATCCGCTCAACTCCGATCGACTGCGTCTGTTCCGCGAAACTTATGGCCTGCCACAATCGACCGTGCTCATCGGTGGCTTCAATGGACATCTCGACGACGGCGGTGGCACCGTGCGGTTGCTCAAGCCCGACGAGCCGCCCACGACCGAGCCAAGTTTCATCCCGCTCATTTTGGAAGATGCGGTTGAGTACGACGACGTTGCTCCGTGGGCGACCACCGCGGACGGCGGCGGTCAATCGCTGACGCGCGTGGCCGGAGCCAACTGGGGATTCGATCCCGCCAGTTGGATCGGTGCCGCCCCCAGCGCCGGTGCGGCTCAAGCGTCCGACATGATTGTCTCACGCGATGCCAGCGGAAACTTGCTGATCGAATCGGTCGTCCCCGGCGGAGCGATCGACACTCTGACGTTGGACTTCGTCCCCGCGTCGAATTCGTTCGTGATCCGCAACACCGGCCGCAACGTCAGCATCACGGTTCCCAACGCTGTGCAAGTCAACGCGAACGAAGTCCGCGTGCCGCTGGCCAGCGTGACCGGTTCGCGGATCATCGTCAGCCTTGCCGGTGGCGATGACGTCGCGACCATTGATCTCGTCGGTGGACTGGGCAACAAGACAGTCGAGATTTTTGGTGGTCTCGGCATTGATGACGTGCGGCTCGGCGGCTCGGCGACAGCGGTCGCCAGTGAGATTTATCGCGCGACGGGAACGAACTCCGGCGAAGTCGCGATCGGCACGCTGCTGGTGAAATACAGCGACGTCTCGTTCTTGACCGACACTCAGTTGGCGAACGATCGGCGGTTCGAGGTTGATAGCACGCGACTCATCGGGAACGTCACCGCGCAGGTCGCCGTTGATCCGGCGCTCGCCACGCGGCTGGCAATTAGTCTCACCTCGCACTCGAACGCTCCGACCGTTCGCTTCGGCGTGCCGAATAACGGAGTCACCGTGGTTGGTGGAACCGGATTCGATGCACTGTCAGTCACATCGCTGCCGACCGGCTACGCGAAGAAGCTCGCGCTGCTGGGCAACGGTGGAGACGACACGCTCACGTCCCTCGTTCTAGCCGGCACGTCGCTCGACGGGGGCGAAGGGAACGATTCGATCATCGGCGGAGCGGGCAAAGAAACGATGCTCGGCGGCAACGGCAACGACACGCTCATCGGCAACGGAGGTGATGACAGTCTCACCGCCGGCGCGGGAACGGACTTCCTCACCGGAGGACTCGGCAACGACATCCTGACCGGCGACGCGAGCGACACGCTGCTCGAATCGGGCGACTTGAACTTCACACTGACAGCGACAGCGCTGACCGGTCTGGGGACCGACAAACTGACCGGGCTGGGAGCCGTGCGACTAACGGGCGGCGATCTCAAGAACATCATCAAGGTCAGCGGCTTCACCGGCCGAGTGACGTTGCTCGGCGGCGGCGGCGACGATTCGCTCGTCGGTGGCGGGAGCGGAACGACGTCGCTCGACGGTGGGCTTGGCAACGACACGCTTACGGGAGGGACGGGCTTGGCGACGTTGCTCGGCGGCGCGGGGGACGATTCGCTCACGGGTGGCTCGAAGGACGATCGGCTCGATGGTGGCGACGGGATCGACAAGCTCACCGGCGGAGCAGGCAACGACACGCTGCTGGGTGGCTTCGATGCGGACATGCTGATCGGAGGCAGCGGCAATGATTCGCTCGAAGGGGGCGACGCCATCGACTCGCTGGATGGCGGTGTCGGCAACGACATCCTGCTCGGCGGCGAGGCCAACGATTCGCTCACCGGCGGAACCGGGACCGACACGGTCATCGACGGTGCCGACACGAACATGATCGTCACGCTCGCGCCCACGTCGAAATTCCTCCTGACCAAGACCGACATCGGAACGGAATTGCTCAGCGGCATCGAGCGGCTGGAACTCACGGGAGGAGGCAGTAACAACCTGATCGACACGCGATTGTTCCCGGCGTCAGTGCGGCTCGATGGCGATTACGGCGATGACACACTCCTCTCTGGCAACGGGGCGGACACCTTGATCGGCGGCTTTCATAGCGACTCGCTGAATGCCGGCGCGGGGAACGATCTCCTCTCCGGCGAACCGAGTTCCTTCTTCTTCTCTGAAAACGGCGACGACATTCTTGATGGCGGACTCGGCATCGACACGCTGTCGGAATCGGGCGACGCGGACTTCCTGCTGACGAACTCGCAACTGACTGGCTTCGGGATCGACACGCTGCTGAACATCGAAGCCGCGCGGCTGACCGGCGGCGATTTCGATTCCCGCTTCGATGCCCGCGCCTTCACGTTCCCAACCACATTGATCGGCGGCAACGGCAACGACACGCTGATCGGCGGCACGGTCAACGATGTGCTCGATGGCGGCGACGGAGACGATGGACTCGCCGGCATGGCGGGTAACGACACGATCACCGGCGGCAACGGCTTCGACACGCTGCTGGGTGGCATCGGCAACGATGTGCTGACTGGTGGACTCGGCAGCGACACCGTGTGGGGACAAGCCGGCAACGACAAGATCATCGGCGATCTGGCCACCGGCACGAGCACGTCGATCGACAAGCTGACCGGCGGCATCGGCGGCCCCGGCGGTAAGAAGGACTCCGGCGACACGTTCATCGGCCTCGTCAGCGAAATCGACGAAACATTTTCGATCGCGCCCGATTGGCTGTGAGAGCGAGTCACTAACCCGAAGCGTCAGCGAGGGAGCGATGTAACCCGAAGCGTCAGCGAGGGAGCGCGCTCCACAGCATTCGGAACTCGGGATAGTTCCTGTCTTCATCCGTGTGTGTTCCGATCCGTGTGCGAAGCGCGTTTGAAATTGGATGAACGCACTTCGCACACGGATCGGAACTCACACACGGATGAAACACCCAAAAGGGTTCTTCCGGCTTCGTATTGGCGGGTTTCTGAGACGATGGAAAGTGTGAGACCATTCCACGGTGGATTTTCTAAGGCATGACTCCGATGTCCCAGCGTTGGACTCACACCGACGATTCCGTTCCAAATCTGTCTTCCTTCATCGGTCATCGGGTGATTCACGGAGACACTCTGGGACATCGGAGCAATGCCTTACAAAATCCACCGGGGAGTGGCCCCACGATCCCCATTGCTGTCTGTCTCAGCCACGACAAAGCAGGAAGAACCACTTTCTCAAGTGAGTGCCATTGAACGCTCGCCCTCGCTCACGCTTCGGGTTACTTAAGAAGGAGACTCTTCCGTGCCGCTACCGCGTCGCTTTGAATTGAAGTACCTCTTGCCCGAACGTCTCGCTCAGGCCGTGTGTGCCGCGGCGGCTCCGTTCGTTCAGCCGGATGAGCACGCCGCGGCACATCCGCGCGAGGGGTATCCGGTCTGTAGTCTGTACCTCGACTCGCCCGGCTTGACGTTGTTTCGGCAGACAGTCGATGGTTGGGAATCGCGATTCAAATTGCGGATTCGACTGTATGACAGCCAGCCCGACTCGCCCGTGTTCTGCGAGATCAAGCGGCGGCGCAATCAGATCATCGTCAAGCAGCGCGTGTCGGCCCCGCGTGACTTGGTCGAGCAAGCGTTGGCCGGACAAGTCCGTCCGCTTCCCGCTTCGATATCACCGCCACTGACCGACGATGCCGGAGCGATCTGGGATGAGTTCTGGCGTCTGCGCGACGAGCTTCATGCGGACGGCATGACCTATGTCGTTTATCGCCGAGAAGCCTATGTCGGGAAGCAGGATGACTCGGTTCGCGTGACATTCGATCGGCAGTTGCGAGGCACTCCGTATCGTCCGGGCGAACGGCTGCATGTCCCGACGACCGGCACGGCTCCACCGATTTCGGGCGTCGTGCTGGAATTGAAATTCAACGAACGCTTCCCCGCCTGGATGCACCAGCTCGTGCAACAATTCGGACTCGAACGCTGCTCGGTCCCCAAATACATCAAATGCGTCCGCTCGTGCAGGCAAGCGTAGCCATCCGCTTGTCAATTTCTCAGTTTGTCTTCATTCCTTTGACCCGATTCCTTTGACCAGATTCCTTTGATTCATGGCATTGGGGTTCAACAATTCCACTTGGCCCCGCACGCGGTACGACCGTTCGGAACGCTCAGGAAATCGTCCGGCAAGTTTCGCTTTTCGATGACTTC
>JBJXEX010000262.1:0-3197 GCA_046156195.1 Planctomycetaceae bacterium | reverse complement strand
AGCAAGGCCGGTCGAGCTACTCCGGCGAAGGGCTGTCGCTGGCATCGTTCCGCGAATCGAGCGAGTTGGAATTCGGGGCCGACGATGCCTTCATCCTCACGCCTGTTGCGGACTCGGAAGTGATCCTGCGGCATCTCAAGAGTCGCAACGGCGAATGCCGCGACTTGCGGCTGACGTTCGATAAGCCGCTGCAACGCTTCACGCCGATCGACGCGGGCAACGTGACATCGAACGGCGAGCGACCGGGCAAGCTCCGCTCCGCGATCGCCGAACTGTGGGCGAAAACTCCAATGGGCCGCGAAGACGTTGACGATTGGGGGGCCAACTGATGAGCCACGGACATCCGCCACGACTGCCGGGCTGTAGCGTCCTGCCGCCGATGAATCCTCGACCGGCAACCGCGAACAACTCACCGAAGGACAAGCCGAAGAAACGAGCAACCGGCGACAGATTCGCGACGCTCAACGCTTTCGTCGATTGTTTGATGGCGGACCTGACACGGGCCGAAGCCCTGACGTGGATCGTGCTGTGGCGCGATACGAAAGAGGGAATCGTCAGAACATCCATGACGGACGTGTCTCGACGGATCGGCACCACTCGGCGGGCGGTCGTCGATGCCGTGGCCAAGCTGGAGAAACGGGGCCTGCTGATCGTCGTTTTCCGAGGCGGAATGGAACGCGGAATCAACGTCTATCGCGTTCATCCGCTGATGAAGCCGCCGGACTGATGCGTGAAGTGGGCTTCACTAGCCCTAGTGAAGTTTTCCAGCATCCATGCGTGAAGCCCACTTCACATATCCCATAAGGGACCATAAGTGAGATGGTCTCACACCCTATCGGGCGACCATCTCAAAACAGAAAGAGACCGCCGGTATGCCTGCCACTGATCCCGCGATTCTCGCTCAGTTGCAAACGCTGTGGGGTGAACCCGTCACCCAAGCAACCACTGAGGCGGACTCGCAATCGGCGTTCGTGCCGAGCGAGTGGCAACCGTCACCGATCCCTTCGGCGGGGCTGTCGGCTGCCGAGCGGGCGGTTGTCGATCGTGTGTTGTCGGTATTCGCCCCGCCGATCACTTCGGCTCGGCCGATCCCTTCGCCCGTGACTTGGAACGCCGCGACGGCCGAACTGATCGACTGGTTCCAAGCAAATCAGGATCGGCTGCCGGTCGAGCCATTCGCTTTGAAACCGGGGGGCGGAGTGCGGGTTGCTGATCCCGTGTTGTGGTATCGGTCGCTCGGCCGGGATATCGCCACGGGGCCAACCGGGCCACGGGTAAGGCTCGGAACCCTGGAAGATGACTTGAGTTGTCTGCGGCGTGTGGTTCAAAAACAAAGCGAATCGGGATGACTTCCAATCAAACGCTGAATCTGTGATAAGTAACACACCATGCCCAAGCCGAAAAGAAAACAACCGCCAACAATGTCCGACGTTCTCCGCCAAGCGATTCGCGAATCGGGAATCCCGTTGCTCACCCTGTCCGAAGCGGCCGGGGTGCAACGTGCCTCGATTATCCGATTCGTCAACGAGTCGCAAAGTCTGCGGCTCGACTGCGCGGACAAGCTGGCACGCCATTTCGGATTTGTGCTCGTGAAACAAGGGGCCGAGTGATGGGAACCGTCTTCAAACGGACTGCGACGAAACCGCTTCCGGTCGGGGCCGAGTTCTTTTCCCGCAAAGGGCAGCGACTGGCGAAGTGGCAGGACTCCAAAGGGCGGACACGAACGGCATCCGTGATCGTCCCCACCGAAGGGAAGTTCGCCGGGCAGGAACGCATCGCGGTCGAGACTCCGACCTACTTCGCCGACTATCGCGACGGAAGCGGGCATCTCCGGCGAGTTGCCACGGGCTGCCGAGACGAAACGGCGGCGCGGGCGGTCCTGGCTGGACTTGAGAAACGAGCCGAAAAGGTACGGTCGGGCATCATCACGACCGCCGAGAATGCGATGACCGATCATCAGCACACAGCGTTGACCGATCATCTCGCCGAGTTCATCGCCACGATGCAAGCGGCCGGACGGGCCGAGTCTCACGTCACCGGAACCGAGCGACTGATTCAACGAGTCATCGACGAATTGAGTCTGCGACGGCTCACAGACATTCGAGCCGAAGCGGTCGAACGCTGGCTCGGTCAACAGACGATGGCACAACCGGGCAAGCCTGCGATGGGGGCACGGACTCGAAACTCCTACTTGATTGCGCTGCGAAGTTTCTGCAACTGGTGCGTTGAGCGGGATCGGCTGCCATTCAATCCACTGGCCAAAATCGGCCATGCCGATGAGAAGGTCGATCAACGTCGGCAACGTCGGGCACTGACCGAGGCGGAGTTGTCCAAGCTGCTGATCGTGGCTCGCCTGCGACCGCTGGCGGAGTTCGGGCGAGAAACGGTCAAGACAGCGGGCCAAGCCACCTCGACGCGGCAAAAGTGCAGCCGTGCGACGTGGACGCTCAAGCCGTTGAAGTTCGATGAACTCCCCGCCGTTGTGGAACTCGCACGGGAACGGCTGAAAGACAACCCGACGTTTCTGGCTCGGCAAGAGCGGCTCGGCATCGAACGAGCGTTGGCCTACAAGGTGGCCGTCACAACCGGACTGCGACGCGGTGAACTCGCATCGCTGACGGTCGGGCAACTCGACCTCGACACCGACTTCCCGCACGTCCGGTTGAAGGCGGCGGACGAAAAGAACCGCAAAGGGAATTCGATCCCGCTTCGCCGTGACATGGCCGACGAACTGCGAGAGTGGGTATCGGGCCTGCGAAACGACGGGGCCGGCTCGGCGAACGTGCTCGCCTTTCGTCGTGATGCTGTCGCGGTCGAACTCCCCGCCTCAACGCGACTGCTCAACATCCCGAAAGCGTTCTGCAAGATTCTCGACCGCGACTTGAAGGCAGCGGGCATCCCGAAGAGTGATGACCGAGGCCGGACGATCGACGTTCACGCTTTACGGCACACGTTCGGCACGATGTTGAGCATGGCTGGAGTTGCTCCCCGCGTTGCTCAAGCTGTGATGCGTCATTCGAGCATTGACCTGACGATGAACGTCTACTCGGACCCGCGCTTGCTGGACGTGCAAGGGGCGGTCGAATCGCTGCCTCAGATTTCCACAACGTCGGAACCAAACGACAACCGGCAACGCATGGCCGCCGGGGCCGAGACTTTCTCACCGTCTGCCGTGGCAGTTCTGGTGGCAGTTCCGA
>JBJXEX010000249.1:0-9529 GCA_046156195.1 Planctomycetaceae bacterium | reverse complement strand
TTCTGCAAGTGCTCGCGCTGCGCGGTCGAGTTTACGAACCCGTCGCCGCAGACTTCCTGCCTGAGATCGGTCTGGGCCTGACGCTGTGGAATGGTCATTACGCGGGCGTGCGTGCCGAATGGCTGCGCTGGTGCGATCGTTCGGGCCGCTTACTGGCGACCGGCGAGGAACAGGCGATTCAAGAGCGACAACGAGCCGATCAGGAGCAGCAACGTGCCGAAGAGCAGCAGCAACGTGCCGACCGGTTGGCCGCACAGCTCAGGAGTTTGGGATTCAATCCGTCCGAGTGAGTTGCTGACACAGCGACCAATTCATGGCAGCCTCGCCGCGTTGCCTTCGAGCACAAGGAACGGCCGGTAGGATGCTCCGCGACCCATTCCGCATTTCTGCCGCGCCGGCGAGAGAGCGGTACGAGTTCATGGTCGCTTGAACTTCGACAGAGGTGGGGCTTGATCGGCTCGTTGGATTAGATCGGTGGCGCGAACTCGAATTCGGGGGCGACCTGGCGCACGGTTGGTTTGGTCAAGCGGTGAATCAGCGGCTTTCCGTTGCGATCCAATTCAACCAGGAACTTTCCCTCACAAGCCGGGCAGACGCGTGACCGACCAAGAGCCTTCGGTTGGACGGACATCTTCACGTCACAGTTGGGGCACGAGATCACGGTGACCTCG
This sequence comes from Planctomycetaceae bacterium, assembly GCA_046156195.1. Taxonomy (GTDB): domain Bacteria; phylum Planctomycetota; class Planctomycetia; order Planctomycetales; family Planctomycetaceae; genus SXKJ01. The sequence continues at coordinate 8,858 of JBJXEX010000249.1, read as the reverse complement.
CTGGGCCTTCTGGCCTCCGTTTTTACGCGAGCGGTCGCGACCACCGGAGGTCGAGTTCGAGGAACGTCCTGCTTAGCCGGCACTTCAGCGATTGGCACTTCGGCGATTGGCACTTCGGCGATTGAGGTCGGCTCAGGAGGAACCGGGTCGCCGGTCAGAAGGGAGAGCCATTCCAATCCGCATCGGGCTGCGTGGTGAAATTCCGAATGCTCCGCGAGTTTCTTCAGATACTCCTGAGCCTTCGTGGGTGTCGTCGCCATCCAAGCCAGCCACAGCCAGACTTCGGGAGTCGAGACTCCCCCTTTGAGTGCCGATTCGAGATTCCAACGAGCACGAAATTCATCGCCTGACTTCGCTGCGTCAATTCCTTGCCGTAACGCTCGTGTGGCGGCTGCGGATGCCACCGGCCCAACCGCAAGATCCGGTTTCGGTGTTGGAATCGGCTCGACCGTTTTCGGTTTTGCGACCGGCTGATTCTGTTTCGATTTTGGAGTCGGCTCGTTTGGTTTCGGTGTTGAAGTCGGCTCGTCAGTGCGAATGGCCGGGAGTACGGTTTGATCGCAACGGACTTTGGTCAAGCTATTTGCCAAATCCTGAAAGTGCGCAGATTGTTTGAAGCGACGTCCGAGAATCTCCTGGAATTCAAACTTCAGCCGTCTGGGCCGAGCGAGCGAAGCCAGCGTCTGAGACACCTCTTGGGCCGTGGCAAACCGTTGCTCGCGATTCTTCGCCAACATGCGGTGGACGAGCTTGGCCACATTGTCGGGCAGAGACGGGACCAACTCCTGAATCGGACGTGGCTCGATGTGAATGTTGGCGGAGATTTTGGCGGGACGGCCGATGTGCTCGGCAAACATCGGCCGGCCTGTGAGCATGAAGTACATCACACCTCCCAGGCTGTAGACGTCCGCCCGGCCATCCACGGAGAGACTGTCGATCGCTTGTTCGGGAGCAATGAAATCAGCGGTCCCCATGCAATTATGACCAAACAGCATGGCCAGCGAGAACTCGTCACCCGCTGTCGATTGCGAGGCCAACGACAATCCAAAGTCCAGCAGATAGGCTCGCCCTTCGGGGTCCAGCAGGACGTTGTTGGGTTTCACGTCGCGATGCACCAGGCCGTGTTGATGAGCGTGTTGCAGCGCGTCGGCGATCTGCCGGGCGATGCCACAAACGTGCGGCCACTGAAGTCGTTTCTCAAACGTCACCAATTCGTCAACGCTGATTCCGCGGACCAAGTCCATCACCATGAAATGGACATCGCCGTAGAGTCCCTGCGTTTGATGCACTTCGCGCGTTCGGATGATCCCTGGGTGATTGAGCTTTTTTCCCGCTTCCGCCTCCAAGCGAAACCGCGTCACCAATCCCGCGTCACGGCTGCTCTTGTCGCTGAGCAGTTTGATGGCGACCTCTTCGCCGGTTCGCTTGTGCCGAGCATTGCAAACCAGGCCCATGCCCCCTTGTCCCAAGAGTTCCTCAACCCGGTAGTCTCCCAGAAAGAATCCGCTCTTCCGCCCTTCCAACAGCCAAGAGGCTTGCAGTCGCGAAAGGACTCCGGCCTTTACCAGCGATTGACTGGCCGACGCGGCATCCTTGGTTGGTAAGGCTTCCACGGACTTCCGAGCATCCAGAAACTGAGCTTTGGGAAGCAATGCGCTCTTATGTAAGACTTTTATAAACTCAGTGGCCGTCGCGAGCAGTGCCATGAGATTCCGAATCCAGATGAGCGGCGAATTGACCAAGCCCTAAAGCCGTGCCTCGAACCGATTGATCGAGGCGGCCAAAAGCCTAGGTCGCAGAGTCCGGGCCGATGCCACCCTCCTCCGAATTTCGGGGTGGCCCCCTGTTGCCGCGATGCAACAGACCGTCACGATCGGCAGGACGTGCTTAGCTCTTCGCGGAGATCGGCCGGGTTAAGAATTGCCGCACCGTCGCGAGGATCGCTTCCGCATCGCAGGGCTTCGTGAGGTACTTCGAGGATCCCGCTTGGAAGGCTTTGACTTGATCGAAGAGTCCGTCATTGCTCGACAGGATCACGATTGGAATATGCCGCGTGCTCTGGTTGGCTCGCAGCATTTTGCAGGTTTCGTAGCCGCCGATGCCCGGCATGTTAATGTCGAGCAATATCAGATTTGGCAAATCCATCTGAGCGATGGCAAAACCTTGTTCGCCATTTTCCGCGGTGAGCACCTTATATCCGTTATCAATAAGGATCATCGAAGCCATGCGGCGGATGGTGGCGCTATCATCCACGACCAAAATGGTTTCGTTGGGATGCGACTGCGGAACGCTCTGAGTGGGAGCCGACGAAATAAAGTCCTTGTCGGTCGCGGGAACCTCGCCCGATGCGGGAACCTCGTCCGGCCCTCGAAGGAGCAAATGGACTTGGACTTGGCCGATCGGATTCAGATTGACCAGGAACGTGCCGTGACAAGCCGGACAGACTCGCGGCCGACCGAACGCCGAGGACCGGACATATAAGATCGACTCGCAACCAGGACAGTGGACGACGGACTCGTTGCTTTGCAATGGGGGCAGCGCGTTCGCATCCGGGTGCTCGGCAGGCTGCGGCGAACTCTGCGGATCGACCGCGCGGGACTGAGCAGGAATCGCGGCCGCTGGTGCGGGAGGCAGTGGCTCACCGGTGAGGAACGAGATCCACTCCAAACCCCCGAAGGCGGATCGACCGTGACGCGGATCGTTCAAAACATTTTTGAGATACGCCTGCGCCTTCACTGGCGAGTCGGCGACCCAGGCCAGCCATAACCAAACTTCGGGACGCACGTCGTTCCCGACGGCGACGCTCTCAAGCTGCCAGCGTGCGAGCAACCGATTGCCCGCACGCGCAGCTTCAATGCCTTGCTCGATCGCATCATTCACGGAGAGCGAAGTGCGGCCAATCGGCTCTGAATTTGGCGGGTTCATGGATGGGTATTTCGACGAGAGGGTGACTCAATCGAGTAGACAGTTCCGACGCGGTTTGAATTCCGCTTCAACCTAGTGCTCCAATAAAGCCACTACGGCTGGTTGCCAAACTCCTCGCCAAAAATCGCGTTGGTCAACAACGATCCTTCCGATTGTTCCAACGGCTGGCGTCTCCGCCGCTGGCTGACGCTCGGCGTGTGGCTTTTTCGCAACGTCGTCGTGTGACACATCGCCCTTCATCGCTGGCGGCTGCAGCCTCGGTTCGATCAGATGTGTGAGCAACGAGGCTGTGAACCATTCGTAGAACAGGCGGCTCGCCTGTTTGTTTTCTCGAAAGAAATGGGCAGGCGAGCCGCCTACCCTACGAAGTTTTCACAGCCTCGAACGGTCGAGCCACACCTTCGCGCGCACGCCGTTGGCGTAGCGGTTAAACATTTTTCCCAAATCGCAAAGAACCCACGGAGCACAAGACATGTCTTCCAAAAACTGCTGGCTGCTGGTGGCTGTGATGTTGCTGACGGTGTCGCCGCTGAGAGCACAACCGAGCATCGACCTTTACGGCGTGCGCGAAGAGCAGACGCTGATCCCCATGCGAGACGGCACGAAGCTCTCGGCGTACTTGTATTACCCGCCGGGTGACGGACCTTGGCCGGTGCTCTACGAGCAGCGTTACGCGGACTTGAAGGGAGCCGCGACTCGCCAGGGGAATGCTCGGCTGGCGCTGGCGGGTTATGTCGTCTGTGCCGAAAATTTTCGTGGTGCGGGTTTGTCCGAAGGGACGTGGGTCGGCTATCGAGCACTCGGTTGGGGCGAGATGCAGGACGGCTACGACACGGTCGAATGGCTCGCCCAACAGAAATGGTCCACGGGGAAGATCGGGACGTTTGGCAGCTCGCAGGCGGGATTCGCTCAGAACTTTCTCGCGGTGACTCGCCCACCGCATCTCGTCGCTCAATACATGATCGACACGGGACTGAGCCTATACCAAGAAGGCTATCGCATCGGCGGCACGACTCGGCCAGAGCGATTCAAAGGCATGGACGCCGTCTGCCGCGTGCCGGCTCATAACCTCGCGCTGCGGGTCGAGTGGTTCAAGCATCCCACCTTCGACGACTATTGGAAACAAGAGGATTGCTCGCGGCACTTCGACAAGATGGACGTGCCGTGTTTCACGATCGGCAGTTGGTTCGACTTCATGAACATCGGCTCGATCGAGAGCTATCGCGGGCGGCAACATCGAGCGGGCCCGAACTCGCGCGGCAAGCAGCAACTGCTCATCGGCCCGTGGCTGCACGGCGGATATCTCGGCAAGAACACCAACAAAGTCAGCGAGCTGACCTTCCCGGAGAACGCGAAGTTCGATGCCGAGTCGCACTTGATCCGCTGGTTCGATTTCTGGCTGAAAGGGCGAGACAACCTCGTCGATCGCGACCCGACAATTCGTTACTACGTCATGGGAGCCGTCGGTGAAGAGCAGTCGCCGGGCAACCTCTGGCGCGAGACGAACGACTGGCCGATCTCTTCAACGCCGACTTCGTACTTCCTGCGCGATGCCGGCAAGCTGACGACTTCATCGCCGACCGAAACCGACGCGGTCGCGACCTTCCTGGCCGATCCGCTCAAGCCCGCCAACATTCCCAACACGCGCGGATTTCCCGGAGCGGCAGACGCTCGCAAGTTTGAAGAGCAAGCCGAGGTCCGCACCTTCACGACCGAACCGCTCACCGAACCGGTCGAATGGACGGGCCTCGTCAAAACCGAGTTGTTCGTCACCTCGTCGGCCAAGGACACCGACTTCATCGTCCGCGTCTGCGACGTGTATCCCGACGGCCGCTCGATCCTGCTGGTCGATTACATCCGCCGCGGTCGCTACCGCAACGGCTTCGAGCAAGAAGTTTTCTTCACGCCCGGCAAGATCGAAAAGGTCGCCTTCGAGGTCGGTTGGATCAGCCAGATATTCGCGAAGGGACATCGCATCCGAGTCACCGTCGCCAGCACCGGAGCTCCGTTCTTCGAGCCGAACCCCAACACGGGCGAACCGCTCGGCTTGGAGTTCCCCGCGAATGCCGTCACGGCGACGAATACGGTGCAGCTCAATCCATCACACGCCTCACGAGTGATCGCACCTCACAATGTGAGCCGCTGGCGCTAGCCACGGGCCTCGGTGGATGACGTTAGACGGCGAATCGCCCGACGCTAGCGCGTTCGGCTCACAATGTGAGCCGCTGGCGCTAGCCACGGGCCTCGCCGCGAATTGAACCGCGCGGGGATTCCCTCCGTGCGGGTTACGAAGAGTCATTTCAATCGTCGCGGAGTGACGACTTCTCACATCGCAAGACCTCGCCATCAGAAGCTCACCAGAATCGACCTGGAATTCACACAATCCGCAGCTCACCGAACGATCTATAGGTGAGAATCGGAGGAGACTTGTAAGCTGATCAATAGGAGGTCTGTGATGAACCGGTTTTTCCGATTGATGGTGTTGACGAGCGCGATCTCGGCTCCTCTGGGACTACTGACTGCGCAGGCTGCGGACCCGTTGGAGTCGGCCGTTCCGCCAGCTCCGGCTGCATCGAACAGCGCGGAGCCGGTGGCGCATCGGCTGGTCGGAGTGGCTGGCTGCAACGCCGTGAGCTGTCACGGCGGCCAATCGCTGGCGGGCGGCGAAGGGAAAGATTGGCTGGCACGCGACACCAATCATCGCCGAGCCTACGACGTGCTGTTTAATGAAGTCGCACGCAACATGGCGACGAGGCTCAATCTGAAACACGGCGCGCACAACGAGGCACGCTGCTTGGCGTGCCACTCGTCCGCCAAAGAAGCCGTTGCGAATTCTGACGATCGCTGGAATTGTGATGCCCATCCGACTTCGAACGATCGTCGGAAGTGTGATGAGGCAGGCCGGCCGATCGGCTCGCCCGCCAGAGCGGCGAATACGATCCAGGGCGAGCGATTCGCCATCGAGTTTGGTGTCGGCTGTGAAAGCTGTCACGGCGCGGCGAGCGGTTGGATCGCGGAGCACACGACACGGACCTGGAAATCTCGGTCCACCGAATACAAAACCAAGTTGGGCTTCCGCGACTTGACTCCGCTGGCCGCTCGGACGGAAACGTGCGTCGCTTGCCATATCGGCTCTCCGGCCGCGACGGTCGATCACGATCTGATTGCCGCGGGGCATCCGCGCTTGGCGTTCGAGATGTCAGCCTTTCACGCGCTGCTCCCCAAGCACTGGGATGCCGCAGCGGAACGACAGCAAGATCCGGGACAAGAAGTGCGACTCTGGGCCATCGGACAAGCCGCCTCGGCCAAAGCGATGTCCGATATCGTCGGCGATCGGGCTCGCAAGGCAGGAGCCTCGCCCCTAACGCCGGACTTCGCCGAGTTCGATTGCAATGCCTGCCATCACGACCTTTGGGAAAAGTCATACGGGAATCCGACGCTAAGCAGCCCGCTTGGCACGCCGCGCTGGGGATCTTGGACGGTTCGATCCGCGAAATTCGCGGTTCACAAAACGGCATCCGAAGAATCTCTGAAATCGCTACTCGCGGTGATGGATCGGTCTCGGCTGGGGACGGCCCCGGCGAATGATGTCGTCGCCGCCGCCAAACAATCGAGTGCCGACTTAGCAACCTGGATTGGGACAATGGACGCCACGAAATACGACGCGGCTCAGACAACGGCATTGCTGCATCGGTTGGTCGACGTTGAGTCCGATGCAATCTGGGAAAAGAACAAGGACGGCCAGATCCGCTGGGATGGCCAAATGCAGCGGTATCTCGCCATCGCGGCGGCCAGCCGATCACTGCAAGGACTCACGGGGAAATCACCGTTTCCACCTTCGAGCGGTTCGCGAGCACTGATCCCCTTGCGGACGCATCTGAATTATCGACCGAGCTACGCGACCCCTTCTGGTTACGATCCGCAGCAAGTCGATCCGATCGCGGAACTGCGAAAAAGCATGACCCGCTGATCGAAATCGCCGTTGAACAGTTGCGGTCCATTCGGGTGGGGTATTGCAGCAAGGCCCTACCCACACGCTCGGTTGGCTTCATTTTTCGCCCTCCATTTTTCGCCAGCTCTTTTGAGCTGTGGTCCGCCGGCTGGCAGAAAAATGGAGGGCAAAAATCGGACAAGAAGACTGCCCCACGACAACGTGCCCACGCTCTGGCGAGCGTGGCTACCCGTAAACAATCGGCTACTTCGCTCGATCCAGCGCCGGGAACGGGAACTCGGCCGACGGGACGTGCTGCTCGCGCATGAGCCGTTCGAGCTTGGCGACGATCTCTGGATGATCGGCGGCGACGTTCTTCGATTCGGCGATGTCCTCTTTCAGGTTATATAACTCGGTCTTGAAGACCACCTTTGCGGGATCGGCATTAGCGCCCTTCCCTTTCGGTTTGAGGTTCTGCCGAACGGCCTTCCAATCGCCGACTCGCACGCATTGCTGACCGCTGTAGTCTGGGAACTCGCGGTACAAAAACGGCCGCTCGGCTTGAGCTTCACCCCGCAGCGTCGGCAACAGACTGAGTCCGTCAATCTCTTTGGGAATCGAGTCCTTCGCGCCAGCAACATCCAGCAGCGTCGGCAACCAGTCTTCAAAGCCGCTAACTCGGTCTCGCGTCGCGCCAGCCGGGATCTTCCCTTTCCAACGAGCAATCGTCGGGACTCGAAAGCCTCCCTCGTACAGCGAACCTTTCTTGCCGCGCAACGGGCCGGCCGAGTTGAAGAAGTCGGCATCCGTTCCGCCGATGCCGTCATAGGCCGGGCCGTTGTCCGAGCTAAACACGAACAGCGTGTTCTCTTCGAGACCGAGTTCACGCACGAGCGACACGATCCGTCCCACATCGCGATCCAGCCGAGTGATCATCGCGGCATAAGCGGCTCGTGGATGCCGATGCGGCAAATAGCCTTTCCCGCCGACATAAGGTGGGTCATCAAACTTGCCGACATACTCGGCCAGCGAATCTTCCGGCACTTGAATCGCCAGATGTGGGATTGTGCTGGGAACATATAAGAAGAACGGTCGGCTCTTATTGTCGCGCACAAATCGCAACGCTTGCTCCATGATGACGTCTTGCGCGAACTCCTTGCCGATGAACCCCGCGTAGCTGGCGGGATCATTGGGGGCAGCTCCGGCGGCGAGCTTGTTTTGATGCGCGTCAATGTCCGGGTTGTTGAGCCGCACTTGCTTTTCGTTGTCCCACAGGTGCGTGGGATAGTGGTTGTGAGCGACGCTCTGGCAATTGAATCCGAAGAAGCGATTCATCCCCTGCTTGAGCGGCTCACCGGTGGACCCCGGCCCGCCCAATCCCCACTTGCCGAACCCGCCACAAACATAGCCCTGCTTGCCGAGCAATTTCGGGAGCGTGACGGTGTCGGCCGGGATCGGGGACTGCCCCTCCGGCGGCGTGCTCCGATTGTTGCGAATGAAAGCGTGCCCCGGATGCTTGCCAGTCATCAACACGCACCGCGACGGAGCACACACCGCGTTCCCCGAATAATGCTGCGTCAACCGCATCCCCTCGGCGGCCAGGCGGTCGAGGTTCGGCGTCTTGATCTTCGTCTGTCCAAAGCAACCCAGCTCTCCGTAGCCGAGATCGTCCGCCAGGATGAAAACGATGTTCGGCCTCGCGGGAGCAACGACCTCTTCCGCGTGAGAACAGGCAGACCACAGCAAAACCAGTCCGGTCACGAAGAGAGCCGCTGCCGCCGACCTGCGACGCAACTCTTGTCCATTGAAAACCCAAGATCGGCGATCAACGAAAATCGAAAACAACATTGCACACCCTCTTTCTAAGAAACTTGATTCATGGAAGACTTTGTTGGAATCAGGGCTTTTGGGTCGGGTGTGCGAATTTCAGAAATCGCCGCCTTCGACTTCCCCACTTCCCAGGTCATCATCGGCGATTTCTGAAATTCGCACACCCGACCCC
>JBJXEX010000248.1:0-48118 GCA_046156195.1 Planctomycetaceae bacterium | reverse complement strand
GACTTTGTCAGCCCGGCTCATCGAATTAACAAGAAACTGTTTCATCAACATTGGCTTCACAATCTCTACTTGTCCGCCTCAATGCGCGGCTTTCACACCGCTACCTAGATTCCGTTAGAGTCAGGTTTTTCGCAATGACGGAGACGGAGAACTCAACGACGCTCGATTGGTGCTGACTCTACATCGAGCGGGAAACAAGCCTGTTGAGCGGACGCTGCAACGGCGATGGGACGAAAAGATGTCAACAATCCAAGCCAAGGGTGAGTGGATGTTTCGTAAGACGGTTGTGGCCTCAGAAATCAACGATGCTCCCGGACGTTTTTACTTCTCCTTTCATTTGAATTCGACTCACGAAACTGGTGATTTCAATGAGACTGCCGCGGCACTTTCTGATGAATTTGAGATACCTGAACCCCGTAAGCCGACCACGCAATAAATTCGGTGCGCAACACGCAACTCGCTCTCATTGCACCTCGAATTCGCGGCATCGGACTAGGACAGCGAGCATCCGAATGTCTGCCTCTATCCGTGCCCGTCGCCGGATGGGCAACAGATGGCGTTCTCCATGAAGGGGGAGGACGGGACCATGCAGATTGGTCTGACGTCGCTGGACGGCCGCAAAAACATTCGGCAGTTGACCCGCTCCGGCGACCTCAACATGAAATCGGCCTTCTCCCCCGATGGCCGCTATCTCGCCTTCGTGCGTGGGAGCCAACCCAACATCCGCCTCATCGTCGTGAATGTGCAGACCGGCGAGGAAACCCTCGTCGCCCACGACGCCGCATCCGCTCGCCCCGTCTGGCGCACGACCGCCGCTCCGAAAGACTGATCCGTCTTTCGACGAACCTCTGATCGAAAGCGTCAACCGCAACCGCCCACATCGACCTCTCCGTGCGGATGGTGAATCCGATCGGCGGTTTCATCGCCGCCTGATCGGGTGCGGAAGCGATTTTGAAAACTCCTGTGACGCGCCGGCGTTTATCAGTTGGTGGCCGAGGTCAACATGTCTGTGGTGCGTCACCGCAGGTCTTCGCCACTCGACGTCGCTTGAAGCTCAAAGGAGATCAATGATGAACTTTATCGGGGGCATTATCGGACTGGTTGTCGGCACCGCATTGGGAGCATCGCTGGGTGCGTTTGTGCTGCAATTCTCCACAAATATCATAGCCGGATTCAAGCCAACATATGGCGCTGCCTACTTCGCCCATTTCGTGGGTGGCCTGGCGACAAACGTGCTTGGGTTCGTTGTCATGTCCATAGTCGTTGGAACCGGAAACGAAATGAGTCTTGTTGGTTATGGCATTGTCACGATCATTGAGTTCGCACTTTACTCATGGCTGCTTGGGTTCACCCTAGAGTGTCCCTACGGCGGTGCCATCGGCTTCAAAATGGCGTCACTTATCTTCCTGATGCACTCCGTTCTCGTGTTGGCCATCTTGTTTGCAGGAGCGGTTCTGTTTGGGCTTATTATCAAATGAGGACCACAACACCTTGCCAATCAATTGTCGTTCCTGTGTTCTCGATGAATCGCGTTGATATTGTCATTTGCTCTCTGAAACCCAACACAAGTCTCATTTTCTACTCACGAAACTGGAGGTCAAATGTCGCTATTCTCTTTCATTCTCGCTCAATCGTCCGAAGAATCTTCCAGGATTACATTTTGGGTCACAATTGTCGGAGTCTTTGTTATTTCACTTCTCCATTCGATGCAAAACAAGAATAAGAAATAAGGCTCGTCCGAAGCCTGATCCAATCGCAATCCGTGTCCCATTAGCGTTGATTAGTGCCGATTAGTGTTCCCAAAACTTTAGTGAATCCAAGGTCTGAGGCGTAGCCTCGCTGGTCTCGACACAACTCCTGCCCCGAACTCGTCGGGCCGCGTCACAGGCGAGTAACAGCCGACGGCCGTCCTTAGAACTGTCGCCATCTGTGTCCGTCGCCCGATGGGCAACAGATGGCGTTCTCCATGAAGGGGGAGGACGGGACCATGCAGATTGGTCTGACGTCGCTGGACGGCCGCCAAAAAATTCGGCAGTTGACCCGCTCCGGCGACCTCAACATGAAATCGGCCTTCTCCCCCGATGGCCGCTATCTCGCCTTCGTGCGCGGGAGCCAACCCAACCTCCGCCTCATCGTCGTGAATGTGCAGACCGGCGAGGAAACCCTCGTCGCCCACGACGCCGCATCCGCTCGCCCCGTCTGGCGCAAAACCACCGAACGGAACGACTGATCCGTCTTTCGACGACCCTCTGACCGACAGCGTCAGACACAACCACCCACATGGCCTGAAAGCAACGGACGACACATGGAATGTGCCTGCTACTACGCCTTGCGGATTTTCTCGCGGCCGGATTTGACGTTCTTCGTGGCGTTGCGGGTGTCGAGCACCATTTTGCTGTGCTCGACGATGAAGTCGCAGTCGTAGGCCGAATGGTCGGTCGCGATCAGCACGCAGTCTTGAGCGGCGAGGTACTCCGGCGTCAGCGGCGAGCTGTCCATGTCGGGAACGTCGTGATGCCGCATCTTCGGCAACGACGGGACGTGCGGGTCGTTGTAGGTCAGATTGGCTCCGCGCGCGAGCAGCATTTCCATCAGCACGAACGACGGGCTTTCGCGCGGGTCATCGACATCCTTTTTGTAGGCCATGCCCAGCAGCGCGATCTTGCAGCCGCGCAGGGCTTTGCCTTGCTCGTTGAGGAACTCCATCAATCGCGAGATGACGTAGTCGGGCATGTGCGTGTTGATCTCGCCGGCCAGTTCGATGAACCGCGTGGTCATGCCGTACTTGCGAGCCAGCCACGTCAGATAGAACGGGTCGATCGGGATGCAGTGCCCACCTAAGCCCGGTCCCGGATAAAAGGCTTGGAAACCGAACGGCTTGGTCTTCGCCGCGTCGATGACTTCCCAGATGTCGATGCCCATCTTGTCGAAGAGCACTTTCAACTCGTTGACCAGGGCGATGTTCACGCAGCGGTAGGTGTTCTCCAGGATTTTGCAGGCTTCGGCGACCTCGGCGCTGCTGACTGGAATGACCTTCACGATCGCGTGGCTGTAAAGCTGCTCGGCCAACTTGCCGCTGACGGGGTCGAGACCGCCGACCACTTTCGGAATTCGCTGAGCTTGGAAATCCGGGTTGCCCGGATCTTCACGTTCGGGACTGAAGGCCAGGAAGTAATCGCTGCCGGACTTCAACCCGGTCTGGCTGAGGATCGGCAGCACGACGTCGCGGGTGGTTGTCGGGTACGTTGTGCTTTCGAGCACCACGAGTTGTCCCGGTCGCAGCGCGGCGCGAATCGCTTCGGTCGTCCCTTCGATGTACGACATGTCGGGATCGCGGCTCTCGTTGAGCGGCGTCGGAACGCAGATCAGGATGCAGTCGGCCTCGTTGAGCCGGCTCATGTCGCATGTCGGTTCAAACTGCTTCGAGGCGAGCCAGTTGGCGATCATCTCGGGGGGGATGTGCTTGATGTAGCTCTGGCCGTTCAGCAGCGTTTCAACCTTGCGCTGGTCGATGTCAAAGCCCATCGTCTTGAAGCCGGCTTTGATGAACGCATTCAGCAGCGGCAGGCCGACGTAGCCCAATCCAATCACACCGACGACCGCCTTTTTGTCGCGGATTTTTTGTTCGAGAGCCTCGCGCATGTGTCACCATCCCACTGGTCGAGAATTGAGAATCCATTCAGCGCCCGCAGCGGCGGGCCAAGGGCGGCGGACTGTAGCGATCGAAAAAAACAGCCGCAATCACGGTCTTGGACGCGAATCGCCCGACGCTAGCGCGTTCGGCTCAGAACTTCACAGCGACGAGACACAGGTCGGTTGCGGCTTCGCCGGAGTCAGGCCGTTGGCGAACAGCGGATTGACCGTTTCTGAGATCGGCTTCGCTCGTCCGGCTTGCCAGACCCACCACAGGCACACGGAGGCGATTGCTCCAGAAAACACCAATGTCGGCCAAGTGTATCTCACGCCGCCATCTCCAAGGATCGCGAAGGACGACCAGACCGATTGGCGAAATTCCTCGGCATGGCCATCGACGAGTTGCACGCTCAGACGTTCGCGCAGCACCGCCAGTGTGTTGAACAAAAAGTGAAACAGAACTCCGGGCAACAGGCTGTTGCTGCGGAGCGCGATCAACCCCAACACGATCCCCAGCAGAGTCGCGTTGAAGACTTGCTGCGGGATCATGTGCATCGCGCCGAACGTCAGAGCCGACATCGCGATCGCCAATCGGGTGCGACCGTTGCGCGAGAAGCCCGTCAGCACGAAACCACGGAACGCCAACTCCTCGCAGATCGCGGGAGCGACCGCGAAGGCAACGAGGATCAACCAGAACGGTTGCTCTCCCTTGCTCATCGTTTGCAGTAATCGAGTCGCCCCTTCCGGCAACTGTGGGAAGAACCAGTGCAGAGAGGCCATCAGTTCCAAAGACAGCGGATGCAAGACAAACGGTAAGACCGCCGCCACGGCCAGAAACTTCCAATTCGGCAGATATAGTCGCAGCGTTTGACGGACGTTCGTCGTCAGGATCAACGCCATGATCAGCGCGGGCGTGGCGATGATGCCAAGTTGTTGAACCAGCATCAGCTTGAGCATCTGCGTGCCGACCTGATTCCCCGACACCGACGCAATCGACTGGCCGAACGCCTTCATCGACACGAACTGGGCCAACATGATCAGCACAAAACAGAAGCCCGCCTCGGTGAAGGTCGGGGTCGGTTCTTTGTCGCGCAGCAAGTGCTTCAGCCACAGGCCCGGCTCGAAGCGTTCGCCATCTCGGAAGAGGACGCTTTCGCTGGAGAATTGTTCGATCGCCCACCACAACGCCAGCAGGCTATACCCGACACTCGTGATGAGCACGGGGCCGGCGAAGATCAACGCTCCCGTGTTGCCTGGATTCAACAGCAGGGCTTTCAGCAACAACGCGATGTTGACCACCGGCATGACGCTGTAGAACCACGAGGCTTGATGCACCGGATAGATTTCCACGGCGGGCGACAGGCAGAAGACCGTCAGTCCAATCGAGACCATCAACAACGGAGTCAGATAATACTGTCCCTCTTTGGAACTGCGGGCGAAGGTCGCCAGAGCCAAGCACATCGCGCTGAAGAACGCCGACAGCGGGATCAGCAGGATCAACAACCAAGCGAGAGCCGGAGCGGTCGGCAGCGTGATTGCTCCCGCCTGAGCGAGCGCCCCTTTCCCCGCTCCGCCAGCGGCAGAGAGCACATATTGCCCCGTCGTGCCGATGCTCAGCAGATTCAGCAAAGCCGTGCTCATACTGAAGCACATCACGGTGAAGAATTTGCCAAGCACGATTTCGGTGCGAGTCGCCGGGCAGATGAGCAGCGTCTCCATCGTGCCCCGTTCTTTCTCGCCAGCCGCGACATCGACCGCCGGATAGAACGCTCCCGTCACCGCCATGATGACCAGCAACGCGGGAAACAATTTGGACCACAGATTGGCCGAGATTTGTTCTTCGGCGGCCAGGTCCAGCGGCGCGGAGCCGACGGGATTCGGAAGTTCGGCCGGCAGTCCCGCCGCCGACAACCGCGCACGCAGAATCTCCTCTTCCCAAGCATCGAGCACTTCGCGAACGCGCGTGTACGCGACGACCGATTTGTCGTCCGCTCGGTTCTTCACGATCGTCGGCCGTGGGTACGAAAAATCGCTGAGCTGCGAGTTGTCCCGCGCGACGATCAACTGATTCACCCGCTCGATGTTCTCGCGCAGGCCGTCTGGGACGACGATCAAAACTTGAATCTGGCTGACAGCGAACAGCTCCATCAATTCGTGGTCGATGACCGCCTGTTGAGCTTTGAGTTTTCCGATTCGCTGTTTCAACTCGACCGGCGACTCGTTCGACGGAACATCGGGATTCAGCAATTGTTTTCGTTGTTCGGCTTCCGCCAGCTTGACCTGAGATTTGATCGCGGTGTGCTTCTCGACCCGCTCACGAAGCGCTTGGGCCTGTTGAATCAGCGTCAGGTTTCGCGCGGCATCAGGGCCGCCGCCACCCAGTTCGACCGACGTGTCCGTAATGATCTTGAGCTTGTCGGCATCCAGGGGATTCGCGAACCAATTCGAGACGAACTTTTCCCCATCCAGCAATTGCGGCGGCGGCAGATGTTTCGCGCCGAGGATGACCACGGTGCGAGGCTGCTCGCTGAAGAGCAACATCATCTGCATCATGCCGATGCCCAGAGCCGGGTAGAGCAACAACGGCAACACCGCGACCATGAACAGCGTCCGGCGATCTCGAAGCTGATCGCGGACTTCACGCAGAAAAATCAGGCGGATATTGAGCCAGTTCATGGGGAGGGTGAATGACGAATGGCGAAGTACCCAATGACGAAGGAATGCCGAAGCCCGAATGAATCGGGGGCCGCATCAGTTCGTCATTGGAGCTTCGACACTCGTCCTTCTTTCGTCATTGGGTATTTCGTCATTCGTCATTTTCAAGTCATGCTTCTCGATCAAGTCACAGAACAATTCTTCCGTGTCGGGCTGCTGATGTTCTTCCTGAAGTTGGGACAGCGTACCGATCGCCAGGATCGTCCCGTTATGGATGACGGCGATCCGGTCGCAGAGCTTCTCGACCTCACGCATGATATGCGTCGAGAAGATGATGCACTTACCTTGAGCCTTCAGCGACTGCACGGTCGTCAAAACTTTGCGCGCGACATGCACATCCAGGCCGGAGGTCGGTTCGTCAAAGATGATGACCGGCGGATCGTGAACGATCGCGCGAGCAATCGACGCTTTCTGTTTCATGCCGGTCGACATCTTGGCTCCCAGCGTGTCGCGGAAGTCGTTCATTTGCAGCGTCTCGAATAACTCTTCGAGCCGCGGCTTCAACACCTTCTCCGAGAGACCGTACAGCCGGCCGTAATACTCCGCCATTTCCCAAGCGGTCATGCGATCGTAAATGCCGGTGTTGTTCGACATGAACCCGATCCGCTTCCGCACCTCGGCCGGATGCGTGACCACATCGAAGCCGGAGACCGTGGCCGTGCCGCTGGAGGGCCGCAGCACCGTGCTGAGAATTCGCAGACAAGTCGTCTTACCGGCACCATTGGGACCGAGCAGTCCGAAGATTTCCCCAGGTCGCACATCAAAGCTCACATGATCGAGCGCCGCGACCCAGCCGCGACGCAGATCGTCGAATCCTTTGGTGAGCTGTTGAACGGAAATCATGGGGATGTCTCAAGCGAACTCCGGCTCGCCGAGTCTCAATCGCTCGCCGAGTTTCAGGACTACGAACCTAGCACGTTCCACGCTGACCCGAACTGCGACCAGCGGATGAGTTCCCACGAAATCACAGGCTGAGCACTGGCAACGGCACGCGGCCTGACTGATTCGGAACCTCGGTTTGATCAGCCTCGTCGATGTATTCGTAAAAGACGTTCCGTTGTCGTGGGATGAAGCCGACTTCTCGGATGCAGCGTTTGATTGTCGCCAAACTGAGGTGATAGACAGTCCCCGCCGAGGCGACAACATTCTCTTCGATCATCAGGCTGCCCATGTCGTTCGCGCCGAACAGCAGAGCCATCTGCCCGACCTTCTCCCCCTGAGTCACCCAGCTCGATTGGATGTTCCGCACGTTGTCGAGGTACAGCCGAGCCACCGCTTGAGTCTTCAAATACTCAAACGCTCCGGCCGGCGCGATGTGAGCCAGATCGGTGTTCTCCGGCTGGAACGTCCAACAGATGAAGGCCGTGATGCCGCCAGTCTCATCCTGCAACTGACGGATGCGATCGAGATGCTCAATGCGTTCGGCCAGAGTTTCGACATGACCGAACATCATCGTCGCCGACGATTTCCCACCCAGCTCATGCCACTGACGGCAGACGTCGATCCAATCGTCGCTCATCACTTTGCCGCGCGTGATCTCCTTCCGCACGTGATCCACGAGAATCTCGCCGCCGCCGCCGGGCAAGCTGCCGAGTCCCGCGTCCTTCAACCGTTGTAGCACCGTCTTGATCGGCAGCTTCGCGAGCTTCGCCAGCGCATAAATCTCCGGCGGCGAGAAGGCGTGCAGATTGACCTTCGGAAAGCGTTCTTTCAGAGACCGTAACAAGTCTTCGTACCACTCGATCGGCAGTTCGGGATTCATCCCCCCCTGCATCAGAATCTGATCGCCGCCGAGCGCGACGGTCTCTTCGATCTTCTGAAAGATGACTTCCTTCGAGAGCACATATCCTTCGGGACTCTTCGGCCGCCGAAAGAACGCGCAGAAGTCGCACACCGCCGAGCAGACGTTGGTGTAATTGACATTCCGATCGATGTTGAAAGTGCGATACGGCTCAGGATGCAACCGCAACGTGACCGCATTGGCCGCCTCGCCCAGAGCAATCAAGTCGTGCGACTCCAGCAAGCGGAGACCGTCGTCGCGGGTGAGTCGTTCGCCAGCAACGGCTTTGTCGAGAATGAAACGTAGACTGTCAGACACGGAAAGAGTTCCTTAAGGACGTTCGTTTGACTTTCGTACTTTTGCCCCCAACGGCCTCGTGCCGTTGGTGAAGGAGACGGTCGGCGAGGAAGGTCATTCAGTTCGCAGTCAGGCAATGCCGGAAAACGAGATCGACTCCTTCGGGAGCAAGTTCCAGTTTGACCGCGAGTTCCTGGAACAGCCGCAACCCCTCGCGCTCCGCCGAGCCGAGTGTGAAGTGCAGGTTGTGCGCGAGGTAGTCGTGAGCCAGCTCGGTCGTGATGCCCAGCTTCGGAGCCTCACGTTCGGCGATCTCGGCGAGTCGTTCCACGCCCCGATCACGAGCATCGCACAACGCCTCTTCCACATCGCCGAGTTCACAGTCACGTCGCGCGGCCCACATCGCGAAGACAAACGGCAGTCCGGTCCAGTTCGACCATTCCTCACCCAAATCCCACGTCGCGACGAATCGCTCGCGCGGCGGTTTCATTGCCCGATCGCCGATCAACAGCACTGCGTCGGCGGACGTGTCCGCAGTCGCGAAACCCAGCGGCAGCAGCTCGGTCGTCGGTCGAACTCCGAATCGCTCGGTCAACAGAATGCGTGCTAGCGTCGCGCTGGTGCGCGAGCCTTCATCGAGTGCCAGCGTCCGAATCCGTTCGACCGGGACGCGGCTGAACAGCTTCACGCTGAGCACCGGCCCATGCGTCGCCACGCACGCATCGGACACGATCTCATAGTCCGCATCGCGCAGCACCTCGATCGACGGGATCAACGCCACATCCAGTTCATGGGCCGAGAGGTCATCCGCCAGCCGGCTCGGCACATCCAGCAGCAAGTCCGCGTCGCCAGCCAACTCCGCCAAATCTTCGATCAGCGGCTTTGAGTTCAAGTAGCTGACCGCGCCAATCCGGAGGGGCCGTTCGCGCGTCGCAAAATCGGGAAAAGAATCGTGCATGTTTTTGTGCTCCATCAAGGCCGGGATTATTAAGAGTCTGCTTCGAGAGGGCGAGTCGCTCGCCGAGATGTGACCGTCACCACGCCGCGCGCATTAACTTCACCGTGACGCCATCACCGTGCGTGCGAACGTGGCCACTCACCGGGAGCTGACGCCGCCCCGCTTACCTGCGCGGTAGGCCCGATGCGAACCGTTGCGGTGGTAACGATTGATCGTGTTGTGCCGGAGTTATCGCTCCTAGGCATCGCAACGGCCGAGTGAGGATTCGAGCGGATTTGCCGAAGAGTTGCCGAAAATGTCAGGGATGGATTTTCAAGGTAGTAGCACTTCGCACTGTCTTGCCGCCAAACCCTGATCCGCGAAAGGAAGCACGGCTGTGTTTATTACCTCTTGGATTGAGCGTGTCAGTCAGTCACTCAAACGGGGTTCTCGGCGAAAGTCCGGTCAGCGAAGGGGCGTGCTCCCTGCGGGTGAACGGCTGGAGGCAAAGTCGCTCTTGTCTGCCCAGTCGTTCTTCTTGAACGGCGAAATCGACATCACGCTCGGCCCGGCCGACAGCGTCGCGGTGCGACAGGATCCAGTCACGCCCGGCACGGTGCTGATCCTGATCAACGGAGTCCCTGACCTCGCTTTCCCAACCGTTTCGGCCAGCTCAGTCACGCGCTTGGTGATCACGGGCGGCGACGACTCGAACTCGATCGACCTGACCGGCATGACGGCGGCGGTGTTCAACAATGCCTCGCTGAGCATTGAAGTTCATGCCGGCAACGGAGCCGACACGCTGTTAGGGAGCGACAGCCTTGCCGACAGTTTGGATGGGGGAAACGGAGCGGACTTGATCGTCGGCAACGGTCTGAACGACACGCTGCTGGGTGGCGACGGGAACGACACGATCAACGGCGGCACCGGCGACGACAGCATTGATGCCGGCAACGGACAGGACGTCATCGACGGCAGCACCGGCAACGATGTGATTCTGGCGGGAGATGGCCAGGACTCCGTCAACGGCTCGGATGGGCTGGACAACATCGACGGTGGCAACGGTGCCGACACGCTGCTGGGCGGGAATGACGGAGACACACTGAATGGCGGCGCGGGCGCGGATTCGCTCGACGGCCAGGCTGGTGATGACTCGTTACTGGGAGGTTCGGGCAACGACACGCTGCTCGGTTCCGCAGGGAATGACACTGCGGATGGCCAAGCGGGAGTGGATCGACTGCTGGGCGATGTGGGCAACGATCTGCTCGCCGGAGGAGACGGAAACGATTCCATCACCGGTGACGCGGGCAACGACACGCTCAACGGTGGAGCAGGCAACGATACTCTCGAAGGGGCTGACGACAACGATTCGATTTTGGGTGGCAACGGCAACGACTCGATCGTCGGTGGTAACGGCGACGATATCGGCCGTGGTCAGGGTGGGGATGACAGCCTGTTCGGCAATGGTGGCGCGGATTCGCTGGACGGTGGAGCCGGCAATGACGTGATCGCGAGCTTGGGCTCTGTTGTCACGATTAGTGATTTCGGCACGCTCAGCGAAGGGGACGGCGGAACGGTCGTTGCCACTTTCGTGGTGAACTTGTTCGAGCCGAATGGGCAACCGGTCATCGTCGGTTTCGCGACTCAAGATGGCACCGCGACGGCTGGCAGCGATTATGTGGCGACCTCGGGCACTCTGACATTTCTGCCGGGAGAGACTCAGAAAACGATCACGGTCTCCGTGCTCGGAGACACGGTCGGAGAAGGGGCCGAGACGTTTTCGGTCAACATCACCGCGATTCAGAATGCCTTTGTGCAGGCAAGCGCCGGTTCGGCCACCATCGTTGATGATGACGTCCAAGTCTCCATTGGCGATGTCAGCCGCAACGAGGGCAACGCCGGGCAGACCCCGTTCGTGTTCGCGTTGAGTTTGAGTCGTGCCAGCACGGCTCCCGTCACGGTCCAATTCACGACCGCGAACAATGACGCCATCGGCGGACTCGACTTTGCCAACGCGACCGGGACGGTGACATTCGCGCCGGGGACGACGGCGCAGACGCTCACGATCAATGTGTTAGGCGACGCCGTGGGGGAGAACACGGAACAGTTCTTCGTGAACCTCAGCAATCCGGCGGGAGCGACCATTCTCGACAACCAGGGACTGGGGACGATCGTGGATGACGATGGTGGGCCGCTCACGTTCCCTGTCATGACGGAACTGGGCCGGCTCGACAACGGCAATGAAGTCGATGCGGTGATCCCGCCCGGAGCCTCGGCTTTCACATTCACTGATAACAATCGGTGGAATACGACCGCCACGAATGGATCGGGATTGGGGCAAGGAGCGGCGACAATCCTGACCTGGAGCGTCGTTCCCGACGGGACAATTTTGGATGACGGCTCGCCGAGCAATTTGATCGCTCGCCTGGACACCATCTATTCGGAGACGGCGACCGGCCCGGATATCCGCACACGGACTTGGTTCACGCTGTTTAACTCGGTCTTCGATAACTACAGCAGCTTTTCGGGATTGAGCTACATGTTCGAACCGAACGATGACCGTGCCGCAATCCCGTCCGCCGACGGGCAGCTCGGAGTGCGTGCGGACGTTCGCATCGGCGGCCGAAATATCGACGGGAACGGTGGTGTGCTGGCCTTCAACTACTTCCCCAACACCAGCGATATGGTGATCGACACCAACGATTCGGTTTACACCAACACCTCCATGAATTCGCTCATCCTGAGAAACATCCTGGCCCACGAACATGGACACGGTTTGGGCTTCCCGCATGTGATGCCGGTCGATCAAACCAAACTGATGGAACCGTTCCTCAGCACCGCCTTCGACGGTCCGCAAGAGGACGATATTCTCGCCACGAATCGCGGATACGGTGATCGCAACGAAAAAGGAAACGGGAACGACACCTCGGCCAACGCCACGTCCTTGGGGACGGTCGCCACCACGGCATCAACGCTTCAAGTCAGCATCGACGATGACAGCGACACCGATTTCTACCGATTCACCGTCACGCAAAACGTGGCCACCACCATTGTCCTGACTCCGACCGGAACGACCTATCTGTCCGGTCCTCAAGGCGGTCCTGCGCCAACGACGTTTAATGCTCTCTCTCAATCCGATTTGGCATTCAGTCTCTTGGGACCGGACGGCACGACGGTCCTCTCGACCGCGAATGCGATGGGGCTTGGTCAAGCAGAGACCGTCACCGGATTCGTGGTCGCTCCCGGCACCTATTTCATCCGGGTCACGGGTGCGCAAAACATGGTCCAGATGTACGACCTGAGCCTGGCCGTCACCCCCTCCGCTCCCCCCACGCCGACTCTTCCCTCCGATCTTGGTGACACCTTGATCGGTGGAGATGGCGAAGACACGGTCTTCGGCTCTTCGGGAGAAGACACCATCAACGGCTCCGGCGGCAACGACTCACTCGTCGGACTCAGCGGCAATGATTTCATGACAGGCGGCAGCGGCAACGACGTGCTGGAAGGAGGAGCCGGAAACGACACGCTCGGCGGACAAGGTGGCCAAGACACGTTGAACGGCGGCGAAGGAGACGACACCTTCCTCTGGAGCGGCGACGGCGACGACTTGTTCAACAGTCAGGGAGGATTCGATCAGGTACAGATCACAGGGACGAATGCCGTCGATACGTTCGCCGTCGGCAAGCTCGGACCGCGCATTCAAGTCACCTCCGGTGGCAACGTGCTGACGGTCAACAACGACATCCATGTCATCACGTTCGATCTGGGGAACGGCAACGACAGCCTCACGGTGGGTGATCTCACGGGCATCGCACAAGCCGTGCTGACCGTCAACGGCGGCGATGGCAACGACACCTTCAACGCGAGCACCAACGGACTGAGCGATGTGCGGCTGCGGTTCAATGGCGATGCCGGCAACGACGTGATCACCGGCGGCGCGAACGAGGACACGATTGATGGCGGAGCCGGTCGCGACTTCCTCAACGGAGGCAGCGGCAACGATTTGATCTTCGGTGGCTTGGACCACGACACGGTCAACGGTGGCGCTGGCGACGACTCGGTCACCGGCGACGATGGCAACGACAGCCTCTCCGGTGGCGATGGCAACGACACGCTCCGCGGTGGACTCGGCAACGATGTGCTCAACGGACAGGCCGGAGCAGACTCGCTCGAAGGAGCCGAAGGCCGCGACTCGTTGTTGGGCGGTGATGGCAACGACTCGCTCGATGCCGGTGGCGGCCGAGATACGCTCGGCGGTGGTGAGGGAGATGACACGCTCGACGGTGGACTCAATGACGACACGATCCTCGGCGATGGCGGAGCTGACACGATTCGCGGCAATCACGGCCACGATTCGATCGACGCCGGAGCCGGTGACGACACGGTCAGCGGTGGTGACGGCAACGACACCATCACCGGCGGCGACGGCAACGACCTGATGACCGGAGCCGACGGCGATGACGTGCTCAACGGAGCGGCCGGCAACGACACGCTCACCGGCAGCGACGGCAACGACAACCTCGCTGGTGGCGGAGGCAGCGACATCGTGCTCGGCGGCGACGGCGACGACACCATCAAAGGCAACGGCGGCAGCAACACGCTCGCCGGTGGCCAAGGGAACGACTTGGTTGTCAGCATCGTCACCGACGTGATCAGCGAGCAATTCGTGCTGGCGGATGATCTGCTGGATAAGCTCGATTTGCTGTAGTCAGGTTCCCGGCGTAGCCGCGTTCGCCAGAACGCGGGCTTCCCCCCCGTAGCGGGCACCCCGCACTCTGGCGAGTGCGGCTACGGGGGGCGGTTAAACGGTGGTGCCGATTGCACAGACTTTCCGGCGTCACACTGTGCCGGTTGGGTTGGTTTGTCCGGTCGCCGGAAGTCTGGCGGTGGCGCGGACCCTGTCTGTCGTCGCAATCGCGAGGACTGGCCATGCTGCGCGGAGGTTATCGCTCGTAGGCATCGCAACGGCCGAGTGAGGATTGAAGCGGTTTTGCCGAAGAGTTGTCGAAAATGACATTGAACGATTTTCGAGGGCGGAGCACCTCGAACCGTCATTGACGACAACTCTAGGTCCGCGAAAGGAATCACGGCCGTGTTTATTACCTCATGGATTGAGCGTGTTAGTCAGTCATTGAAACGGGATGCTCGGAGAAAGTCCGACAGAAGCAGGGGCGTCGCTCCGGCGATCGAGCGACTGGAGGAAAAGTCGCTCCTGTCCGCCCAGTCGTTCTTCTTGAACGGCGAAATCGACATCGTGCTCGGCCCGACCGACAGCGTCGCGGTGACGCAGAATCCGGTGACTCCCGGCACCGTACAGGTTTTGATCAACGGAGTCCCGGACGCCGCCTTCCCACAAGTCTCGGCCAGCGCGGTCTCGCGTTTGGTGATCACCGGCGGCGACGACTCGAACTTGATCGACCTGACCGGCATGACGGCGGCGGTCTTCAATAACGCCGCGCTGACCATTGAAGCTCACGGCGGCAACGGAGCCGACACGCTGTTGGGCAGCGACAGCTTGGCCGACAGCTTGGATGGGGGGCACGGTGCCGACTCCATTGTGGGCAACGGTCTCAATGACACGCTGCTGGGCGATGACGGCAACGACACGATCACCGGCGGAAACGGCGACGACAGCATCTCGGCCGGAGACGGACAAGACTTGGTCGATGGCGGCATCGGCAACGACACGGTTCTCGCGGGGAACGGCGATGACGTGGTCGACGGCGCGGTGGGCAACGACAGTCTCGACGGCGGCGACGGCACGGACATCTTGCGTGGTGGCGACGGTGCCGACGTGCTCAATGGCGGTGCCGGCAACGATTCGCTGGACGGCCAGAACGACAACGATTCGCTGTTCGGCGGTTCGGGGAACGACACGCTGCTGGGGAGCGCCGGCAACGATGAGGCGAACGGCCAAAGCGGAATCGACAGTTTGCTCGGCGGTGCCGGAAACGATGTGCTCGTGGGTGGTGACAACAACGATTCGCTCGCGGGCGGAGCGGGCGATGACACACTCAACGGCTCGGCAGGCAATGACATTCTCGACGGGGCGGACGGGAATGATTCGCTGATCGGCGGCACCGGCAACGATTCGATCACCGGCGGACTGGGAGACGACATCGGCAAAGGCCAAGCGGGCAACGACACCCTGACGGGCACCGAAGGGGCCGACTCGTTGGACGGCGGAGCCGGCAACGACGTGGTCTCCGGCGGCAGCACGGTCGTGTCGATCTTGATGTCGATCAACAACACAACGGTGATTGAGGGGACCGGCGGCTCGAACACGGCGACCTTCACGGTCAGCCTGTCGTCCGCCGCGACCAGCGCCATCACCGTGGATTTCACCACCGTCAACGGCTCTGCCATTGCTCCGGGCGACTTCGCTCAGACCAGCGGCACACTGACGATCCCCGCCGGAGCGAACTCGGCGATCATCACCGTCGCGATCGCCGGCGACTCGACGGACGAAGTCCTCGAAAACTTTACGATGGTTCTGTCGAATGCCTCCGGCGCGACGCTCAATGATGCCGTCGGATTATGTTCGATCACGGATGACGACTCCCCAGGTCCGTTGCTCGCCACGAGCAACGCTCTGGCCACAGCGACGGCCTACGTCACCGCGAACGCCAGCCAATTCGGACTGACGCGAGATGACGCGGCCAACTTCATCGTCACCAATCAATACGTTTCGGCCCACAACGGCGTGACGCACCTGTATCTGCAACAGACCTACCTGGGACTGCCGATCATCGACGCGAACATCAACGTCAACATCCTCGCGGACGGGACGGTGGTGAGTGCTCACAGCTCATTCGTGCCGAATGTTCAGGCGCTGGCAATGTCCGCCGCACCGGAGATGACCACGGCGGAGGTGTTCGCAGGTTTGGCGGTTGAACTGACAGAAGCGGTGGCTCACGATGGCCACCAGCACGGAACCTTCGGGTTTGTGTCGGAAGAGATTGCGAATCCCTCGCCAGTGGGCAGTTCCAGTAGCGCAAGTAATCCAGGTCAGCAGCCGGAGTCGGACGAACCGGAGCTTGTCCCGCTGCAAATCAGCCGGACGGAGATTCTCGATCGGCTGCAATGGGCGAAGACGGACAACGGCGGACTCGAACTGGTTTGGACGATCAACGTCCAGACGCGGGATGTGGACGGCAACTTCGGATGGTACGACGCTTCATCGAGCACGACGACCGGCGAGGTCGTGCATCAGGCGTCGTGGGTCGCACACGCTTCGTACAACGTCATCCGCTTCAATCAGGAAGCTCCGCTGTACGCGCCGCGCACGGTGGAAGTCGATCCTCAAGATCCGATCGCGTCGCCGTTCGGCTGGCATGACTCGAACGGCGCGGTGGGGGCGGAGTTCACCGACACACGCGGCAACAACGTGTTCGCCCAGAGTGCTCGCGACGACGATCCGATCAATGATCTGTTCTTCGCGGGCAACCCGTTCGGCAGCGGGCCTCGGCCGGATGGCGGCGCGGGTTTGAACTTTAATTTTCCGTTCGACGACACCCAGGATCCCGCGACCTACCTGTCGGCCGCGACCACCAATTTGTTCTATACCAACAACATCGTCCACGACATTCATTATCAGTACGGCTTCGACGAAGCGTCCGGCAACTTCCAGATCAACAACTACGGCAACGGCGGCTTGGGCAACGACCAGGTGGGAGCGAACGCTCAAGCGGGTGCCAACGTCGGATCGGCGAACAATGCCTTCATGGCCACGCCTCCGGACGGCATGTCGCCGACGATGGCGATGTTCATCTTCGATACTGACTTCTCGACCGGCCAGAGGATCAACCCGCCGCTGGATTCCGACTTCGAGAACGGGATCATCATTCATGAATACGGTCACGGCGTGTCGAACCGCCTGACGGGCGGCCCAGCCAATGCGGGAGCTTTGCAGGCATTGCAGAGCGGCGGCATGGGTGAAGGTTGGAGCGATTGGTGGGCGTTGATGTTCACGCAACAGGTCGGCGATCAGGCGGGCGACCCGCGACCGGTTGGAAATTATGTGCAGGCGCAGAGCGAAGCTGGCCCCGGCATTCGCCGATTCCCGTACAGCTTTGACATGGCGGTCGATCCTCTGACCCTCGGAAACTTCAACGGCGGATTCCCGAACAATGAAGTTCACAACGCGGGCGAAATTTGGGCCTCGGCCCTGTGGGATATGAATTGGTTGTTGATCAACGGCATCAACTCGCCCGACTGCAACGGGAACACGACCCCCGGATACGGTTTCGATCCGGACCTCTACAACGGCACGGGGGGCAACAACATCGCGCTGCAACTGGTCACGGACGGCCTGAAGTTGCAGCCGGCCAACCCGACCTTTATCGAGGCTCGCGACGCCATTTTGCAGGCCGACATGATCAACAACGGTGGAGCCAACCAGCGAGCGATCTTCACGGCGTTCGCTCGCCGAGGATTCGGATTCAGCGCGAGTGCGGGGCCGAA
The DNA here is from genome assembly GCA_046156195.1 of Planctomycetaceae bacterium. Classification (GTDB taxonomy): domain Bacteria; phylum Planctomycetota; class Planctomycetia; order Planctomycetales; family Planctomycetaceae; genus SXKJ01. The sequence goes on along the minus strand of JBJXEX010000248.1, from coordinate 30,293 downwards.
CTCCGATTCGCCGGTGGTCACCCAGGCGTTCGATCTGCCACCCGAATTGGGAGCGATCTTCCTGGATGCTCAGGTCTATGTGGTGGGCAACGCGATTGGCATCACCGTCTGTGACACCGACGGCGCGGCCATGGGGACGACGGTCAACGTGCTCGTCACCACGGGGACCGGCGACTCCGAAATGGTCACGCTCACCCGGCAGCCTGATCAGAACTTCTTCGGATCAATTCTGACACAACGCAATGCTCCGACCCCCGGCAACGGACTGATCGATGTTCTCGCCGAATCGGACGTGTTGACGGTGACCTACATCGACCTCAATGACGGCACCGGTCAAATGGTGACGTTGCAAGCTCTGGCGGTGCTCGACGCGGGCATCGGTGACACACTCACCGGCAGTGACGGCAATGACTTGATCATCGGCGGCAACGGCAACGACATCATCTCGGCCAACGGCGGCAATGACACCGTCTTCGGCAACAACGGCAACGATTCAATCCTCGGCGGTTCCGGCAACGATCTCCTCGACGGCCAAGCGGGTGACGACACGCTCGCCGGACAAGGGGGCCGAGACACACTGATCGGCGGCCAAGAGAACGACACCTTCCAATGGAGCACCTTCGGCGATGGCGATGATGTCGTCAGCAGCCTCGGCGGTTTCGATCAGATGCAAATCACAGCGACGGGAGTCGCCGATACGATTTCCATCGGCAGGGACGGACCACGCATTCAAGTCACCTCCGGCGGCAACGTGCTGACGGTCAACGAAGACATCCGCGTGATCTCGCTGGACCTGGGCAACGGCAACGACCTGCTCACGGTGGGCGATCTCACCGGAGTCAGTCAAACCCTGCTGACGATCTCCGGCGGTGATGGCAACGACATCGTCAACGCGAGTGGCAATGGGCAGGGCGATGTGCTGCTGCGACTGAATGGCAATGCCGGAAACGACACGCTCACCGGCAGCGCGAATAACGACACCATCGACGGTGGCGACGGTCGCGACGTGCTGTTCGGAGGAAACGGCAACGACTTGATCTTCGGCGGCACAGACAACGACGCAATCAACGGAGGCAGTGGCGATGACTCTGTCACCGGCGACGACGGCAACGACACGCTCGCTGGCGGCGACGGCAACGACACGCTGCGAGGCGGACTCGGCAACGATTCGATCAGCGGCCAAGCGGGCGCGGACTCGCTCGAAGGGGTCGAAGGCCGCGACACCTTGCTGGGTGGTGACGGCAACGACTCGCTCGATGCGGGCGGGGGCAAAGACTTCCTCTCCGGCGGTGAGGGAGCCGACACGCTCGACGGAGGCCGCAACGACGACACCATCCTGGGTGATGCCGGTGCCGACACGATCCGAGGCAATCACGGCAACGATTCGATCGACGCGGGATCTGGCGACGACACCGTCAGCGGCGGTGACGGTAATGACAGCATCAACGGCGGCGATGGCAACGACCTGATGACCGGAGCCGACGGCGATGACATCCTCAACGGAGCGGCCGGCAACGACACGCTGACGGGCAGCGACGGCAACGACATCCTCGCGGGAGGCGGGGGCGGGGACTTCGTGCTCGGCGACGATGGCGACGACACCGTCAAAGGCAACGGAGGAACCAACACCCTCTCCGGCGGACAAGGCAACGACTTGGTCACCAGCTTGGCTTCCGATGTCATCAACGAGAACTTCGTGCTCGCCGATGATCTGCTCGACAAGCTCGACCTGCTGTGATGAAACCGCAAAAGAAACGTGCCAGACAGATCGAGACCGTTCCACAAATTGTTTCGCAAGACTTTCACCGTCTTGCGTGGAGCAGCCCAACGAATCAAGGGAGACGACGATTCCCACAACAGTGATCCGAATTCGTCGTCTCCCTGGATTCGCCGTTATCACCACAACGTATCCATCACTCGCAGCGATGACGGCTTCGTCAGGCCTCAACCTTCCGCCGCTTCACCATCCGGACTTCGTTGCCGAGTTCGTTGTAGGCGACTTCGTTCATGAAGGTCCGCATCAGCATCAGCCCGCGGCCATGCGGACGTTCCAAGTATTCAGGAGCGGTCGGGTCGGGCAATTGAGACGGATCAAACCCCGGCCCATCGTCCCGAATGATCCAGGACGCCTCGTCGCGGGACAGAGACACGGTGACATAAATGTGACGGTCTTTGTATGGCGACTCCTGAGTTCGCTGGGTCGCGAGATCGGCATACTTCTGACAATCGTCTTCGCGGAGTTTCGAGCAGCACTCCAGGTTGCCGTGATAAAAGGCGTTGAGCAGTGCCTCTTCCAAGGCGATGCCAATCCGCAGGCCATCAATGTCCGAGCAAATTTTCATGGCGTTAAACTGTTGCTGCAGGTGCGACGAGAGCAACAGCACCAACTCACGGTCGGTCTCGACTTCGTATTCGGTGATCGAGCGTTTCACGCGGTTCAGCAACCGAGTCTGCGACCGCTGCGTCCGAGACATCGACAACACCCGCTGAGTGACGTCGGCCAAATCGTCCGCCAAGGCGGTCTTCGGCACATAGCTGGCCGCGCCGACTTGCAAGGCTTTGACCGCGACCGCCTCGCTGCCCGCCGCCGTCATCAGGATCACCGGGATCAGCGGGTACTGAGCTTTCAGAGCTTCCACCAAGCCGAACCCGTCCAGTCTCGGCATCTGCATGTCGGTGACCACCACGTCGGGCAGATGTGCCTCGACTTGCGCCAGCGCGGCCTGACCGTCTTCGGCATAGAAGACCTCCATGTCGCCGAGCTTCTCGATCAGCCGACCGGCCAGCCGACGATCAACCGGTGAATCATCCACGACCAAAACTCTGGACATCATGCACCCCTTTGGAAACGCTCTCACGCACGAACAGCAGTCGAGTCGCATCAGGTTCCGGCACGGGCCGATGCGGAACGGAAGCTTGGCGGGGAGATTCTATTCCGGCCGGGAAGCGGCTTTCAAACGCCGACGGACAGGAACCGTCACCACCGCTACAGGCTCAGATTTACTCCAGCGGGCTTAACAACCGAAAGAAGCTTTTGAATCGCTTGGGTGACTTTCAGTGCAATGGACGCCCCTTCGGGCGAATTTCTCTTTTCGATTTCGCCGAAGCGGTCATAGACGACCTCGATCTTCCCGACCCCTTTCACTTCAATGACCACCAGCTTGCCAAGCCCGTTGTACTCGAAGGCCACATGAACGTCGCGCTGAATCATTTCGGTGATCAGTCCAAGGCTGTCGTAACTCAAGCGAATCTCATCGTCTCCTTCTTGTTTCGCGAGAAGCAATTGGCCCTTGTCATCGTACTCAAATCTCGTCGTTCCCTTGGAGTTCTTCACTTCGGTGATCTTGCGAAGAATCGTGTCATACTTCAGGGCGACAACTTCGCCATCAGAGCTTTCCTTGCGCAGTAAAAGGCCATCCTGCGAGTATTCAAACGTCGTCCAGGCTTTGTTCCGTTCGATTCGGACTGGAAGAGCTTTGGAGTTGTAGTTTGTGTCTGTCCGCACTCCGTTGACTTCCTCCAGAATCCTTGCGGTGTGCTGTATCCCGGTTGTGGGATCCACTCCGATCCAGTACTCGTAGCGGTTCTCAACGGTCTTACCCTGTAAATCCTTGATTCTCTCGATGGTCCAGTAATGAGTGTCTGGCGTTTGGGGATCACTCCTATATTCATACTCCGTCGAGGAACCATCCCGTTTCGTGACACGCTCGGTAAATTGAGTCTTTGATCCATAATCAACTCTCATTTTCGTTCCGTCTGCGTAGCTGATCGACGTGAGATTGTGCTTCACGTCATATTCGAATCGATAGACATTTCCTTCGGTGTCCCGGGATTCAATCAAGTCTGCGCCTTGATAAACATAACGCGCCGACATTCGTCCGCTTCGGATCGACTGAACCTGACGTCCCTGCCCATAGGAGAATTCCAGGCTCTTTCCCGTAGATGTCTCAATCCGACGGACTCGATTCCGAGTGTCGTAATGCAGCCGGAGGAAGTACCTTTTTTTGAGGTAGTCGACGCGAACGAGTCGCCCCTGAAGATCAAAGGTATCGCGCTTGTCTCCGGCGACACGTGCATAACCTACGGCAGTCCGAATGAGCTCTTGATTGCCCCCTGTGCTTAACCATTTGTTGGGAGTCGAAGTCACCTCCGAACTGGTGTCATGTATTCGTAGGAACATCCCCCGAAGCTCCTTATTACCTCGAAGCGCGGCGCGATAGGCAGTTTCCTCATTGGCGTTCGCAAAGACTCCCTTCTGTAGCAGGGATGTGACGAGCCGTTCGATCGCGGATTCGATGTTCAAGCTGCCGGACTCCGGCTTGAAGCTCGTTGTCGCACCCGACCCGTTTTCGTGAATCGTGATGAGTCCGTCATTTTGATCAACCAGTCGCGTCTCAAATTCGCTGCCCCAGCCGAATCCGAAAAGTCCCGTTTCAGTGCTAACCGAATTGTAAGTCCGCTGGATCTTCAGCAAGACACGATCGGGAACTTCCACGTCCGTGTAGGTGATGTGGAAGTTCCCATTCTTCAGGTTGACTCCGGCGACAGAGAAAGCGGACGGCAACGTCATCCAGGCCAACAGCGCCAGTAATCGCATTCTTGAAATCGTCATTTCTGATCTCCCGCAAGATCTCGGACATTCACATCCCATTTCAGCACGGCACCGTGCCGAGTGATTTCCGTCACTCGACCGTTCTGCCAGGAGCCGAACATCGGCACTGACGAATCGGTTCCCTCCCGGACCTGCTTTCCTTCGATCCCCGAATTTCCGATGTCAAACAACCTCAGCCCTCCGCCCGTGTCGAAGACCAGCGCGCGGGAATCAGCCGCGTTAAAGACGGCACTCGCAATAGGTCTGTGTTTCGAGGGGATGGCCGCGATGAGTCGCCCATTCTTTTGATCGTAGAGCATGCCTTCGCCAATGCGGTCGACGGTGAAGAGCAGGCTTGAACTCGGCGACGAGGTGACTGACGTGATTTCCGTCCGGTGTCCGTAACCTTGCCATTTGATGACCCCTTTGCCGGCATCGACGAATGAGAAAGAACCGTCTGGCTTCGTCACCAGCAAATCCTCGCCATTCGGAGTCCAGAGGAGACCGTTGCCGTTCTTAACGGGGACCAGTCCTTCGTTGGTTGAAAAGTCCTGACCGAGGTGAAGCCCGCTTTCGTCCAGCCAAGCGACACGACCATCTCTGGCGGCCGCGACCGCAACCACGTCAGGCAGCACATAGCGGAGACTGGCTTTGCCATCCGAGCCTAGGCTCATTTCCAGAAGGATGCGCTCCTGTGTCACGAACAACCATGAGTCGTGTTCCTTGTTTTTCCAGGCCGTGGCGTGCAGCGGCGACGCGAGACTCGTTGTCTGTTGGCCCTCTTTTTCAACACGTTGATCCACGCCCAGAGTCATACCCGGCTGGACGTCGGCCAAGTCGAACCAGCCGACTTGATGACGATACACCTCACTCCATTGGCCGTTACGTTGCCCTACCACATGCCATTCCTCCGGGCCTTCTGCCAGGAGGGTTGTGGAGTCAGCCGACCAAGTCAGGGATCGCAGTCCCTCTGGCAGTTCAACAAGACTGTGGACGCGCTTCTGGCCGCCTGTCGGTTGCAATTCGGCGATTTGCAGTCCACCGGTAAAGGGACAAGCGACTTTCTCGCCGTCAGGTGAAATCGCTGTCGTTTCAAAGTCTGCGGGAAGAGACACCGTCCCAACGGGAGTGTGCATTGTCGCAGGATTCAAAAGCATGATGTCGCCTGTTTCGGAACCTTCGATCAGGAGACTCCCATCATCGGAGATGACACCAGGCAATTTCGAGCGAAAGCCATACCCTCGTGACAGCAACCTGCTCTCTTGGTAATCCCAGAGATACAGTTCGTCGGTCAAAGTTTTGGTCAGCAAATACCTGCCGTTGCTGCTGAGCGTGGATAAGTCATAGACCGCAGCGTCATGCACATACCGTTTGCTCGGCACAGTCAGGCTTTCCGAGGAAAACACAAAATGGGCTTTCGGGTCGAGTCCACCAACAATGATTTCGCCGGTCGTAGGATGCTCATTCAGGAAAGCCGATGTGTCTTTTTTGTCGGTGAGTTTGACTTCCTCCTCTAAACGGCCAGCCTCGACATCCCATTTGCGTAGATACCCGTCGCGATGGCTCGTGTAGACGTGTGTCCCATCGTGCGATAGCAAAATGCTTCCGCCTGATGAGAGGGGACTCAAATCCTGATGCTTCAATTCCAGACGATAGGTCGGTTGCTGAAGATCAGGCCGTTTCCAGATCCAGATTTGGCCACTTTGGGAGGCCGTGACTGCGTACTTCTGATTCGCCCGCGCATGAAACACATATTCGGAGTGCCCTGGCAGCACCAGAGATTGGCCTGATTCCAGCGATGGCCAGATTCGTGCAGTCTCGTCCCGGCTTCCGGAGATCAGCTCGGTGCCTGTGCCCGTCCAACTGATACTTCCAATGCGAAGCCGGTGATCGGTCAGCGAGCGGTGCCGTTGACCCGTCTTCGAATCGAAGATGTGGATTGTTGGACTGAACCCTCTGGTTGCGATCAGTGAGCCGTCGGGGCTGAACTCGGCATCCCAGACGGACGACTCCAGAGCATGTGTCGCCACTGTTTCCAACTGGCCAGCCTCATTCATGCGCCAGACGATGAGGGTTCCGTCTTCCCCGTATGTGGCGAAACGCCTGAAGTCGGGCGACGCCGCGACTCTTGGATGAGGTGCGTGGCCAGAGGGTGCCCACTGCGAAATTCCACGCGTCAAATGACGGACAACGGCTGCCCCGCGCCCCTGGGATTCACGTTGTAGTTGTCCCTTGGGGTTGATCAGTTTGCGTGCTGCGGCCAGTGGTGAGTCGGCTTCGTTCAATTTCCGCTCATGCAGTGTTTGCTCAAGGCCGTCCGAGGATTCCCGGAGTAACAGATCCCAGGCCCGCTGCTCTTCAATTTTGAGTTCCGATTCGGGCGGCAGGTGTCGAGAGAGGGCCTGGCGCACAGCATCGGAGTTCGCCGAGATTCCCTGGTAACTGGTCATCCGCACGGTCCCGTCCCATCCGGCACTTGCGAACTGGAAATCTGGAAGCGTGACGACATCGGACACAACACCGTCGTGAAGCTGATCGCTCAGAAGCAGTCTACCAGTGGAGACGTCAAACAGTTCGACAACTCCATTCTCTCGGCCGGCCACGACAAATGAACCATCCGTCGTCGAGCCAACGGCTGTCATGCGGGCCTGGAAATCAAAGGGAGATTGGAGTTCAGAGACTTTGTTGCCGTACATGTCCCAAACTTTGGTCGAGCCCTTGTTTCCTGCGGAAACAAGCCTTCCGTTGTCAACAAACTCCAATGTTGTCACCGATTCGTGACCGGAAGCCCATCGTCTCTCTTGGATCGTGCTCCCGTTCATTGTCAGGACGATCTCGCCGTTACTTGAACCGATCGCCATCCATTTTCCGTCAGGCGAGGCCGCAAGAACTCTTCCCCATCCGTGTGTGATCGGGTCACCTGACTGCCGTCGGATGATCTGCACTCCGCGTTCGGTTGTAATCCCAAAGAGTGGAGAGGCAGGAGCACTCACCAGATGAAGCCCCAATCCATTGACCGTTTCGCGACCCGAACGCAACAGATCCCCCGTTTTTGCGTGAATCTCGATCCAAGAGGTCACCGCGCTCGAAAGTGTTTTGCCTTTTGCTTTCCGCTTCAGAATCAGCAATCGGTTGTCCGGCTCCGACAGGGCAATATCCTTGATCACTTCTCGGCCGAACTCGGCTGATCCGGATTCCGTTTCCGGGGTGTCCTGTTGAGGCAGGACAAAGAGCGGCTGCTCGTTGCGTTCGATCGGACGGCCCAGTCTCCAAATTCGCACCGAAGAATCATCGCTCGAATAAATTTGGGTTCCGTCTGAGGAATAGGCGATGCCCGTGATCCAGCGAGATTCGTCATTTGAGTGCTTCAACTCGGTGACGGTGTCGTCAGCGATGGAAATGACAAAGGCTGTTGGGCCGGTTCCCCACACCGTGACCGATCGCTTGTCCGGGGCAACCGCCATTGCAGTGAATCGAACGGGGGCGTTTCGACAGACGATCTGGGACTTTGTTCTCGATTTCAGTTCCACCTCGATGATCTCACCAGAATCGGTGCTGACGAGAGAGCGGTTACCGAGCGCCAGTACCGCTGTCGGCTGGGACCGCAGTCTTGTCCGAAAGCGTAGGCCATTCGAGTTGACGTCCCAGGCGGCAACTCCGCCATTGTTGTAGACACAGTGAATTGCCCCGGTGCGTGTGACAGACAGGCTGCAAGTTCGGACTGTGGCATCATTCCATTCCACGGGAAGTGCTGCCGCGCCCCACCGGACGGTGACTGCCGTTTCACGCTCACTTGGTGCCTTGAGATCAACGATCAATCGTTGAGCCGCGCCGAATTCATCGCTCATCGCCAATGTCGAGGACTCTTCGTTCCAGGCAACATCTGCGATTCGCCCTGATTGCAGGGAACCACGATCCGCGACGATTGCCCCAGTACGATCCAGCAGGCGAAGCCCACCCAATCGGTCAACGGTGAGAATGTAGGCATCACGGACCTTGAATGCCGCAACGACGTCCGTCGTCAGTTGAGTGGTTTTGACTTTGCCACCTTGAGAGCCAAACGACACTTCTCCCTTCTCCGAAGCACTCACGAGGAGGCCATCTTCAAGCCAGATTGCTGCAACGACCGGACTTTCATGTTTCCTCTTGGAAATCAGGCGGTTCCCTTCCAGTGACCAGACCGACACAAGGCGGTCCCTTGCCGCCACTGCTACGTTTCCGTCGGTACTGATCTGAAGGCTCGTCACTCTTTCTGAGTGCAGGGGTAGTTGAATCGCGCTGGGTTTCGGGTCGTCGGCCAAGTCGTAGCGCCAGACGTCCCCGGTGTCGTCGCCAATCAAACACGTCTCGTCGTTGTCGGTGAAGGCGATGGCCGATGCCTCGCCACTCTGGAGCGATAGTGTGTATCGAAGCTTGTAATCAATTGCGTCCCAAAGCCTCACGATCCCGCGTGTGTCCGCAGTCGCAATGAACCGTCCCCTGGCGCTCGGCTTGATCCACCGAACTGCCGCGGAGTGGGCTACCCAGCGTCGATTCTCGGCCTGCAGAAGGTCCACCGTGGATTTCAGAAGTAAACGCAACTGTTGGTTGTCACCTGCAACACCGGACGCACTCAGATGAAGGAGCGCTCGCTCAAGATCCCATTGCTCGTAGGCACGACGCCCGCGCTCAGCAAACAAGGTTGCCAGATTCCGCTGCGTTTCTTTCTCCGCTGCGAGAGCAATTGCTTCCGCATCGCGTGCTACTTTTTCTTTGTCCTTGGCTTGCTGAGCTGCATCCTCGGCCTTCTCTTGCTCCTCTTTCGCCCTGTCCTCCGCCTCCTTGGCCTCAATGCGAGCGATCTCTGCGGACTTAGATTCACGACTAGCGTGGAAAGCGGCTGCCATGGCGACGGCCAGCAGCGCGGCAAACACAGCGATGACACCGAGAAGCCTGTTGCGCTGCTGGCGGGCCTTTTGGATGGCTTTCTGGGCAAGCTGGATCTGCTCGCGTTCCCGCCGTTCGTCTCGACTGGAGACCACCAGTGGCGCGAGGACATCGTGAGTGATCTCTAGCCAGCCGACGCCGTCCCTGTCTTCTGACTGCACCAACCGCCGGCCAATCAGTTGTCGAATACAAGAGTCGGGATTCTCGACTCCCATAGATCTCAGGTAATGAATGGCGTCTTCACTGGGCAATGGATATCGGTTGCCGCCAGTGGTGACCATGCGGTCCTCAACGAGATGCCGAACGGCTGACGGGACGTCGGAGAAACACTCTTCATAGAAGTGTTGAAGAATGTCGTCACTCTGGCTGGTCACCAGGTCCAGGGTGATTTCGCCGTGGCCCCGTTGAATTCTCAACTGGTTCAGTTCGTCGCAGACAAGACTGACGAGCGGCGGGACCGCTTCAATGTCCTGGAGTGGGACGTCCGAGCCCCGCTTGGCAACAAAACGGACAATGGCAGAGCCGACGTTTTCACTCACAAGTGCCGGGCGGGATAATGCGCCCGGCCGGACGACCGCATCGAGCGCTTGAGATCCCCGCAGCGCGTGCAGTGCCATCCGGTTCCGCATCAACGAAGGCATCTGCTTTTTGAATTGTTCCAAATGGGAGAGAAAATCCTCGCGCAGCGTCATCAGGATGCGAATGGCACACGCATCGAAATAGAAATCGGCGGCGAGACGACGATTCTCACCAAACCTCTTCTGCAACGCTGCTGGCGGCCTGTTCTGAACAAGATCGGCGATTTGCTCAACGAGTTCGGCGACTTCATCGCGTCGATCTTCGTGGATACCGAGCGTAAACACCTCTTCGAACTGGTCGAAAACGATGACAGGCATCGCTTGCTCAAGGCGACTTCGAACCGTCACGCGGTGGAGTGATTCCCAGAGCGTTGCCTCACCATCGGCGACATCCGGATGATCCATGCACTCGGCAAGTGCCCGGCGTGTCTGGGCGAGCAATGATTCTTCGTTGGACTGAAACCGCAGTCTGATCACGGCCAGGCAGTAGCCCTCGATTCTGAGTTTTGGCACAAGCCCCGCGCCGATCAACGAAGTCTTCCCTAAGCCAGACTGTCCGTAGAGCACGGTGAGGGGATTCTCGCGAATCCTGACGAACAGATCGGCAATCTCTCGATCACGTCCGAAAAAGAACTGCTGTGTCGACTCGGTGAACGGCCGGAGTCCGAGCCAGGGATGTTCTCGGTCAACGACACGTTCACCGACACAAAGTTTTGTTTGAGGGGGAGACGAGGTTTTTGCGTTCAAGAGAGATGCCTCGAAGTCGTGTCGATTGAAGTCTTTCGCCGTGTTTCGGGTCGGGGTTTGTTATCGCTGCTGGCCGTTCGAGTTCTAAGCTCGAGGGCGACCGGAATCTCGATACTCTCTCATCAGCTCTCGCACCCGATGCACAAATCTCAGTGGCACATCGCGTCCGACCGTCCGTTCGAAATGGATATTGCGGAAGCAGGCTGGCTCCAATTGTGGTTGCTGGATTTCTTCCGAGATGATGATCGGGACGTAGAACACAAAGCCATCGACATGGACCGTGGCCGCCCATTGCCGTTCGCGATGAACATAACGGTTGGGATTGCTCTCGGTGTGGCTGGACACGACCGAGATGAAAAAGGCGGCATGAACGCGCACCGCGGCTTCAAGACTCGTCTCAAAGTTGTCACCAGCAGCCAGTCGGGCTTGGTCCAGCCAGACTGGAATTCCCGCTTTATGCAGGGCCCGCGCAATCTCGACGGCCTGCGTGCGATCTTCATGCGCATAGCTGACAAAGACCGAGTCCTTTGGCATCTGATCCGGTAGTCGGCTGAGAAAATCGTCGTTGCTATTGCAGTCGCCGTACCTGACATGCCACTGCCGGGCAAGCTCCGCGACAAACTCCGTTGGATTCCCATCAATGACTCTCGTCGCGGGAATCATTTGATTGAAGAAGAAGATGAGCGGCGCTTCCAAGTTTTCACACGCATCGGCAAGGTATTCACTGACGCCATCACGACGGTCAGAAAGACGCGTCTGCCGGGCCACTCTGAGAAAGAAACGCACGATCCAATCTGTAGACGGGGCACCGAGCAGAAGCAGGTAGCGAGACTTGAGAACTCGAAACAGACGCTCCATCGTGTCGCTGTTTTCAATCAGGCCGCAGATAAACTCCATGTAGTCTTCTTCCCACACGGCAAAGTCCGGGTACGTTTCGAAATCGCCCATAATGTGGTACACGGCCGTGGAGGGGACCGGATCAGGTATGTCAATCGGCCGATTGGGGTGAAATCGCCAGACGCTCTCCGAGGGATCGAACTCCGGACGGAGTTTCGCCAAGGCATGCGCAAGGTGACGATCAAAGGTTCCGCTGATGAACAGATCGAAGTCGGTAATGGAGGCCAGCTTCAGCAGCGCGTCGTTCGGCTGAAGATCACCGTATTTCTCAAGTAACTCCCGCAACTCATCGTAAACGTGCTTCCGTGGATGTCCGTTTTCCATGTAGGCACACGCCACACGATTGATGCTCGACCAAGATTGTTCTTCTGGCAGTCCCAAAGCCTTGGCAAGCCTTGGTGCAAGAAACGACTGCAGCGAGACAGTCGCTCCCGACCGCGGGTCAACGACCGTCACGAGGTCTGCGCCAATGACGGGAAGTACCTGCCCGTGGTGAACGTCTCGCAGAAGGTTTTTCCATTCTCGATCTTCAAGAAACTGCGCCATCAATTAACCTCACTGCCACCAGGCATCCCGCGTTGATTGCGAGTTTTCTCGGAGTCTGCACTGCACACCGACGCGAGCGAACTCGTCAATCAGCGCTCCCACTGTCGGCATTTCGACTGTCCGTTCTGGCCGACGTGATTCGCCCGCCGCTTGCAGTCCACGGCCCGCACATTTCAAGGTTATTTTCCCAAGTGGAGTTTGGCGAGGAAGTCGTTACTCCCGCCGGCAATTGGCCATCATTGGCTCCGGGGCCAAAGCCACACACGCCATCGACTCCTGGGGTTTGACAGAACGTCCCGTAGTTTGTGTCGCTGAGTCTTCGTCCGGCGAACTCCATGACACACCCGACTCCACACAACAAGTAGTGGCTTTCATATGGAGCCGCGACTAAAACTCCGCCTCGTTTTTTGTCACGCCTCCCAGGAGCCATCATGTCCGCATTGCAAAGCAGTTTCCCCGAACTCTTCGAGGCCATTCAACACGAACGTACTCGCCAACACGACGGCCTGGAATTGATCGCATCCGAAAACTACACGAGCGCCGCCGTCCTCGAAGCCGCCGGCACCGTCCTGACCAACAAATACGCCGAAGGCTATCCCGGTCGCCGCTACTACGGCGGCTGCGAGTTTGTTGATGTCGTCGAAAGCCTCGCCATTTCTCGAGCCAAACAACTCTTCGGGGCCGAACATGCCAATGTCCAACCCCACGCCGGCTCGCAAGCCAATATGTGCGTCTATCTGAGCGTGCTCAAGCCGGGCGACACTTATCTCGCCATGAATCTCGCTCAGGGCGGACATCTGACGCACGGCTCGTCGGTCAATTTTTCTGGCCAACTTTACAACGTCGTCCCCTACGGCGTTCGTGAATCGGACCACCGCATCGACTTCGATCAAGTGGCGAAACTCGCTCGCCAATTCCGCCCCAAGCTGATCGTCGCCGGAGCCAGCGCGTATCCCCGCGAAATCGATCACGCCAAGTTCGCCGAGATCGCCAGCGAAGTCGGAGCGAAACTGATGGTTGATATGGCTCACTACGCTGGCCTCGTCGCCGCCGGAGTCCACAACAGCCCGGTCCCCGTCGCCGACTTCGTGACATCGACTTCTCACAAGACGCTGCGCGGACCACGCTCAGGCTTCGTCCTCTGCCGTGAGCAGTACGCCAAAGACATCGACAAGTCCGTTTTCCCCGGAATGCAGGGCGGCCCGCTGATGCACATCATCGCCGCCAAAGCTGTCTGCTTCCAAGAAGCGCTGCAACCCAACTTCAAAGAGTACGGCCGACAGATCATCGCCAACGCACAAACGCTGGCGGAAACATTGATGTCCGGCGGCATTCGACTCGCCAGCGGCGGCACCGACAATCATCTGATGCTTTGCGACATGACGAGCATCGGACAGACCGGAAAAATCGGCGAACAGGCGCTCGACAAAGCGGGCATCACCGTCAACAAGAACATGATCCCCTATGACCAACGCAAACCGATGGATCCCAGCGGCATTCGCATCGGCACCGCTGCGCTGACTACGCGAGGCATGAAACCTGACGAAATGAAAAAGGTCGGTGCCTGGATTCTGCGAGTGCTCAAGTCTCCGTCCGATGAGTGGGTTCTCACATCGGTACGCGAAGAAATCCGCCACTTCACTCGAAACTTCCCGGTGCCGGGCATCGGCTAGACTTCATCCACTCATCCCGATACAAAGCCGCCCCTCGCCCCCTTCGTCTAGAGGCCCAGGATGTGGGATTCTCAGTCCCAATACAGGGGTTCGAATCCCCTAGGGGGTACTGCCATCTTGTGCAGTGAAGTGCAAGAGGCGGAAAGGCCCGGAAATTCCGGGCCTTTTTCGTTTTCACGAATCGGCCGGATGGCCGCGTTTCCGTCCGGTTCGCTCATTTCCGCCGCTTGATCCCAAGCCATTTCCAGGTGGGGACGGAGTTCCGGGAAGATCGGCACATGGCGTGAGTCTTTTCCTTCGTGATGTTCCGTCTTGGGGCTGCGGATCAGCAACCGGCCGCGTTCCGAATCCACGTCAGCCCAACGGAGCAACAACGACTCTGAGGGCGTTCGCAGGCCGCCAAATCGAGCCAGAGCGAAGATCAACCGCCATTCATTGTCGGGGCACGCTGCGATGACTTGAGCGGCCACATCACGCGAAACGAAATGCTCCCGCAATTTGTTTCGCTGAACGTGGAGCTGACGAACACGCGAACGATCGGCAGCGCGCGTTTCTGAGTCGAAGACATCACAGAATCCTCGGCGACATGTCGCGGTGACGCACGACACCACCTTCATTCATCCTGACGACCGTATCCGGCGGCTGCGCGATGGACGCTTAGCCGAGTAGCAGGCAAGCAACCTACATCTGCATCATCCCCGTTTTGAACTCGCCGCGCGTTGTCCCTTCCGGGATCAAGTTCAGTGCCGTGATAAGCCAGTCGCGCGTCTCGGCCGGAGCGATGATCGCATCGACCCAGCCGCGAGCGGCTCCGTAACGGATGTCGGTTTGCTCGGTGTAGCGTTGTCGAATCTCGTCGCGCAATCGCTTCTTGTCTTCGTCGGTCAATGTGCGTCCTCCCCGTTCGGCATCGCGCACTCGCAGAGTCAGCAGCGTATCGGCGGCTTGATCGGCTCCCATCACCGCGTACTTGGCGGTTGGCCATGCCAGGATCAACCACGGATCGTAGGCTTTGCCGCACAGCGCGTAGTTGCCGGCTCCGAACGAGCCGCCGATCACGACAGTCAGCTTCGGTACGACGCTGTTGCTGACGGCATTCACCAGCTTCGCGCCCGAACGAATGATGCCAGACTGCTCGGCCTGCCGACCGACCATGAAGCCCTGCACGTTCTGCACGAAGATGATCGGCAGCTTCGTTTGATTGCACTCCATCACGAACCGCGCGGCCTTCTCCGCCGAGTCGACATATAGCACGCCGCCAATCTGCAACTCGCCGGCCGAGGTGCGGCATCGCTGACATTGATTGGCCACGATCCCAACCGCTCGGCCACCGATCCGAGCGAACGCTGTCACGATCGTCTGTCCGTAGTCCGCTCGGAACTCTTGCAGAGAACCGGCATCGATCACGCACGCGAGCACGTCGCGAACGTCGAACTCCGCCCGCTCGGTTCCCGGCACGATCGTGTCGAGGTCAACCGGATCGCGGTCTGTCGCACGAGCACTTTCGGTAGAGCCGCGCCCGTCAGGAAGCGGTTGCCCGGTTCCGCTTCCTGACGGGCGCGGCACTGAGTAGACATGCGGGCGTGGCAGCAGATCAATCAGCGACCGCAGCCGTTGCAGACAGGCGCGGTCATCCGGCTCACGATAATCGACGGTCCCGCTGATCTCCGCGTGCATCTTCGCGCCGCCGAGTTCTTCGGGATCAGCCGTCTGTCCGATCGCCGCTTTGACCAGCGCCGGCCCAGCCAGATAAAGCTGACTCCCCTCGGTCATCAGCAGCGTGTCCGAGAGGACCGGCAGATACGCTCCCCCCGCCACGCAGTTCCCCATCACCGCCGAGTACTGCGGAATGCCCATCGCCGAGATCACCGCGTTGTTCCGAAAGATGCGACCGAAGTCATCCTCGTCAGGAAAGATCTCGTCTTGCAGAGGCAGGAACACCCCCGACGAATCGACGAGATAAGCCAACGGCATCCGAAACGTCATCGCGATCCGCTGAGCTCGCAACAGCTTCTTGACCGACTGCGGAAACATCGCCCCCGCTTTGACCGTCGCGTCATTCGCGACCACGAGCACCGACCGGCCATGCACTTGCCCGATGCCCGTGACGACACCGGCCGCCGGCACGTCGCCCCATGCGGGATACATCTGCCACGCCGCCCACAAGCCAAGTTCCCGGAACGGCGTTCCTTCATCGAACAGCTCGCTCAACCGCTCGCGTACCGTCATTCGTCCGAGCCGCCGTTGCCGATCCTGGCCCGACGCGCCGCCTCCCTGACGCAGAGTTGCCTCTTGCTCCTGAAGTTGTCGCGTGAGTTCTGTAAGAGTCGGCATGGATTGATCCCTTCGCACCATTCCTCTGACCAGATTCCTTTGAAAACCGCCTTCGAGTGCAGGGGAGATCAAAGGAATCTGGTCAAAGGAATGAAAGACCGCGACGCACGGCAATGGAACTATCTGAGTCGTGACGATTCGCACACCAACAGGGCCACGAAGTCGGAAACAGTCAGTCCGTCGCAGAGGTCTGCCTCCTGAAACAATGTTGCCAGCATCGTCACCGACTCCGCCGACAACCGAGTGGACGCATTGCTCACGAACTTGTCGATCAGGGCCGGTCGAGACTCCGCGCGACGACGGCGATGACCGAGCGGATACTCGACTTCAACTCGCTCGGTCTGCGTCCCATCGACAAAAACAATCTGCACGGCGTTCGCGATCGACCGCTTGTCGGGATCGAGATACTCGCGCGAGTAACGCAGTTCCTCGACCACTTCGATCCGTTCGCGCAGCCGGTCGATGAGCGGATCGGCGGCGGCTTCGGCTTCGTAGTGTTCGGCGGTCAGCGATCCATGTCGCAGCGCGATGGCCACCATGTATTGCAGGCAGTGATCGCGATCGGCCGGGTTCTTCAGCGGGCCGCTCTTGGCGATGATCCTCACGGCCGACTCTTGCGTCTCGATGCGGATACGCTCGATCTGATCCCAGCGATCGCGCACCTGCGGATGCAATCGGAGTGCGGCTTCGACTGCCGTCTGCCCGTGAAACTCCGCCGGGAACGAAACCTTGAAGAGGATGTTCTCCATCACATAACAGCCCAGCGGCCGAGCCAACGTGATTGGCTTCCCTCGAAACAAACTGTCTTGAAAGCCCCACGTCGGAGCAGTCAACGCGGTCGCATAACCTTTCTCGCCGGCCAGAGTCCACAACGCCAACTGCACCGCTCGGCGAGTCGCGTCTCCCGCCGCCCAGCTCTTGCGCGAGCCGGTGTTCGGTGCGTGTCGATACGTCCGCAACGCACCCCCATCGACCCACGCTTGGCTGACCGCGTTGATGATTTGCTCGCGCGAACCGCCGAGCATTCGCGTGATCACTGCCGTCGAAGCGATCCGCACCAGCAGCACATGATCGAGACCGACTCGATTGAAGCCGTTCGCCAGTGCGAGCACGCCTTGAATCTCATAAGCCTGAATCATCGCCACGAGCACATCGCGAATCGTCAGCGACTGACCGCTTCGGCTGAGCCAATCGGCAGTCATCAGGATCGCGCCGAGATTGTCCGACGGATGTCCCCACTCGGCCGCCAGCCAAGTGTCGTTGTAGTCCAACCAGCGAATCATCGCACCGAAGTTGAACGCCGCCTGAACCGGGTCCAATTCATAGTTGGTCCCCGGCACTCGCGCGCCGCCGGGCAAGTTCGCACCCGGAACGACGGGGCCGAGCAGCTTCGTGCATTCGAGAAAGTTCAACGCGAGCAGCCCGCAACCGACACTGTCGAGCAAGCACAATCGAGCGGTGGCGAAGGCTTCGTCGCTGGCTGTGAGCGGTGACGAAACGTAGTCGGCGATTTGTTCGAGAACTTCGTCGGGCATTGGTCAATCCTTAAAAACGGTATCCCGGCCATCGGCTGTCGGCGATCGGCTGTCGGCCAGCAACCAACGGCTTTCGGCCGGAAGCCGACCGCCGAAAGCCGATGGCCGTTATACCGTTTTTCGGTCTTCCGGCGGCACGAACGCGCGCGGCTCCGGCCCGATGTACTCCGCCGTCGGGCGGATCAAACGGTTCTCGGAGCGTTGTTCCAAGATGTGTGCCGCCCAACCGGCCGTGCGCGAGAACACGAACAGCGGCGTGAAGAACAACGTCGGAATGCCGAGAAAGTGAAACGCGCTCGCGCTATAAAAATCGAGATTCGGAAACAGCTTTTTCTCGCGACGCAGCACCGCTTCGATTCGTTCTGAAATCGGATACAGCCGCGTGTCGCCGACTTCTTCCGCCAGACGCTTTGCCCATTGTTGGATGATCGGAGAGCGCGGGTCGCAGTCGCGATAAACGCGATGTCCGAAGCCCATGATCTTTTCTTTGCGAGCGAGCAAGTCCATCACGCCGCGCTCCGCGGCATCGGCAGAATCAAACCGATTGATCAAATCGAACGCCGCCTCATTCGCTCCGCCGTGAAGCGATCCGCGCAGCGTGCCGATCGCGCCAGTGATCGCCGAATAGAAATCGGACAACGTCGATGTCACGACCCGCGCGGTGAAGGTCGAGGCGTTGAATTCATGCTCGGCATACAGGATCAACGACGCATCGAACGCTTGCCGATGAATCGGACTCGGTCGACGGTCGTGCAGCAGATGCAAGAAGTGTCCGGCGATCGTCTCCTCTTCGGAGCCTGTCTCGATTCGCCTCGTCTGAGTTTGAAACCAATGCCAATACGCCAGCATCGAAGGGAACGTCGCGAGCAATCGATCCACCACATCGAACGCTCCGGCTGTGTCCGATTCCGGTTCCAAACAACCCAGCGCCGAGCAACCGGTTCGCAGCACGTCCATCGGATGTGCCGTGTCGGGAAGTTGTTCGAGCACCGCCTTCAATCCCGCCGGCAATTCGCGGAGGCTCTGCAAGCGGCCGCGATAGTCCGTCAATTGCTGAGTCGTCGGCAACTCGCCCCGCAGCAGCAACCAGGCAACCTCTTCAAACGTCGCCTGCGCCGCGAGGTCTTCGATCGAATACCCGCGATAGGTCAGTCCGCAACCCTCTTTGCCGACTGTGCTGAGCGCCGTGCGACCCGCCACCACTCCGGCGAGGCCCATTGCAGACGTGTTTGCTGTCATGGCATCCCCTCCAGCCGCGCCTCGAACGAGAAATAATCGAGCACGTCATACAGTTCCGCTCTCGTCTGAAACGACGGCAACAACTCCGCCTGCGTACCGGCCGAGCGTAGCGTCGCATACGCATTCACGGCGGCGAAGTTCATCGCGCGGAATGCCGTCAGCGGATACAGCACCAACCGAATGCCGAGGTCGCGTAACTCGTCCACGGACAGTAGCGGGCTGCGACCGAACTCTGTCATATTGGCCAGCACCGGGACGTTGACCGACTGAGCGAATTGCCGAAAGTGAGCCGGCTCGGTCAACGCTTCCGCGAAGATCAGGTCCGCGCCGGCGGCGACGTAACGAGCCGCGCGTTCGATCGCCGCGTCGAGTCCTTCGACGGCGACCGCATCGGTGCGAGCCATCAACACGAAGTAGCGATCCACTCGCGCATCGACTGCCGCCTTCAATCGATCGCACATCGTCTCGACCGAGACCAGTTGCTTGCCGGGTCGATGTCCGCAGCGTTTCGTCTCGACCTGATCTTCCAAGTGAATCGCCGCGACCCCCGCCCGCTCCATTTCGCGAACGGTGCGAGCGATCGTCAGCGAACTGCCCCAACCAGTATCACAATCGACGAGCAACGGCAGGTTCGTCGTCCCGGTGATCCGCCGCGCTTCTTCGGTGACATCGTTGAGCGAAGTCATTCCGAGATCCGGCAACCCAAACGCCGCATTCGCGACTCCCGCGCCGGACAAGTACAGCGCGCGAAACCCCGCCCGCTCGGCCAGCCGCGCGCAGTAGGCGTTGATCGCGCCGACCACTTGCAGCGGCCGTTCGACTTCCAATGCTTGCCGAAATCGGAGTCCGGGAGATTCGTGCATGGTTGTTGCCCGTTGAAGCCGCGACTCGAAAACTTGACCGGCCGAAAGCCGATCGCCGAGAGCCTGTTTAACCCCTACGCCATCGGCGTGGGCGTTTTCGCGGTTGACAGCGCGTCGCGCGCACGCCGATGGCGAAGCGGTTAAACAATCTATCGGCTTTCGGCTCACGGGAATCGGCCGGACACGGAGAGCAACCGGCTACGGCAGCGCGATCGTGCGTAGATCCTGCGAGCCGCTCGGCGACTGCACGACGATCACGGCGTGCGTGCTGTTGAGCTTATCGAGCTGCACGACCCCTTCGAGTTCCTTGATTGTCTCGTAGGTTTGGCCCGCGACACCTCCGCCACGAACCGGTTCGGTGAGGCCAGGGTTCTTCGTGATCCCTTCGGTCGTGATCTTCATGACTCCCCGTTTGTTGTTGGCCATCAGCAAGAATGACTGGCCCTCTTTCTGATAGACGATCATGTCCAGCGGCTGATTCATGTTGCCGAGTTCGGCGACGGTCGTGCCGCGGGTCTTTTCGCCGGGCTTCAAGGTGTTCACGGGAAACTTCACCAGCGGAGTGCAGGTGAAGCCAGCCAGCAAGCTCGCTTCGCCGTCGATGTTGATCGGCAGGAACGTGCGGACGACGGCGTTGTCTTCCAAGCGTCCGTGCGCCGCGTGATAGATCTCAACGCTCGTGCCGACGTTCGCGTCGGTGAACGGGAACGGAATTTCGCGGACGTTGGACGGCGAACCGCCAGCCACGCCGGAGACATAAACCTTGCCTTCGGCATACGCGATGTCGGTGATCGATTGGCTGCGGAGGTTGGCCTTCCCTCGCTTGGTCTCGACTTCTTTGTCCTCGGGTGCGTTCGGCAATTCGATCTTTTGCATCAGAACCTTTTGCAGTCCCACTTGGCTGAGCTTGCCATCGGCGGCGACCTTCACCAGCGTCGCGCTCCCGGCCTTCGACACCGACAAGAAGACGTTGCCGTTCAATGGATTCACGGCGAGATCGTTGATCGCGATCTTGTCGGCGTTCACACCGAGCAACTCGGCGACCTTCGCATTCAAGCCGGAGACATTGATCGCCACCTTGCTTGGATCGTCCTTCGTATCGCCAGTGCCGATCGCGAAAACGGTGGCTCCTTTCGCATCTCCGACAAACAGAATTCCATCCGGTCCAAACGCCAGCGGTCCTGCCGATTTGAGCTCCGGAGTCCCTTCCTTCAAGCCCCACTCCGCCCCGAATGCGGCACTCATCGAGACCAACATACCCGCCATGACACAGGGCACCCATCGAATCGCTCGCATGATTCCACTCCTGCTGAAGACCTCCGGCCAAGTGCCTGCCGCCACGCGAACAAGCCACCCAGCAACATCGGGCGAGCAGTATGCAAATCGGCTTGACGAATGGAAACCAATTGAGGCGTGCGGATGCGTCAAAAAGAAAGCACCCCGGTCCCTCCAAGTTGGACCGGGGTGCTCGATGCCAGGACGAGCTGCTCCGTCAGCAGCATCCTGTGCGTCTCGTGGCTCACGCGGTTCGCGTGAGTTGATTCAGGCGGGCCGCCCGCGCTACGAACAGCCCATGCTCGCTCCGCAGTTGTGGCAGAGGTAACAGTTGCCGTTGCGGACGGTGATCGCTCCGCAACTGTCGCAGGCCGGCGCGTCGCTTTGGAAGCGAGCGAATTGCAGGTTGCGAACGGCGGGGCTGTCGCCCGATCCCGGCAGGACACCCAACGCCGAAGCTGTGTTCGCGACTTGGGGACTCGTGGAAGCTGAGCCGACTCCATTGACGTGCGTCTCGACCAACGAAGCCAGCTCTTTGGTGACGGACTCGGCGGTCGGAGCGGATTGAGGTGCGTGACCGTTTCCGTTGTTGCCGTTGAACCGCGGGCTGTTGGCTTCGCGATAGCCAAGGACAAACTCCATGCCCAGCCAGCGGTAGATGTAATCGACCACCGACTTCGCGTGCGGAATGTCGGGGTTCTTCGTCCAACCGCTCGGCTCGAAACGGCTGTGCGAGAACTTCTCGACGAACACTTGGACCGGAACTCCGTATTGCAGGCCCATCGACGTCAGCGTGCCGATGACGTCCATCAGGCCGCCGATCGTGCTGCCCTCTTTGGCCATCGTGATGAACAACTCGCCGGGCGTGTTGTCCTCGAACAGGCCGACGGTGATGTAGCCATCGTGATTGCCGACGCTGAACTTGTGGGTGATCGAGTTCCGCGTCGCGGGCAATCGGCGGCGAATCGGTCGTCCGGGGACCGCCTCGACCGTGTCGTCCGCCTTCTTCTTGTCACCCTCTTTCGAGGTGTTCAGCGGCTGTGACTGCTTCGAGCCATCGCGGTAAATCGCCAACGCCTTGAGGCCCAGCTTCCAACCATCGACGTAGGCGTTCTCGATGTCTTCGACGGTCGAATCGGCCGGCATGTTGACGGTCTTCGAGATGGCTCCGCTCAAGAACGGCTGAGCGGCGGCCATCATCTTGACGTGCCCGCGCCAGTGGATCGTCCGCTGTCCCTTGGGAGCCTTGAACGCACAATCGAAGACCGGCAAGTCTTCGTTCCGCAGGTTCGGAGCGCCTTCGATCGTGTCGTTCTTTTCGACGTAATCGAGGATGCCCTCAATCTGCGGCTGGTCGTAGCCCAGCGACTTGAGCGCGACCGGGACTGTGCGGTTGATGATCTTCAACATGCCGCCACCGGCAAGCTGCTTGTACTTGATGAGTGCGATGTCCGGCTCGATGCCGGTTGTGTCGCAGTCCATCATGAAGGCGATCGTGCCGGTCGGCGCGAGCACCGTCGCCTGAGCGTTCCGATACCCGTACTTGCGGCCCGATTCGAGACACTCGTCCCAAACTTGCTGAGCCGCTTGCCGCAGATAATCGGGGCAGCACGGGTCGATGCGATACGCGGCCTCGCGGTGCATCGACATCACGCGGAGCATCGGTTGCTCGTTCTCCGCGTAGCCGGCGAACGTCCCAATGCTGCTGGCGATGCGACTCGACGTGAGATACGCCTGCCCGTTGAGCAACGCGGTGATCGAACCACACACGCCGCGACCAGCGTCGCTGTCGTAGGGAATGCCCCACGACATCAACAGGCTGCCGAGGTTCGCGTAACCGAGTCCCAGCGGTCGGAACAGATGGCTGTTCTCGGCGATGGCCGGAGTCGGATAGCTGGCATGATCGACGAGGATTTCCTGAGCCGTGATGAAGATCGCGCACGCTCGGCGAAAGCTGTCGATGTCGAACCGATTCCCCTCGCGAGAGAATTTGCGAAGGTTGATGCTCGACAGATTGCAGGCCGTGTCGTCGAGGAACATGTACTCCGAGCACGGGTTAGACGCATTTATACGTCCCGTGTTCGAGCAAGTGTGCCAGCGATTGATTGTCGTGTCGTATTGCACGCCGGGATCGCCGCAGAACCAAGTGCCGGAGGCCATCTCGCGCATCATGTACTTCGCGTCGAATTCTGGGCCGGACTTGCTGGGATCGGTCACCCACCGCGTTCGCCACTTCTTGCCTTCGATCGCGGCTTGCATGAACTCGTCGCTCAGCCGCACCGAGAGGTTCGCGTTCTGGAACATGATCGAGCTGTACGCTTCGCCGTTGAAGTTCGATTCGTACTCGCCCGAATCAATCAGGATGCGAGCCTTCCGCTCTTCCTTCGTCTTGCACTGAATGAACTCCATGATGTCGGGATGCCAGTCCTTGAGACTCTGCATCTTGGCCGCTCGGCGAGTCTTTCCGCCCGACTTCACGACGGCGGCGATCTGGTCGTAGACCCGCATGAACGACAACGGGCCGGAGGGAACTCCGCCACCGGACAGCTTCTCTTTCGACGAGCGAATCGTGGAGAGATCGGTGCCGGTCCCCGATCCAAACTTGAACAGCATCGCCTCGCTCCGAGCGAGACGCATGATGTCCTCCATGTTGTCTTCGACCGACTGAATGAAGCAGGCCGAACCTTGCGGGAACTCATAAGGCGTATCGGGGCGACGGATCGACTGCGTCTCAACGTCCCAACGATAGTTGCCCTGCGAGCCTTTGACGCCGTACTGGTGATACAGCCCGACGTTGAACCACACCGGCGAGTTGAAGCAGCCATGCTGATGCAGCAGCAGCCAAGTCAGCTCGCGATAGAACGTCTCGCCATCGGCCGGCGCGGCGAAATAGCCGTCCTTGATGCCCCAATCGGCGATCGTCCGTGAGACTCGATGAATCACCTGTCGCACGCTCGTTTCGCGATCAGGAGTTCCCGGCTCGCCGTAGAAATACTTGCTGACCACAACATTCGATGCGAGCGCGGACCAGTCCTTCGGGACTTCGCAGTTGGTTTGCTCGAACAGCACCTTGCCGTTCTCATCTTTGATCGCGGCGGTGCGGTAGTCCCATTCGGTGGTCGAGAACGGATCGACGTTCGCCGGGCAAAAGTGCGGCGCGATCTTCATCGGCGTTGTCTGTGGTGATTGCGGCGTGAAGTGCGGCCCCGAAGCGGTCGCGCTACGAACTGCGGTTTCGCGAGTCATCTGTCCGGTGCCTCCGTGCCCGTTGTTGGATTTGTCGGTGTTTGTTTTGCCGGTGTTTGTTTTGTCGTTGTGCGAACGAGTGGTTGAAGCGGAGAGGTAATCAGCATCCAGAAGCGTGTTGGCGTCGTGCATCATGCACTCCTTTCGCCAAGAGAAATGAAAAAGGGAGCCGGGGCCAAACGACCCGCGCCGAGCGGCTTCTTGCCAGAAAACGACCGAGAAAAAGCGACTTTCAGACGACGAAGAACCAGCCGCCTGACGAGAACATCACCACAACTGATTGTGGGACCAAGAGAGGTCAGGCCCCACATCTAGTGATGGAAACCGGGGCGGAACTATAAATCGGCAACCCGAATTGTCAAGGTGATGAATTCTTGGTGAACCGTTCAAGAAGTCCTTCATCCGGTCGTAACCTGCTCCGTTTTCGGGGACTTAATGAGTTCGAGAAAACTAAAAAATCGTGGAGCATCGTCTCGCCGTTCTGATCCCCTCGCGAAGAGCGAATGAAGATTTGGAGCCGCGACCGTGAGGGAGTGGTTGTGCGTCGAACGAATTGACCGCTCCCTTACGGTCGCGGCTCCAAACTTTCATCGCCTCGGAGTGTTGGAACGAGATTGAGTTATCGCAGGGCGTTGCAGTCCCCTGGAGTGCCGACTAAAAGCCGAACGCTTCCGAAATCGTCTTTGTCTTTGTCTTTTTGATTCTCGCAGCCGGCAATTCCATGACTCGCAAGAACTCTCGCACCGCGTCTGAATCCGAATCCGAACCCTCGAAGTTGTTGCCATACCCGCCGCCGGGCGCGTGGTCGCGTTCCGCCTCCGCGAGGGAGAGCGATTGGGAAGCGGGCATCTTCGGCGACCTGACCGACAAGCAGACGGAATTGTTTGAGCAATTGATGGAGGTGCCGCGCAACAGTCGGGGGACGATCTTCTTCGATAGTGGCGGAGGCAGCATCTATTGCGGACTCGCCTTGGCAACAATGATCAAACTGCGCGGGTTGCGAGCCGTTGGCGTGGTCGCGGGCGAATGTTCCTCGGCGTCAATCCTCCCCTTTGCGGCGTGTGAGCGGAGATTCGTCACTCCGCATTCGACGTTGCTGTTTCATCCGATCCGCTGGCAAAGCGAGGAAGAGGTCCGTCTGGAAGAGGCCGCCGAGTGGACGCGGCACTTCAAGCTCCTGGAAGCCGACATGGACGCTCTGCTGGTGCGGATGTTGGGCATCGCGCCGGAGAAGCTGCAAACGTGGACTCGACCGGGGCGGTTTGTGTCCGGTCCCGAACTCGTTGCCGAAGGATTGGCGGAGATGATCGACCTCTTCGCCGGAGATGTGTGGACGCAGATTCGGAAGGGTGGCAGATGAATCCGAGTTCGAGTCGTCGCCCGAAGTCACTTCGTCGTTTAACGGCAAGCCGAAGGCTTCGTTCATGCCGTTCAACGCCGACGCCTTCGGCTTGCCGTTAAACGGCTGTGGCAAATCAGGAAGACTCTTTCACCCGTTCCTGAGAAATCGCTCACGCTTCGTTGTTGATCACATCCACCATCTGCCGCAGGCGACCGACTTTCTTGCGATCGAATTGCAGAGTGAGGCGTGGCAGCGCGAAGGCGTCGGGTTCGTCGGATTCCAGGTGGTGCGCGGTGGCTCGTGTGATGCGACCGACTTCCAGCAGATCGGTGAATTCGTCGTTCAACCGCGTCAGCAAGGCGTCTGAGATCGGGAGATTCAGTCGCAGCACCAACTGGCCGCGGACGAATCTCATGCTGTGATACGCTCGGAAGAAGTGCAGGATTTCATTCACTGCGGCATCAACACTGTTGGTGACTCGGAACAGCGACAAGTCCTCCGGCGCGATCCAGCCTTCCGAGAGCAATTCGTCGTGAAGATAACGCCGCCACTTAGTCCAGTAGTCGTTATTGGGTTCATCGACGCAGACAATCGGCATCAATTCGTGCTTGCCGGTTTGGATCAGAGTCAGCGTTTCGAAGCATTCGTCCTGAGTCCCGAATCCGCCAGGGAACAACACGATGGCGCTGACTTCCTTCACGAACAGCAGCTTGCGCGTGAAGAAGTATTTCAAATTGATGAGCTTGTGATCCTTGGCGATGATCGAGTTCGCGGCTTGCTCGAAGGGGAGCATGATGTTGACCCCCATCGCCATGTCTCGCCCGGCTCCAACGTGAGCCCCTTCCATGATGCCGCCACCCGCTCCGGTCACGACCATCCAGCCGAGCGCGGCCATGCGGCGGCCAAACTCGACCGACTGCTGATAGCTGGGATGATCCGGCTTGGTCCGAGCCGAACCGAAGACCGTCACCTTGCGAACATGCCGATACGGCGTGAAGACCTTGAACGCATACCGCAACTCTTTGAGAGCACGCGCCAGAATCTTCACATCACCCATTGTCGCATTGTCGCGGCCGAGCTTCTCGACATTCAGCTTCATCTCCGCGATCAGCGATTCGAGCGTGATCGGTGCTCGTGGCTGGCGAGTGAGTTCCGCAGGATCTGGATCGAAGACATCGTCAGGGATCTCATCGGACATGCGTCCCGCCAGATCCTGCGGCGCGGCCGCTCGCAACTGTTCCGCCAACGGCGTCGAGAGGATTTCCTGATAAGACAGCGAAGGGTCGAATTGATCGGGAGGGGTCGGTCGATCCGTCATGTGAGCTTCCGTTGCTTCTGTTCACGAACATTGTGGGGCTTCGCTCTGCGTCGCCACTCACGACTCGGAGCGTCGTGCCACACTGGGTCACACCGCCAAGGCCATCAGCGCTTCCTCGCGCGAGTCATAGATCGCCCAGAGCGTGTCGAGCGACGTGACTCGCAAAAGTTCGCGAGCCATCGGGCTGGGGCCACACAACACTAACTCGCCGCCGCTGCTCTTCACCAGTTTGTGGCAGCGCAACAGCAAGGCAAGAAAGACCGAGCCGAAGTAGCTGACTTGGCTCAGATCAAAAATGACCATCGGCACCGATTGAGCTTTCAAAGGCCCCAAGATGACGGCCGCCGCTGGCTCGATCAGATCCCACCGCATGGCTTCGACGTTCGCCGCTGGGATCACAATGACACAATTATCCTGCCACTTAATTTGAAAGCTTTCCGCAGGGGCGATGTCCTCTTTGAGGTCAAACATGAGCTTCCCTTTCGACCGATCAGGAGCAGATTGCCCAGAACCAATTGGGCGGCGGATGGTATGACTGCCGGAAGTCAGCCTGCAAGCAGCCCACACTCTGCCGACACAATATCGCGATAATCGTTGCAATCATCAAAATTGACACAATCCGCGAAGTCTGTATCCTGCCGCCCGCCTAGTAACGCCACGCACGCTCGCTCTCAACTTCTTTCCTCGAAGCGGAGCGTTACGGCCGTGATTCACAAATTTCGACTTTCCCCCGCGCAGGTTTCCAATCTGCCAACCAATTCAGAGCAGGTGGAATGCCTGTCTCACGTCTCAGGCTGGGCCAAGCTGGTTGGCACGCGAGGTCGTCTTGCTGAGCAAGTCGAAACCGCCTGTCGGTCGCTGGCTCAAGGAGACTTCGATCTCGCCGAGAAGCAGTTTCGGGGACTGCTTCAAGTCGCTCTGACGGACCACGATGTCGAGCTGGCTGAGGTCGCTTGCCATAACTTGGCCTCCGTTTGGCGGCAGTCGGGACATTCTCTGGCGGCGGCTAGTTGGCAGCAACAATCGCTCGCTTGGCGATTGCGAAAGTCTGTGAGTTCAT
The DNA here is from genome assembly GCA_046156195.1 of Planctomycetaceae bacterium. GTDB lineage: Bacteria > Planctomycetota > Planctomycetia > Planctomycetales > Planctomycetaceae > SXKJ01. The sequence continues at coordinate 2,123 of JBJXEX010000248.1, read as the reverse complement.
CGCACCAGTCGGATGACGATCTGGCTCGGCTGGCGAGTGATTTGACCGGCCGAGGTTGTGACGCGTTCGTGAACCGCGAGTGGGACGTTGCCGAGTCGCTGTGGATGCGAGCGTTGGCGATTGAAGAGTGGCGCGGATCGTGGGAAGGCCGAGCGACCGATTCCGGCAACTTAGGTCTGCTGGCCGCCGCGCGAGGCGATTTCATCGCGGGAACCCGTTGGTTGCGCGAGTCGTTGCAATTGCACCGCCTGATGTTCGATGACATCGGGATCGGGACCGACTTGCTGAACCTCGCCGAGCTGCACAGGCTGAAAGGGGATTTTGCACGCATGACGCGATCGCTCCAACGAGCCGCCAAGCGTTTCCTGCGAGCGGAGGCCCGAGGACTTCTCGACCAAGCTCGAACAAGGTTGAAAGAAGCGGATCGCATCAAAGCGATCCTGCAATGCGACGCGAGTTTGAACTGAGCCGAACACGCTCGTGCCAGATCTCGAAACCGTGATTTCATGTGACTAGAAAACCAGGTATTCCCGCAGGCCCTCAATTTTGAGGCGGGAGGGCCGCTCAATGTGGCGTGCTCGACGAGCTGGGAAAACAAACGTCTGCGGCAACCTCAAATCCATGACCACACGAAAGGCGTTCTAGTTGGACCTCCAGCATCGAATCCGATTTGTCTATTTGCCGAAACACAGTTCGTGGCTCAATCAGATTGAGATCATTTTCGGGATCATTCGTCGAAAGCAGTTGCGGGGCGGAAACATCCTGTCGGTGCCCGACCTCGAATCTCGACTCCGTGAGTTCATGACCTATGACAGCACCACGATGTCCCATCCCTTCGCGTGGACCTGCAACGTCAAAACGGTCCCAAAAGTCAGACGCGCCACGATCGTCTCGCCCCATCGTCGCGTTTAGCTGAGTATGAGCCAAATCCTGGCAATACCGGTCACTTCATACGCTGTTGTTTGAGAGATGCGGCACTAGCCTCCGCTAATTCGCCGAAAAACATCGTTCCCGATTCACCGGTGGTTAGTGCCATTCTGCTCAATCGCGCTAATTCGCTCTCGCCTCAACGAGCCGAGGTTTGAGCTGCGGAACGAGCTGTTCCAACAGAGCAAAGCCGCCAAACAACGCCACTGAGTAAACCACGTCGCCACAAAACGTCCCTCGGAAAAAGGGCACCCCGGCGACATAGCAGTGAAATAACCCGCTCAGCGTGCGCGAATACAGGGCCGGCTCAGTCGCACTCAGCGGCTGGCTCAGTGACAGCCAAGCACCAAAGTTGGTGATCCAAAAGAAAACAGACGAGCCAGCCAGCGTCGTCACGATCACTCGGCCCACGGTCACTCGCTGACGCAGCCACTGACCCAACAACGCAATCACCGCGAAGGTTGAGTAAACAAACAGCATGTTGCTCACGGCCTGCTCGCGGTAGGCCACGTCTTTGGTCGCATACAGCACGACGTCGCTCAAGAACATCGCAGCGAGCGGCAGCAACAGGCTCCAGCGGCGACTCGGCATGTACGCGGCGGCAAACAGCGTCATCGCCGCGATCGGAGCCGCGTTATGCAGATGCGGTATCAGCCGAGTACACGCGGCGGAAAAAACCAACACAATCAACAGGGTCATTCGCGATGTCAGCATTGCAGTGGAAAACTCCTCGGACAGTGGCCGTACTCGGATCAGGTAAATTGACACAGAACCAGCCCTCGAAGCCGGTTTGAAGAGGCGGGATTATAGCGCGACGTTTTCGAGTTTGGGAACTTCATTCACCCGGCTCACCGATCAATCACCGCTGCTCAAAGCCCCCCGCGACGACTTCATCGTAGTGCCAACTCACTCGAACGGATTGAATCCCAAACTCCTGAGCTGTGCGGCCAACCGATCGGCACGTTGCTGCTGCTCTTCGGCACGTTGCTGTTCCTGATCGGCTCGTTGTCGCTCTTGAATCGCCTGTTCCTCGCCGGTCGCCAGTAAGCGGCCCGAACGATCGCACCACCGCAGCCATTCGGCACGCACGCCCGCGTAATGACCATTCCACAGCGTCAGGCCCAGACCGATCTCAGGCAGGAAGTCTGCGGCGACGGGTTCGTAAACTCGACCGCGCAGCGCGAGCACTTGCAGAA
>JBJXEX010000247.1:0-22787 GCA_046156195.1 Planctomycetaceae bacterium | reverse complement strand
AGTCCGCTGGATGGAAGTCCGCGACTGGCTCCGCGAGGCGACCGACAACGGGAAGAAGAAGGTGACGCAGATCGTCTTCGAGGGAGAACGCTTCGACGTCATGAGCATCCGCCGCTGGCGCGAACGGCTGCTCAATCAATCGCCCACGGTCTAAGGCGAATGGCCGGAGATAACTTACCACCATACAAGCCCGAAGCGCCAGCGAGTGCGTGCATTGAGAGTGTCACGAATGGCACGCACGCACTCGCTGGCGCGGCGGGCTTGTACTGTGGTAAGTTTTCAACTGCCGTTCGCATCAGAACCTGTCCAAGAATTGGATCGTGGTTTTCAATCTGTGGTGTCAACAATGTTGTGTTTGACACCACAGAGGAAGGGTCACTTTCGTTCTGCCGTTCACTTTATCGGAGCGCGTCCAGAATCGTCCGCAGGCTGGCGGAGAGCGTGAAGGCTTCGTTGATCTCGGCGAGTGGGTCAACGACGAGATCGACTCCCTGGTTGCCGGCGACGGTGTCGGTGCCTCCTTGGCCATCGACGGTGTCTTCGCCGTCTTCGCCGAGGATCACATCGTTGCCGCTGCCTCCTTTGAGCGTGTCGAGGCCGTCACCGCCGACGATTGTGTCGTTGCCGGCCGCTCCGTTGACGAGGTCGTCGCCGTCGCTGCCGTCGATGAGATCGTGGCCGAGTCCTCCGGTGATCGTGTCGTTGCCGTCGCCGCCATTGACCGTGTCGTTGCCGTCACCCGCGTCGATGATGTCGTTCCCTTGATCGCCGCGAATCTGATCGTCGCCGAGTCCGCCGAGAATCGAGTCGTTGTGATGTCCGCCGTCGAGCGTGTCGTTGCCGTCGCCCCCGTTGAGCGTGTCGGCTCCGAGTCCGCCTCGCAGCAAGTCGTGGCCGTCACCGCCGAGCAACAGATCGACCGCGCTGCCGCCATCCAGAGTGTCGTTGCCGGTGCCGCCGTCGAGAGTATCAAAATTGTCACTGCCGCTGATCGAATCATTTCCCGCACCGCCGCGTAACGAGTCGGCTCCGAGTTCGCCGTCGATCACGTCGTCACCCTCTTCGCCATCGACTTGGTCTTCGCCTTCTTGAGCTTGGATGATGTCGTTGCCGGTGCCTCCTTTGAGGTTGTCGTTACCGGTTCCGCCGAGGATCGTGTCGTCGTCGGCCGTGCCTCGGATCGTGTCATTGCCTTCACCGCCGTCGAGCAGCAAGCGGACTCGGCCAATCGGGCTGCCGGTGCCGATGATCGAATCGTTTCCGGCTCCGCCGCGCACTTCGATCAAGATCGCCTGGACCTTCGAGAGGTCGCCGATATTGAGCGTGTCCGCTCCGAGTCCCCCATCCACGATGACTCGCGAGAAGTTCGGGCCGACGGTCACCGACTTGCCGGAGTCGGTCACGGTCAGCAGGGCCTTCGGCGTTTGGCCGAGCGTGAACGTATTGGGCAAGTTGTTGCCATTCACCAGCAGCGTGTTGTTGCCATTGAGATCGGTGAGGAAGTCGTTGTTGCTGCCGGCCCCTTCCCAAACGAAGGTGTCGTTCCCGTCGCCGCCATCGAGCGAATCGGCTCCCCCTTGCCCGTTGAGCGTGTCGTCGCCCTGGTTGCCAAAGAGCGTGTCGCTGCCGGCACCACCATTGATGATGTCATTCCCCTGCCCCCCATCGACGCGATCGTTTCCCGCGCCTGCGTTGATGAGATCGTCGAAGGCACTGCCGAAGATGATGTCGTCTCCTTCACCGCCGACGAGCGTGTCCCGCAGCGTATCGTTGCTGACCGGTGGCGGCGGTGGTGGTGGCGGCGGCGGCGGGGGAGGCGGCAACACCGTGTCGTCGGTCGTCAGATTATCCAACGCGAAGCGAGTCCCACCCGCCGCACCGGCACTCGTAAAGTCCGCGGTCGCTCGCGTGATCGGACTGCCGGCATAGAAGAACTGTCCCTCGACGAAGAGGTTGATCGCCGTGAGCGTCACGTCGGTCGATTGCACCATCATCCCCATCGCATCAAAGAGCTGCACGCGGACGCCGGCCGGCAGAGTCGGAATGGTGGTGCTGCGAGCAATTCCAAAACTCAGTGCCGCGATCGGGCTGGCGAAGTTCATCGTCAGCACGCCCGACGACGTCCCTTCGAGATTGGGTGGTTGAATCACCGTCGTCAGCGACGGTCCTGTGAACGTATTAAAGATAGCGTCCGTGCTGGCGACACCGCCGACCGCGAATCCAAAGGTGACTCCCTCGACGGTCAATCCGTCGATCGGCTGCGAGGGGACTTCATCAAAGGTGATGATGTTGACCAGATTCGAGATGCCGGATCGAAAGCCCGCCACGTCATCCAGAATCGTGCCGACTCCTTGGATGTCGAGAGCCGTCACGTTCTGAAGATTCGAGAGCTGCACGAAGAAGAATTCCGTGGCTTCCACCAGCGTGTCGCCGACGACCGGGATCGAGATGGTCTGTTGAGTTTGGCCCGGAGCGAAGGTGATCGTGCCATTGGTCGCGACGTAATCGTTGGGCGCGACCGCCGTCCCATCCTGCGTGCTGAAGTCCGCTGAGATGGTCGCGGTCGAGGATTGTGACAACGTCACGACGAAGTTGGCGTTGGCGGTTCCCATATCTCCCTCGGTGATCCTCACGTCCCCGATGGAGATGTTGGGAGGTACCACGGGGAGGTCATCATCGGCGATCGTGGCCATGGACTGAGCTTGCAAGAGCGCGCAGTTCGTGGGGTTCGAGAGCACGACTTGGAATTGCTCGCTCCCTTCCTGAGCGACGTCGCCGAACACGGTCACAGCGAGCGTCTGCGTCGTGACTCCGGGCAGGAACGTCAGAGTTCCGCTGGTGGCCTGATAATCCGAACCGGCCGTCGCCGTGCCATCTTGAGTCGCGAAGTCCACCGTCACCACATTCGGAGAGGCGGACGACAGCGTGACCGTGAACACAAACGGGGACGAGCCGGAGTTCCCCTCCGCCAGCGACAGCACCGGGTTGATCGAAATGTCAGGCAGAGCCGCGAGCAGGAAATCATTCCCCGCTCCACCATCCAAGCTGTCGGCCCCGCCGCCGCCAATGAGCGTATCCAAGCCGGCTTGGCCCTGAAGCACGTCGTCTCCCAGATTGCCGTTGGCGAAATCATCACCCGCTCCACCGAAGATGCGATCGGCATCATCGCCACCTTGCAGTTGATCATTTCCCGTCTGGCCATTGAGCGTGTCGTTTCCTGCCAGGCCGAGAATCGAATCGTTCCCCGCTCCGCCACTGAGACTGTCATCGCCCGCGTCGCCCGTCAGCGTGTCATTGCCCGCTTGTCCGTCGAGGCTGTCGTTGCCATCTCCGCCGAGCAGATTGTCCGCCAGTTCGCCGCCGAGGATGCGATCGTTGCCGGTGTTCCCATTGACGGTATCGGCTCCGCCATCGCCGTTGAGGAAATCGTCACCCGCTCCGCCGTCGAGCGTGTCTTCGCCGTTACCCGCCATGACGGTGTCGTCGCCGGTGCCGGCATCAACGCTGTCCGAACCGTTGCCGGCGGTGATCGAGTCGTTGTCTGCGCCGCCGGTGATATTGTCCGTGCCATCACCACCGAGCAGCTCGTCGGCTCCGGCACCGCCATTGATTTGATCGGCTCCGTCACCCCCGTCGAGCGTGTCGTTCCCCCCTTGGCCGAGGATCGTGTCATTGCCGTCGTCACCGAACAGACTGTCGGCGAAGTCTGGGCTGCCGGTGAGTGAGTCGTTTCCGTTGCCCGCATCGACCGAGATGCTGGTCAGCGCGGTGAAGTCCGCCGCGAGGACACCGTTCAAGTTGATCGAGTTGGCCTCATCGCCTCCCGTGATGACGATGGTCTGCACCGCGCTGGCGTTGATCGTGCCAGTGCTGGGGTCGGGCGTCAGAGCGCCGCCGGTGGTTCCCGTCTGCACGACGACCCTTCCGGCGACCGAGCTGATTTGGACCGCCTGATCGCGCTCCAGTGAGATGTTCAACTCTCCGCCGACGAGCAGCACTGACGCGGAAGGGAGCGATCGGTTTTCGAGAAGCTCGGCGACTCGCGGTCTCTGCCGAGTGGCCGATGAGTCGCGACGTGATGAGGGGTTGTGATGGAAGAATGATGAAAGAGACATGATTGGGATCCTCCTTGAAATGAAATTATGTCTTCAGGCGAGCGGGGCGGCGTCAGCCCCCCGGTTTCATTGATAACGGTCTGCCTTTGGTTCAACCGGGGGCTGACGCCCATCGGCAATTGCCTTGTGAGCCGATGGCGCTAGCCACGGGCCGCGGTGAGTGACGTTTGACGGCGAATCGCCCGACGCTAACGCGTTCGGCTCACATCCTGCGAATCGCCCGACGCTAGCGCGTTCGGCTCACATCGTGAGACGAGGTTGTTTGAAAAAGCCCCCGGCCGTGGGCACAGCCGGGGACTCTCGACTTCTCGGCACTGCGTGCCGAAGGGTTGTTCGGGCTACATATCCAACAGCGACATGATCGCCGCTGACAGGATGAAGTTCTCGTTGATTTCGGACAGCGGGTCGGCGATCACGTCGATCCCTTGGTTGCCGGCGATGATGTCGGTGCCTCCTTGGCCGTTGATGACATCGTCGCCGTCGCCACCCAGCAGAATGTCGTTGCCGCCTCCGCCGAGCAGAGTGTCATTACCGTCACCGCCGACCAGGGTGTCGTTGCCTCCGCCGGCATTGATCTGGTCATCTCCGTCGCCGCCGGCCAGCAGGTCGCCGCCGTCGGTGGCGAGGATCGTGTCGTGGCCGTCGCCGCCGATAACGGTATCGCTTTCGGTGCCCGCGCTGATGAAGTCGTTGCCGTGATCGCCGTGGATCAGGTCGTTGCCGGAGTTGCCGTTGATCGTGTCGTTGTTGCGACCACCGTCGAGCGAGTCATCACCCGCTCCGCCGGTGATCTGATCCTGACCCACTCCGCCGGAGATCGAATCGTTCCCCTCCATGCCGTTGAGCAAGTCATCGCCGGAGACACCAATCAGCGTGTCGTTCCCCTCGAAGCCTCGCAGCGTGTCGTTCCCGTCGCCGCCGACAAGGCTGTCGTCTCCGGCTTGACCGGTGAGGAAGTCAGCTCCGTTGCCGCCGTCGAGCGAGTCGTTGCCGAGTCCACCGGAGAGGATGTCATCACCCACTCCGCCGGTGATCGAATCGTTGCCCGCTTGTCCGTTGATGGCGTCGTCGCCGGAGCCGCCGACGATCGAGTCGTGGCCGTTGGTACCGACGATCGTGTCGTTGCCGTTGTCGCCGCTGAGGAACAACCGCGTGGCTCCGAGGTTGGCTCCGACCCCATTGATGAGATCGTTGCCATCACCGCCGTTGATGGTCACGAGCGTCGCACAGACCACGGTCGAGAGGTCGTTGATGGTGATCGTGTCGTTGCCGCCGAGTCCGTTGACGGTGACTCCAAAGATGTCCGAGGTGGCGGTGATCGTCGCGTTGCTGCGAGTCGCGACAAGCAGACCGCTCACCTGTCCGACGGCAATCGTGTCGGCCACGTTCGTCCCGTTGACGATGATTTGGTTGAAGCCGGAGCCACCTTCGGCAGTGTCATCGCCTCCCGCGCCGTTGCCCAGAATGAACGAGTCATTGCCATCGCCACCGATCAGCGAATCATTGCCTCCTTGACCGTCGAGCGTGTCGTTGCCTGTCTGACCATCGAGAGTGTCCTGTCCCGCTCCACCCGCCAGCGAATCATTGCCTTCGCCGCCTTCGAGCTGGTCATTGCCGAGACCTCCATGAAGCAAGTCGAAGCCGATCGAGCCGCGGAGAGTGTCGTTTCCATCGTTTCCGATCAACGTGTCATCATTGATCGCCGCTGAAATTGGTCCATCGTCGTTTGTGATAGTGCCGATGCTCTGACTGTCGGAGAGAACCACCGACGAGTTCAGCAAGTTCACAAAGAACCGTTCGTTCTGCTCGCCATTGGTATCAGCCGACACGGAAACTGAAATGTCTTGGGTTAGAACGCCTGGTGCGAATGTCAATGTGCCGCTGGCCCCCGAGAAGTCCACTCCGTCAATCGCGGTATCGCCTGACGTCGCAAAGCCAACGCTGACAGGCGTGGCGGAGGCAGCCGACAGTGTCACGGTGAAAGTGGCTGTTGTCGTGCCCGTGCTCCCCTCGTTGAGCGTCACGTCGCCGATGGAAAGGGTCGGCCCTGGAATGCCGCCGTCATCGTCCACGATGTCGCCTTGCCCTTGGCTGTCCGAGATCACCGCGTTGGTTGCATTCGAGAGATTGACGAAGAAGTGCTCATTGGCCTCGGGGGCGAAATCGATCAGAGAGCGAACGCGGACTGTCTGGGTGGTCGTCCCAGGTGCGAAAACGATCGTGCCGGTGGTCGCGACATAATCCGAGCCGGCTGTCGCGAGGCCATTAGCGGTGGCAAAGTTGACTGTCACGGTCGTCGTCGACGGCTGAGAGAGCGTGACGGTGAACTGGGGTTGAATCGCGCCGTTCCGCAGGATTCGGACGGTATTGTCGTCGAAGTTGATGACGGCCAAATCGAGGTCGCCATCACCATCGAGATCAACAGGTGCCACGTCTCGCGGACGTTGCCCGACCGCCGGACTTGTGCTGGTGCTCAGCGTGAAACCTCCGACCCCATCTCCCACAAACAGCGTGAGGAGGTCGACCGTACCATCCGCCAGAATGAGGTCCGTGTTTCCGTCCCCGTTCAGATCCGCCAGTTGGATCGCCTCGGAATCGCCAGCGCCGGTGAGCGTGGTGCCGACGGTGAATGTTCCGCTGCCATTGTTGAAGAGCACACTGGCCGTGTTGCTCAAGTTGCTCTGGACCGCCAAGTCCAAGTCGCCGTCGTTGTCCACATCGGCGGTGGCGAGGAAGTAGGAATCATCGCCCACCGTCACGGAACCACTCGGCGTGAAAATGCCTGCACCGTTGTTGAGCAGGATCGTCACGGCTTCGATCGCGGAATTGAAGTCCTGGCTGGACGTCGCCAAATCGAGGTCTCCGTCGTTATCCCAGTCCCCACTGACCAATGTCGTGGGATCTCCGAAGCCCACTGCGATCGGAGTACCCATTGTGAATGTTGCGGTCCCATTGTTGGTAAACAGCACGATTTCCGCGGAGTTCCGATTCACGACCGTCAGATCAATGTCGCCGTCCCCGTCGAAATCGCCAGCCTCGACCTCGTGTGTGTTCACGTTCGTGGCGAACGTCAGTGTCGCGTTGACCGTGAACGATCCCGTTCCGTCGTTCAACGCGATCGACAACGTGTTGAGGACGCGGTCGGTGAACGCCACATCTTGATCACCGTCACTATCGAAATCCGCAGTCGCCACATCGAAACACTCTCTCGTCCGCGCGATGATGATGGGCGGCGCGAGCGTGCCATCGCCGTTATTCCGCAGCAGAGACGCCGAACCATTCATGTTGAAGTCGCGGTTGGCCACGACCAGATCACGATCTCCGTCGCCATCCATGTCCGCCGCGACGATACGATGGGGTTGGGAATTCGCTGCGAAATCACCCAGCGACGTGAAGTCAAATGCCGAAGCCAAGCCCCCCTCCGGGTTGAAACTCACGTCATCAATCGAAATCGTGGGCAGTACGATTGACACCAAATCAGTACTTTCGACGACGTCATTCCCATCGCCGCCGTCCAATTGATCCGCACCCCCACCTCCTTGGAGTGTGTCATTCCCTCCTTGCCCCAAGGCGAAATCGTCGCCGATACCTCCTGCCAGTAAATCCCCGCCACTGCCGCCGATCAGCGTGTCATTTCCTGATGCGCCTAAGGCCGTGTCGTCGCCAGCTTGGCCGTTGAAGAAGTCATTCCCAACACCCCCGCTGAGACTGTCGTTGCCGACGCCTCCCAGCAGACTGTCGTCGCCAGTTTGGCCGTCAATGCTGTCGTTGCCGGACTGGCCATTGATCGTGTCGTTGCCGTTCCCTCCCAGCAAGCTGTCGGCGAACTCGCCACCCAGGATCGAGTCGTTGTCGTCGCCGCCATCGACGGTGTCGGTGCCGCCGTCGCCGTTGAGGAAGTCGTCACCGGCATCGCCCTGGAGGCTGTCTTGTCCGTTGCCCGCGTGAACCGTGTCGTTGCCGACTCCGCCGCTGACGGTATCTTGGCCATTTCCGGCATTGATCGAATCGGCACCATCATCACCCAAGACGTTGTCGTCTCCGTCGCCGGAGTTGATGCTGTCGTCACCGATGTCGCCGCTGATCGAGTCGGCTCCATCGCCGCCGACGAGCGTGTCGTTGCCGCCGCTTCCCTGAATCGTGTCGTCGCCGTTGCCACCGATCAGGCTGTCGGCGAAGTCCGGGCTGCCGATGAGCGTGTCGTGACCGTTGACTCCATCCGCAACGATCGACGTCAACCCGCTGAAGGCCGCAGCCGTGACGCCGCTCAAGTCGATCGTGTTGGCTTCATCGCCGCCGAGCACGTCGATCGACAACACATTCGACGCGGGAATCGTGCCGACCGTGGTGATCGGCAGGAACGCTCCGCCGTTGGTCGAACCCAAGACGCTCAGGTTGCCGTTCACCGAACTGATGCGAACGCTGTCCGAATCATCCAAGTCGATGCTCAGCTCGCCCGTCGTCGGCAGGAACAAAGCCGACGCGGAAAGGAGTTGCCGAGTCTCCATCGTTTGCACTTCAGCACTGACGACCGTCGGAAGTTTCGGGCGACGAGTCGGAGTTCTCTTCTGAGACAGTTTGAACAGCGAGAAAGGGGATGTATTCATGCTGGCCCTCCTTGGCCGGGTGTGTTCGAGAAGTCGTTGATTCGTTGGATCCGCGCTGTGGCCGGTCTCCCGACCGAGCCACCACAGATTCATTCCAACAGCCTGCTATCCGTGAGAGCACAAGTCTCTCGCCGGTTGCCCACAGCTCACTGTTGGAGATTTGGGGATTTCCAATTTCCAATTTCCAATTTCCAATTGCAGATTGCAGATTGCAGATTGCAGATCTGCCATTTGCCATCCGCGTTCGGTTGTCATTGACCATCCGAGTCTCAGCCCCAACGGGGCGTGACTCGATAGCCCAGGGCAACGCCCTGGGTTGGCCATACGGAAAAGATTCTTTAGCCCTGAAGGGGCGTGACGAGCACGGATGCCACGCGAGTTGCGCCCCGTTGGGGCTTCATGTCTGTCGTTGTTTCACCAACCCAGGGCGTTGCCCTGGGCTATCGAGTGACGCCCCGTTGGGGCTTCATGTCTGTCGTTGTTTCACCAACCCAGGGCGTTGCCCTGGGCTATCGAGTGACGCCCCGTTAGGGCTAAGTCAGCCCCGTTGGGGCGTCGTCAACCTGCCGCTAAGAGTGCCGTCATCAGTGCGGCGGAGAGCACGAAGTTTTCATCAATCTCATTCGTGGGGTCGGAGATCACATCGACTCCTTGATTCCCGGCGATCGTGTCGGTCCCTCCTTGGCCGTTGATCACGTCGTCGCCATCGCCACCGAGGATGACGTCGTTGCCTCCGCCCCCTTGGATGCTGTCGTTGCCGTCGCCGCCGGTGATCGTGTCGTTGCCACCTCCGGCATTGATCTGATCATTGCCGTCGCCGCCGTTCAGGAGGTCGTTGCTATCGCTGGCGAAGATCGTGTCATGTCCGTCGCCGCCGTTGACGGTGTCGGTGTCGGTCCCCGCGTCGATGAAGTCGTTGCCGTGATCGCCACGAATCCTGTCGTTGCCCGCGTTGCCGTTGATCGAGTCGTCGTTGCGGCCACCATCAATCGTGTCGCCCCCCGATCCACCGGAGAGACTGTCTTGCCCGCTGCCGCCGAGGATCGAGTCATCCCCTTCCATGCCGTTGATCAAGTCATCACCGGCCTGGCCTTGCAGCGTATCGTTCCCTTCGTGGCCTTTGATGGTGTCGTTGCCCGCTCCGCCATCGAGGCTGTCGTCACCCTCTTGGCCGGTGACGAAGTCAGTCCCGTCGCCGGCACTGATCGAGTCGTTGCCCAGTCCGCCGGAGAGGATGTCATTGCCAGTCTGCCCGGTGATCGAATCGTTTCCCGCTCCGCCGTTGGCGAGATCGTTCCCCGCCCCGCCGGTGATCCGATCGTTGCCATTCGAGCCGACGATCGAGTCGTTGCCGTTCTCGCCGTTGAGGAACAATCGCACGCGGTCGATGTTGGCTCCATTGGCGAAGAGGCCGTCGTCGCCGTCACCACCGTTGATAGTCAGCACCGTGGGCACGACTCCCGACAAGTTTCCAACCGTGATCGTGTCGTTACCGAACAGCCCGTTGACCGTGACCGATTGAATGAGAGTCGTCGCGGTGATCGTGGCCAAGCCGCGAGTCACCACCAGCAGATTGCTGGCTTGTCCGACCGAGAGCGTGTCGGCGTTGCCTGTCCCGTTGGCCACAATCGAGTTCAAGCCATCGCCACCATCGACGGAGTCCTGGCCTCCCGCCAACGCTCCGAGCACAAACGTGTCATCGCCATCTCCGCCGAGCAGCAAGTCATCTCCCCCTTGCCCGTCGAGCGTGTCGTTGCCGGCCTGCCCATCAAGCGTGTCGATGCCGGCTCCTCCGGCCAGAGCGTCATTCCCTTCGCCACCCAAGATCGAGTCGGCTCCCGTTTGTCCGTTGAAGACATCGTCGCCGATCGAACCGATGAGCGTGTCGTTGCCGTCGCCGCCCAGCAGCGTGTCATTCGCGGAAGACGCTGGGAGTGCTCCGTCATTGTCCGTGATGGTGATTTGAGCTTGCGTATTGGCCAGCGGCACACCGACCGGATTGGAGAGGGCGATGAAGAAGTTCTCGTTCCCTTCGTTCCGCTGATCGCCACGAATGGGGACCGAGATCGTTTGAGTCAGTGTGCCGTTGGGGAACGTCAGCGTGCCACTGACGGCGGAGTAATCGACTCCGGCCAGCGCGGTCCCATCGACGGTGTTGAACTGCACGGTGACGGTCCCGCCGACAGGTGCGGAGAGCGTGACCGTCGCGGTGGCCAACTGAGTTCCAGAGTCTCCTTCGGCAATCGTCAGATTCCCGATGCTCAGGGTCGGCCCAGTCACGCCCCCGTCGTTGTCCAGGATCAGTCCTTGAGCTTGAGCATCCACCAGCACGGCATTCGTCGGACTCGTCAGATTGACGAGGAAGTTCTCCGTTCCTTCCGGGATGCTGTCTCCTTCGATGCTGACTCGGATCGTCGCCGTGGTGACTCCCGGAGCGAACGTGACGGTCCCGGCGATCGGTTGGTAATCCCGACCCGCCAGAGCAAAACTGTCCGCAGTGGCAAAGTTGACAGTCACCGGAACGCTGCTGGGAGCAGACAACGTGAGAGTGAACACCGCGGCCGGTTTGGTCGCTCCGGTGTTACGCAAGATCGAGACGTTGTTCTGACCGAAGCCATCGTTGACCGCGATCTCCGGAGCGTTGTCTCCCGTCAGGTCGGCCAGCACCAAGTCGGTCCCGAATCCCTGCATCGTAGAGAGCGTGGGATTCCCTGCGGACATGAAGAAGCCGGCTCCATTGTTCTCCAGCAACGTGATCTGTCCGTTGAAGGCGATGGTGGCCAAGTCGATATCACCGTCCAGATCCAAGTCGCTCGCTTCGATGTCGTTGGCGGAGGTGAAGAATCCGACGTTCGCAATCGGTGTCGAGGCGGTGAAGCCGCCGGTGCCGTTGTTGAGCAACACGGTATCGGTGGCCCCGCCGGTGGCGATGTCGAGATCGCCATCGTTGTCGAAGTCCGCCGCGGTGATTGCGTTGGGAGTGGCACTCACCGTGGTCAGCACGCCGGTTTGGAAGGTGCCGTCGCCATTGTTTCGCAGGAACGCGATGGCCGATTGGAAGAAGACTTTCGCCACCGCGAGGTCGATGTCGCCATCGCCGTCGAAGTCACCGGCAACCAAATCGGATGCTCCTTGCATTCCCGCCGCATATTGCTGGACCGGTTGGAACGTGCCATTGCCGTTATTGAGCGACACCAACACCTCTGGCGTCGCGAAGCCGATCACCGCCGCCAAGTCCCGATCGCCGTCCCCATCCACATCCGCCAGTACGACCGACGAGGAACCAAAGAACTGCATCAAATCCACCGCCGTGCGCGGAGCTTGGAAGGTGCCGTTGCCGTTGTTGATCAAAAGGTCGATGTCGCCGGTCGGATTCCCGGCAATAACGATATCAATATCCCCGTCACCATCGACGTCTCCCACATCCATGAAGCCGTCCGCCTGCGAGTTCGTTGCCACGGCCGGAGCGAACAAGCCCGTCCCCGTGTTCAATAAGATCGACGCGGGAGTCGCCAGGTCGATGTCGCCATCCCCATCGAGGTCTGCTGCCGCAATGGCCTGATTGTCATCCGTCACCGCGACGTCATTGGCTGCATTGAACAGCGTCGCGAACAATCCATCCGCCTCGGTGATGGTGGCGTCGCTGATCCGCACGGTCGGCAGTCCCGCCGCGGGCACGTCCGCGCTGGAGACCAAATCGCTTCCATCGCCACCGTCCAGAGTGTCGGACTCACCGCCGCCGGTGAGCGTGTCATCGCCCCCTTGTCCTAACACTCGATCGTTGCCAAAGCCGCCATCTAACGAGTCATTGCCCGCTCCTCCCTGTAAGAAATCATTGCCGTCGTTGCCGGTGGCCGTGTCATTGCCGAGGTTGCCGTTGAGCGTGTCGTTATCCAAGCCGCCATCCAACCGGTCGTCGCCATTTCCTCCCAAGAGCGAGTCGTTGCCATCCTCACCCAACAAGAGGTCTTGCCCGGATTGACCGTTGAGCGTGTCGTTGCCGAGTCCTCCCAGCAGGCTGTCATTCAAATCGCCGCCGAGGATTGAGTCATTGCCGTCACCGCCGCTGATGCTATCAAAGCCACCATCGCCATTGAGCACATCGTCGCCGGCATCGCCGCTGATCACATCGTTGCCATTCGCTCCACCGATGGTGTCGTTGTCGTTGCCGCCGCTGACGGTGTCCTGGCCGTTGCCCGCTGCGATGTTGTCGGCCCCGTCATCGCCATTGATGCTGTCATTGCCGTCGCCGCCGGTGATGCTGTCCGCTCCGGTGCCGCCGGAGATCGAGTCGGCTCCGTCACCACCGATCAACGTGTCGATGCCGCCGTTGCCTTGCAGAGTGTCGTTGCCATGTCCGCCGATCAGACTGTCGGCGAAATCGGGACTGCCGATCAGCACGTCATCCCCGTTGGCTCCGTCCGCCAAGATGCTGATCAGCGAGGTGAAGCTGGCCGCGGTGACGCCGCTCAGATCAATCTGATTCGGTTCGTCGCTGCCGAGCACCACGATCTTCTGCACGCTGGCGGAAGGGATGTTGCCGATGCTGGTCAACGCGGTCGTCGTGCCGCCGTTGATCGTTTCCACAACCACCAAGCCGTTGGCCGAACTGACTCGCACGCTGTCGGTGTTGTTGATCTCAATGCTCAGCTCACCATTCGCGGGAAGAAACAACGCCGAGCCGGAGAGCAGATGCTTGGTCTCCAACATCTCAAAGTTGGCGATCGGTGTGCGCTCGGCCGCACGTTGACGGCGAAGATTCTTGTGAGTGAGTCGCTTCAGATATTTCGATAACTTCACGATGGCCCTCCGTGGCATTGAGTTTTGTTGGATACCGGAAAGTTGAGTTGGTTTTGGGTCTCGTTCCCACGCTGCGTCAATCTGGGCTCCGACCCCGCCGCCCCAGACAAGCTGGATGGGGGCGGTCTTCTGACTTCCGTTTCTTGGCCCCAACGGGGACGGACTCGATAGCCCAGGGCAACGCCCTGGGTAAGCACAACACCAACCGCCTGGAAGCCCCCAACGGGGCGCAACGGGCCGAATCGCCGTGCGAGTCACGCCACTTCAGGGCTGACACATCTCTCTCGCATTCCCAACCCAGGGCGATGCCCTGGGCTTTCGAGTCACGCCCCGTTGGGGCTAACAACACTACGCGTCGAGCAGAGCCAGGATCACCGCCGAGAGCGTGAAGGTCTCGTCGATCTCCGAGTTCGGATCGACGATGGTGTCGATCCCTTGATTGCCGGCGATCGTGTCGATGCCGCTTTGTCCGTTGATGTAGTCATCTCCGTCGCCTCCCAGCAGCACGTCGCTGCCGCCGCCACCCAGCAGAGTGTCGTTGCCGTCGCCTCCGACGAGCGTGTCGTTGCCACCGGCGGCGTTGATTTGGTCATTGCCGTCGTTGCCGGCCAGCAGGTCGGCACTGTCCGAGGCAATGATGGTGTCATCGCCGTCACCACCGCTGACGGTATCGCTGTCAGACCCGGCATGGATGAAGTCGTGGCCGTGATCGCCACGAATAAAATCGTTGCCGGCATTCCCATTGATCGTGTCGTTGTTGCGTCCGCCGTCGAGCGAGTCGTTCCCTGCTCCGCCGGTGATCTGATCCTGTCCGACACCTCCCTGGATCACATCGTCGCCGTCCATGCCGTTGAGCAGGTCGTCACCGACTTGTCCCAGCAGCGTGTCGTTCCCTTCAAAGCCTCGCATCGTGTCGTTGCCGTCGCCGCCGATCATGCTGTCGTGTCCTTCCTGACCGGTCAGGAAGTCGGCACCGAGTCCGCCATTGATCGTGTCGTTCCCCAGTCCGCCAGCCAGGATGTCATCTCCCGCATCGCCGGCGATCAGGTCATTGCCCGCTCGGCCGTTGATCGAGTCGATGCCCGCTCCGCCGGTGATCGAATCATCGCCATTGGTGCCGACGATTGTGTCGTTGCCGTTGTTGCCGTTGAGCGCCAATCGCGTGGGACCGAGCAGTGCGTTGACTCCGTTGATCGTGTCGTTGCCATCGCCACCGTTGACGACAATCACCGCACCATCGGCCACGGCGGAGAGATCGAGGATGTTGATGGTGTCGTTGCCACCCAAAGCGTTGATCGTGATGGACTGCACGCAGAGGCCGGACTTGATTGTCGCCAGACCGCGAGAGACCACGATGCTGCCAGCGGACTGACCGACGGTGATCGTGTCAGCGGAGTTCGTGCCGACGATCAGGAACGAGTTGAACCCATTGCCCCCATCGACGATGTCATCGCCGCCGGCTCCGTTGCCCAGCACGAAGGTGTCGTTCCCCTCGCCACCGATCAGCGAGTCATCGCCACCTTGACCATCGAGCGTGTCGTCACCCGCTTGGCCATCGAGCGTGTCCATGCCCGCTCCGCCGATGAGCGAATCGTTGCCGTCGCCACCGAGGATCGAATCGTTGCCTCCCTGTCCATTGAAGAAGTCATCGCCGATCGAGCCGACGAGAATGTCATCCCCCTCGCCACCGAACAGCGTGTCGTTGAGCTGCGCGATTTGAGCGTCATCGTTGCGGATCGTGCCGACTCCGCGGCTGTCGAGCAGCGTGGCTCCATTGGCCATGAGCAAGTTGACCACGAAGGTTTCATCCGCTTCCAGAACCGCGTCACCCAAGATGGGGACTGTGATCGTCTGCGTGAGATTTCCCGGTCCGAACGTCAGCGTCCCCGTGACGGCCGTGTAATCGAAGCCCGCCAGAGCGGTGAGGTCGCCCGTTTCAAAGCCGACCGTGACCGGTCCCTGAACATTGCCGTTGAGTGTGACCGTGAAGACCAAGTTGGTGATGCCGTTCCCTTCCGCGTTCAGAGTCGCGTCGCTGATCACCAGCGTCGGCTGATTCGTGCCGCCGTCATCGTCGTTGATCAGTCCTTGGGCCTGACGATCGGTGAACGTCACTCCGTTCGAGGCATTCGAGAGGTTCAAGAAGAAGGTTTCGTTGGACTCCGGGATGTCGTCCCCGATGACTCGGACGGGGACGACCTTGGTGGTCTCACCCGGAGCGAAGGTCAGCGTGCCGCTGGTCGGGACATAGTCCAAGCCACCGACCGCGGTCCCGTTGGCCGTTTGGAAATCAACGGTGACAGGGACGAGAGAAGGTTGCGACAAGCTGACCGTGAAGTTCATCACGGGAGCACGGCTGGGGCTGTTCAAGAGGATGTTGCCGTTGCCACCAAAATCGGTTGTCGCCAAATCGACCGTGCCGTCCCCGTTCAAGTCCGCGGCGCGTGCTCCCGCGGCAAAATTGATCGCGAATTGTGGTGTCGTCGTAAAATTCACCGCCGTGCCGAACACTCCAGCGGTGTTCACAAAGACCGTGACTTCGGCAATGCCGCTCAGCGGAAACGCGGCCAGGTCCAGATCGCCGTCGCCATCGAAGTCACCGGGAGTGAAACCATCTTGAATCGTCGAACCGGGAGTCACCAACCGCTGCGACTGCGCGAAGCTCCCCGAACCGCTGTTCGTGAAGATCAATAGGCTGTTGTCGTTCCCGGTGTTGACCGCCAAGTCGAGATCGCCATCGAGATCCCAGTCGCCTCGGACGATGTGCGTTGGGAACACGTTGGCATTGGTCGCTCCCGTAACCGCCAGAACGCTCGAAATGCTGAAGAGGCCGGTGCCTGAATTGGTCAGGATGATGATCTGATCGAGATTCTGGTCGACCACCGCCGCATCGAGATCGCCGTCGTTGTCCCAGTCACCCAGCACGATGTCCGACAGAAAATTGCTGCTGACCGCGGTGCTCGTCCCCACGAGGAACGTCCCCGTCCCATCGTTGAACAACGGCTGCACGATGAAAGCGTTGTTCCCAGTAAAGCTCGCAAACACCAAGTCCACCGTGCCGTCACCGTTCAAGTCACCAACATCGTGTCCGAACGAGCCGAAGGGGAAGCCGGTGCCCAGCAAGACTTCCGCACCAAACACGCCTGTCCCGTCATTGAACAGCACCGTCCCGACCGGAGTGACGCCACCCGGATTCCGCGGAGACGTGATCACATCCAAATCACCGTCCGCGTCGAGGTCCGCCAACTGCACCTTGTCGCCAAAGTTGCTGCTCAACGGATAGATGACGCCGGTCGCGAACTGTCCGCTCCCTTGATTCAGCGAGACGCTCAATTCGCCATCCAACAGCGTGACGATGTCGGGGCGACCGTCACCGTTGATGTCGCCAATGTCCAGATCGCGGCCAGTGGCGTTTCTGCCGCTGCCGTAGTTCAAGTCGGTCACCGCGTTGAACAGGAATTGAGCCGCGTCGGTCTCCGGTCCCGACGTCACGTCGCTGACCGAAATCTCGACCGGAGCGACCTGCACTTGATCCCCCGACTGCACGAGGTCCACCCCATCGCCACCGTCGAGCACATCCGCTCCACCGCCACCGGTCAGCGTGTCGTCGCCACCTTGACCGAGCACTCGGTCATTGCCGGCTCCGCCATTGAGCGAGTCGAGTCCCGATCCGCCTTGCACCGTGTCGTCGTCATCGCCGCCGGTCATCGTGTCGTTGCCCACGCTGCCGTTGAGGATGTCGTTGCCCGCTCCGCCATCGGCTTGATCGTCCCCCGCATTGCCAGTGATCAGATCGTTGCCGTTGTTGCCGAAGAGGAAGTCGCCGCCCCCTTGGCCATTGAGCGTATCGTCACCATCGTTGCCCAGCAGACTGTCGGCGAACTCGCCACCGAAGAGCAGATCGTTGTCCGCTCCGCCATCCAACGTGTCGGTCCCGCCATCGCCGTTGAGCGTGTCGTTGCCGGCATCTCCTAACAGCGAGTCTTGGCCATTGAAGCCATTCACGCTGTCGTCGCCGTTGCCGCCATTGACGGTGTCTTGTCCGTTGCCGGCACTGATCGTGTCGTTGCCATCATCACCCGCCACGACATCGTTGCCGTCGCCGGACGAAATGCTGTCATCACCCGTTCCGGCCGTGATCGAATCGGCACCATCGCCACCAGCGATCGTGTCGTTGCCACCTTGCGATTGAATCGTGTCCGCACCGTTGCCGCCGATCAGACTGTCGGCAAGATCCGGACTGCCAATGATGAGGTCGTCGCCGTTGGCCCCATCGATCACGATCGACGCCAGTCGCGTGAACTGCAATCCGCTGACTCCACCCAAGTCGATGGTGTTGCCGTCATCACCGCCGAGCACTTCGATCGACAAGACGTTCGCGGCGGGGACGGTTCCGACCGTGTTGATTTGTTGCAGCGGGCCGCCATTGAACGACGCCTGCACCGACAAGTTGCCGTTGTTCGACGTGATCACCAAGTCGGCGTCCGTGTCCAACTCGATGCTGAGTTCCCCCGTCGCCGGCAAGAAGAGCGCCGAGGCCGACAGCATCTGTCGCGTCTCCAGCGACTCCACGCCCGATCGGCGAGTCCGCGGAGCCTTCCGGCTGCCAGTCGCGAGAGTCTTCTTCCAACCATTCCAGAGAGATGACATTTTCATAATTGGCCCTCCTTGGCCGTGAGCGATTTTTGATTTTTGATTTTTGATTTTTGAGTTCAGATTTCAGATTTCAGATTTGCCATCTGCCATCTGCCATCTGCCATCTGCCATTTGCCATTTGCCACCGCTGTCTCTATTCCCGCGTTCGCTGTGCGTGGTCTCATCCCGTCGCCTCCAGTGCAATCAAGAGGTCGGAAGAGAGCACGAAGAGTTCGTCGATTTGGTCTTCGTTCAAGAAGTCGATGATGATGTCGATGCCTTGGTTTCCGGCGATGGTGTCGCGACCTCCTTGGCCGTCGATGTAGTCATCGCCGTCGCCGCCGAGGATCACGTCTCCGCCGCCGCCACCTTGAACGCTGTCGTTGCCGTCGCCGCCGGTGATCGTGTCGCTGCCACCGCCGGCGTTGATGCGGTCGTTGCCGTCACCGCCATTGAGCAAGTCGCCGCCGTCCGCGGCGATGATCGTGTCGTGTCCATCGCCACCGTTGACCGTGTCCATTTCGGTCCCCGCGTCGATGTAGTCGTTGCCGTGATCGCCTCGAATCCGGTCGTTGCCCGAGTTGCCATTGATCACGTCATCGTTGCGTCCGCCGTCGAGCACATCGTTGCCCGCACCGCCGGAGATCGAATCGAGTCCGGTGCCACCCAGGATCGAGTCATCGCCGTCCATGCCGTTGAGTGCGTCGTTGCCCGCCTGACCTTGCAGCGTGTCGTTCCCCTCGAAGCCCCGCAGCGTATCGTT
This sequence comes from Planctomycetaceae bacterium, assembly GCA_046156195.1. Lineage (GTDB taxonomy): Bacteria > Planctomycetota > Planctomycetia > Planctomycetales > Planctomycetaceae > SXKJ01. The sequence goes on along the minus strand of JBJXEX010000247.1, from coordinate 3,867 downwards.
GCCAGATCCGGCGGTGATGTCGTCGTCCCCCGCCTGACCGGTGAGGAAGTCATTGCCGATGCCGCCACTGATCGTGTCGTTGCCCAGTCCTCCGGCGAGCGTGTCGTTGCCATCAATTCCGCTGATGATGTCGTTGCCGGCTCGGCCATTGACGGCGTCGTTGCCCAGTCCGGCCAGAATCGTGTCGTCCCCTTCGGTGCCGACGAGCGTGTCATTTCCATTCTCACCATTGATGGCCAACCGCACTCCGCCGAGCAACGCTCCTTGGCCGCTGATGAAGTCGTTGCCGTCGCCACCGTTGACCACCACTCCAATCGGACGCACTCCGGTCAGGTCGCCGATCGTGATCGTGTCGTCGCCACCCAGAGCATTCACGTTGACGAATTGAATGTTGTCTCCGGCCGTGATCGACGAACCACCTTGGCCCACCACGATCTCTCCGAGGACCGCCTTCACTGTGATCGTTTCCGCGTTGCCGGTGCCGAGCTTGGTGATTGTGTTCAGGCCATCGTTGCCATCCACCGTGTCCTTGCCACCGTTGCTGCCGATCGAGAGGAACGTGTCGTTGCCATCGCCACCGATGAGAGTGTCGTCCCCTCCTTGCCCATCCAGCGTGTCATCTCCCAACTGACCGTCGATCGAGTCCATGTTCTGACCGCCGTTGAGCACGTCGTTCCCTTCACCACCGAAGATCGTGTCGTTGCCGTTGCCCCCGTTGATCGTGTCGTTGTTGGTGAAGCCGGTGATCAGATCGTTTCCTTCTCCGCCGTTGAACACGTCACCCGCATCGGGGGCCGGATCGTCATCCAGGATCGTCCCGACCGTCGTGTCGAGCGGCAGCATCGTCACCGGGTCCAGCGCGATCAGAGCGTTCAAACTGGGATTCGAGAGCACCAGCGAAAAGGTTTCGGTCGGCTCGAACAGTTCGTCGCCGAGGATATCGACGGTGATCGTCTTCTGAAGTTCCGGTGTTCCGTTCGCACTCCCCAGGAACGTCACCGTGCCACCGATCCCCGTGAAGTCCACCCCATTCACCGCCGTCCCGCTGAGGAACGAGTAATCGACCGTGACATCTTGCCGAGAGAAGTTGTCGATGCTGATCGTGAACGTCGCCGTGCGCGATCCCGTGTCGAGTTCAATGCTCGTGGCCACGTTCACCGAGACGTTGACCGGGTCCAGCGAGCCGAACGTGCCGTTCGTGATCGCGTCCACAATCGACTGCCCGTCGTCCGCATCAATTCCGAAGTACAGCTCCTCGTCCGGTTGGATGTCGTCGGGTGTCATCGGCACGGCTCGCGGAACCATCGCGCTGGGTGTGAGCAGTCCGCTGGGGAGCACGAGGCCGTTGCGATTGGTGCCGCCGGTCAACGTGGACAACGCGGTGAGTGATTGACGCGGAGCCGTTCCCGCATTGTTGGGATCGGGGTCATCGACGGTCTGATTGCCACCCAATCCGATCACGCGGATGTTGTCCGCCAACAGAGCCGCCAGGGTGTTGCTGAACGTCGCGGCCCCCATCACCGTGGTGGCCGTGCCATCGACTTCAATGGCCGAGGCCGGCACCACGACGTTATCAACGCCGATGTACGAGGCCGCCGCTTCGTCCACAAAGAAGAAGGCATTGTCCGTCACCATCATCACCAGTCGCAGTGAATTGGGCCGGAAGCCGATCCCGTCCGGCGCGTTGCGATTGGTCGGGGTCACGACCGGACCTGTCGGATCGGCCACGAACGACCCGAAGGAGGGAACGTCACCCGAAGTGCCGGGAACGAGCTGAGTTTGCACGAGCCCCGCCGGGCCGCTCTCTCCCGTGCCAAGCATGTCGTTGCCGTCGAATCCGGCTCCCGTGGCGACTTGGAACAAGGCTTCGATACCGGTGCTCACCGCGCCACCGCCGTTGCCCGGAGTCGTTCGAGCCAACGCTGCCGTGATCGCATTCGTGAACTGCGGATCGGTCACGGACAACAGCGGCTGATTCAAAATGAAGGGCCGATCGTCGGTCGTGCTGTAAACCTCATAGCGCGCCACTCCGACCGCGATGCTGTCCAAGAACTGCGATTGCAGAGTCTGCAACAGCGGCACGAACAGTCCCGCCAGATTCGGGCCGGCCGCTTCCGTGTCCGCGCTGTCGTCCAACAGGATCACCAGGTCCACCAGCGGCGGAGGAGGCGGCATGTCGTCGTCGATGATCGTTCCCTCGGCCTCGAACCGCAGCAGCCGCGCTCGTTCGGGATTGATCAGGTCGATGAAGAAGTTCTCCGAAGCGGCCGCGTCGAAGTTCATGTCCGGGGTGACGTTGATGCTCAGCGTCTGCATCGTCGTTCCCGCCGCAAAGAAGATGAATCCCGTTTGAGCCGTATAGTCCTGACCCGCGAAGGCCGAACCGTCGCGAGTCACATACTCAGTCGAGACGTTGAACTCCAACGCCTTCGACAGAGTCAGTGTGAAGGTCGCGACCGTGGAGCCGCCGGTCCCTTCGGTGACGGTCACATCGGTGATGTCCATATCGAGCAACGGCGGGCAAACGCTGGTGATGGTGTCTTGCCCGTCGCCACCGTCGATCATGTCGGCGTCAAAGCTCACGTCGAATTCGCTGCCACCGCACAGGTCATCGCTCCCGGCCTGACCGAAGACCGAGTCGTTGCCGGCCATGCCCTGCATCAAGTCGTTGCCGGCCCCGCCGAAGATCAAGTCATCGCCGCTGTCACCGAAGACTCGATCGTTCCCCGCGTTGCCGTTGACCGTGTCTCGCCCGGCACCTCCCAGCACCGCGTCATCACCCGCGTTGCCGTTGATCACATCGTTGCCACGATTGCCATCCACGGTGTCGTTGCCACTTTGGCCGCTCATCGTGTCGTCACCCGCGCCTCCATCCAGGCTGTCGTTGAACTCGCCACCCAGGATCGAGTCGTTGCCATCACCACCGTTGATGGTGTCGGTCCCGCCGTCGCCATTGAGCGTGTCGTTGCCCGCATCACCGTCGATCGAGTCTTGTCCGTTGGCTCCGGCGATGTTGTCGTCGCCGGCACCACCACTGACGGTGTCTTGACCATTGCCGGCCGCGATCGAGTCATTGCCATCTTCGCCCGTCACGCTGTCATCGCCGTCACCCGCGATGATGCTGTCATCACCGGTGCCGCCACTGATCGAATCGTTGCTGTCACCCCCATTGATCGTGTCGCTGCCCCCTTGGCCGTTGATCGTGTCGTTGCCATGACCGCCGATGATGTTGTCCGCGAAGTCCGGGCTGCCAATGATCGTGTCGTGGCCATTCGCTCCATCAATCGAGATCGAAGTCAGACGAGTGAAGTTCACCGCCGTCACACCATTGAGATTGATCGTGTTGGCCTCGTCGCCTCCGAGGATCACGATCGACTGCACGCTCGAAGCCGGCACGTTGCCCAGAGTCGTCAACGCGACAAACCCACCGGTCCCCGTCGAGACCTCGACCAGCACGCTGCCAGACAGCGACGAGACTCGCACGCTCTCCGCACTGTTCAAGCCGATGCTCAGTTCCCCCGTCGCCGGAATGAACAAAGCCGAACCGCTCAGCAATTGCCGAGTCTCCATCGACTCGATTTGCGCCGCGACCCGACTGCGAACCGCAACTCGGCTGCGAGTTGCAATTCGCTTGCGACCCAAGTCCCGAAGACGCAGACGACTCCAAACGTGTGACAGGTTCATAACAGACCTCCTTGATTTTTTGATTTTTGATTTTCGATTTTTGATTGGTTGTGATTTGTCAGATTGCAGATTGCAGATTGCAGATTGCAGATTGCAGATTGCAGATTGCAGATTGCAGATTGCAGATTGCAGATTGCAGATTGCAGATTGCAGATTGCAGATTGCAGATTGCAGATTGCAGAT
>JBJXEX010000236.1:0-2585 GCA_046156195.1 Planctomycetaceae bacterium | reverse complement strand
AAACCAAACGAAACATGCCTGAGCCAAAACCCGAAAATCAAACCGGCACTCAGTGCCGGCCGTACCCGGCTGCGCCGCCAAAACTACGATCACAACCAATTCAAGTACGCTTGTTTAAGGACTAGATCAGGGGCGGAGGTAAGATCGAGGTAAGATGATAAAGTGAGTTTGGCTCGGTGATTGCCGAGCCAAAAAAATCTTGAGGTAAGAAAAAAGGTAAGGTCTTACCTCCTTGGCTTCATCCGTTCATCCATCGCATCGAAGTCCAAATCGTCATCGCCTTCGGCTTCAAAAGAGCCATCTCGCCGCTTCGTACCGCCGGGGATTCTGCTCGTGCGAATTGCTGCTCTTGCGGCCCTGAACTTCGGGCAGCTTTTGGATGACAGGTATTCGCGGCTTGAGCCGACTTCCTCGGCGATTTGCTTGACGGTCCAATCGGGATGAACCACCAGGACTGCGAGTGCCTGTTGCTCAACACGGCCCTTCGTGGCCGCTGTGTCTTCGGTCGCGGAATTGAGCGTCGTCGCCGTTTCGGACCTGACTAAGCTGGCCAGTTCGTTTTCCATCTTGGCGGCGAGTGTCAGCCACTCCGGCCGGTCAATCATTTGCGAGAGCAGTTCGACTCGCTCCGTAAGAAGATCGCTGTGCTGGGCGATGTATCGAGGCACAACTTCGGACAGGTTGTCGCCAAACTGCGGATCGTCGGGAAACAGGATTTGCCACAGTTCATTCAACAACCAGCCAACGCAAGCGTTCGCGGAGCGGTCAACCCACTCGATTTCCGCAATGCGTCCCCCTTTCCAGGGGCGAAAGCGGACAGGATCGCTGGCCAGTCGATCAGCGAACTGCCCAAGCCAGATTTGCGGATATGGCCCCCATACTGCGATGACACCGAGGTTGGCCGCAAGTGCGTTGGGGATGCCGAATGTCCGCAGTAACCGCGAGACGCCCTTCGAGCAATAGGCGAATCGCTCAAGCGTTATTTCCATGCCTGCACCTTGTTTCAAAGTCGGGTGGCTGATTCGCCATCGCCAAGGTGCGGTCGATGACGAACCAGCCGGCGCGGTCAATTACTCCGCTTCCCGACAAACTGTAGTACTATCCAAACAACCATTTTCGAACGTGATCCGAAACAGCAACGAGCCGTTCGTCGGAAATGCGTTCGCGGTATCGGCCGGGAATGTCGTCAGCCGCTCCGCCGCTGTGCCCCATGATGGCGTTGACCGCCACTTGATCGCGTGATTCTCCGGCGACGGTCGCGAACGAATGCCTGATTGCGTAGAAGCCACGTCCAGCGCGTTGCAGCTTGAGTTCCTTGACGAGCTTTTGGAACTGCAACCCGACCGAATCAATCGGAGCTTTCGGCCCGATCCGAACCCAGCGTGATCCGTACTTTGTGATGAAGACAAGCCCGGCGTCGTCGGCGTCCTTCGCGGTCGGTCGTTTGGTGATCGCCTCGCGAATTGCGGTAACAGTCTCCGACCATAACGGACAACGTCTTTGAATGCCGGTCTTCGGTCGAGGGAAGTCCACCCATCCGGTGTCCAAGTTCAACGCAGCTTGCGGCAGGTTCGCCAGATCGCTTTGGCCGAAGCCGCAATTCGCAGCCATCAAGATCATCGCCTTCATCGGTTGCTCGGCCGTGTCGATCAGTCGTCGCAATTCAGCGGCCTCGAACATCCTCAGCGGCTTGGCTTGCCGCTCCTTGCGGAGCTTGCCCTTCGTTGGCGTCTTGAATCCAGGGCCGAACCGGACAGGCTTGTCAATCAATGCGGCGTCGTAGCCGTACTTGAAGACGATCCGAGTCTGCCGAATCAAGTTGGAAACGCCAACCAGCCCTCGCGTCTTCGCGAAGCTACTCCGTAGACGTTCAAAATCATCGGTCGCGAGGTCTGCCACGAGCCGGGTCTTTCCAAAGGCATCACAAAGCCGTTCGCAGGTGGCGTAGTAGTCGCCGAAAGTCCTGGGACTCAATTCCTCGCTGTCCACGGCCGATTTCTTCATCGTCAAGAATCGGTTGCACAAGTCGCGGACGGTCAAACCATCGCCTTGGACTCGCGGCGTTCGACCGGCTTGCAGATCGTCCCGCTGTTCCAAATACTTCTTGAGGGCTGCGTCGGCATCTGAGCCGAAGTAGATCGTGCGTTGCCGAATTTTCTTGCACCATTGGCCGGTCGCGTGCAATCGCAGCGGAAAGTCCGTGTATGGTTTCTTCGTCGTCGGTTTTCTCTTTGATGTTTTCCTTTGTGTCGCGGCTTGTGTCGGCATGGCGCATTCCCTTCGTTTCAGCGGTCGGGAGTAGTGCCATCTTAGTCGCCTCTCTTTGGAATGCAACAAATCTCGCTATTCATAGCACTTGCGCCCATAGCTCAGTTGGATAGAGCAACGGATTTCTAATCCGTAGGTCGGGGGTTCGAATCCCTCTGGGCGTACTTTTTCCAAATCTTGCCGAACGCTGGACTTAGAGACTATCCGAAAAGTCGACCTGACCTAACCGAGGAAAACAACTACTGTTAGACCGTCATCAAGCAAAGGAGTGCAACGCCATGACGGAACCGCGAACCGCGTCGAGAAAAGCCTATCCC
>JBJXEX010000231.1:0-5526 GCA_046156195.1 Planctomycetaceae bacterium | reverse complement strand
CTTGGACCGATTTTGATCGAGACCTCGTGAAAGCTCTGACGTGTCAGGTGCGAGTCTTGTCGCTCGACCAAATTCAACGCGGCTGGAACTTGCCGACCGACGTGGTTCGCCAACAACTGGCTCGGTTGGTGAGCGGCCAGTTGTTGACGACCGCCGAATGGAACGTCGTGCCTCCACCGATCGGAGCGACGCCGATGTTTCGTTGGCGACTCGGCGACAAGGAACCCGATACATGGCGACTCTCATTGTCCGCTCGAAACCGGTGGCGACGGCGGTCATCACGATTCACGATCTATCAAGCAACCAGCTTTGCCGCGCGGCTCTTCGGTTCGACGGCTGGCCGCACTACCCGCGATTACGAGCGGCAACACGATCTGCTGCTGGCCGAAGTGGGCTCGCAAGCTGATTTGGCTGCTCGTGTTACCGGTCCAGGCTGCTCAACTCGTCGTGATTTTCTTTGTGCTGTGCGCTGTGGCATTCATACCGCTGCGAATCGTCTGGATGGCGGGATGCCTTTGGCACGCCATCCGAAAGGCTGTGATCAGTGACAAAGAACACTCACGACCAATCCGAGGAGGTGAGGTTCGACAAGCAGGTTTTCTGACAACGATCTCAAAAGCTCGCCACGGCGAGCCTACGAGAAGCGGCGACTTGCGTCGTCGTTTGAATGAACTGCGTTCGGTGGGGATGGGGCAACCTGCACGCCGACCGCTCAAACATGGAGGCCAATATGGCAAACGCAAACAATAAACCCGTGCATCAAATCCGCTTGAGCGCGATTCGAGCGGCGATCTGGCTCAACCAGTCTGACAAGACTGGAGAAAGCTGGTTCACCGTCACCGTGTCACGCAGTTATCGAGACAAGGAGCAGTTCAAAGACACGACGACCTTTCGTCGTGACGACCTGCCGATCGTCTCGAAAGCCATCGAGATGGCCTACGCCTGGATCTGGGAGCAATCCGCCCCCGGTGAATCCGAGGCAGTCGAGTAACTGAATCAACCGCCGACAGGACGAAACGTGTCCTGTCGGCCCACTCGATAAGGAGGCAACCACGATGATGACACTCAAGTCAAACAAGCGCGTTCCGCTTGGCCAGGTGGTCATCACCCCAGGTGCGTTGCAAAAGCTTTCCGCAGATGAAGTCCACGAATGCTAGTTGCGACGCGCCGAAGGTGATTGGGGTGATCTCTCCCAAGAGGATTTGGAACAAAACGACGAGCACTCGATAACGAGGGTCGTCTGCTGTCCCGATATGTGACCCAAAACGAGCAACCGTTTTGGATCATCACCCAATGGGATCGATCTGTCACAACCATTCTGCTCCCAGAGGAATACTGAGCGAGATGGGTTTTACACAGGTTTTGCATGTTGGTTTTCGGCCGGCTGGTTCACCATCTGGCCACATTTTCACATTCCCCCGCAACACATGCCAATCTGAACTCGAAACGAATCCGCTGACACCAGGGAACCTTTCGATGGTCCATCAACAACGTCAACCCGCCCACGAGATTCGCCGTGGCTTGATCAAAGTCCAAATCTGGCGAACACGCACCCGCAACCGACTCCGCCACACCATCACCGTCACCCGCCTCTTCCGCAACGGCGACCTTTGGAAAGAGTCAACCCGTTTCGGACGCGATGACATTCCGTTGATGCGAGTGGCGCTCGACGAAGCCCATACCTGGATCTATCAGCAACGACAGGCTCGAAACTTGTGAACCCATTGTCTTCAAACGTGACCAGATATCGGACGACCGAATCGACGCTGGCTGCATTGCCGAAACACAGTGAGCCCTGCCGTTTTTTGCGAATGTAGTGCCATTCAAGGAACTCAAGAGTTTGGACGATGAACCGACTCAGGTAGCAGGAGTTGAAGTGATGCTCAACGTCAGAGAAGTAGCGAAGCGCCTTTCACTCTCGCCCAGCAAGGTCTATCGACTGATCGAAAAACGAGAGCTGTCCCACCACCGTATCGGCGGGGCAATACGAGTAACCGAAGAACAGATTGCCGAGTACCTCACCGATACGAAACGCGAACGAACGGCTGTTTTCCCTTCGAACGTTCGGCCTCGATCGCTCAAACTTAAGCATTTGCACTTGTGACGTTCTCAATGATCGGGCGCTTTCCGCCTGCCCGCTCCACCGCTCTGAGCAGATAGTCCGGTGCATGATTCAGGTGCGAGTAAACGCGAGCCACCATCGAAGGGTCTGCGTGGCCCATCAACATGCTGACCGTGAGAGCATCGAGTCCACTGGTGAGGGCGTTATGACAGCATGTATGTCTGAAATTGGTCAGGCAGACTTTCGAGGCATGACGGCAGGCAAGTTTGTAGGTGAGCTTCCGCCGTGCTTCGTTCAAAAGCTCCCGCTCAGTTTTCGCAATCGTCTTTCCGCGAACTCTTCGTTTGGGTTGAAGGATCGCGGCAAACTCCCGGACTTCGTCGTCGGGGACCACAAGACCCTTTTCCTTGATCGACGCCATACCCAAGCGAATCTGCAAGCTGATAAACGCGCAGTTGACCGACTCGGTTGTCCACGGAGTGCCTGCGGTGTTCGTGAAGACTTTGTTGCCCTCTGCCATCAAACGCCGCTCAACGATGCCCCGAGCTGTTGTGTTGAGGTAAATGATTTGCGGAGCACGCTCCATCTTTTCTTCGCTGACTGGAAATACGATTCGCGAATTGGTGAGATCGACGTGCCGGGATTCGATGGCAAGACACTCGGAAGCACGCGCACCGGTTTCCCAAATGAACATGACCAAGTCGCGGAAGTTGTCGTTGCGAATGTGCTGAAGGATTCTCGCGTATTCGCCAGCCGAGATGATCTTGTCGCGTTTGCCACCCCGGGGTTTCTTGAAATGTGCGAGCGGCGAACGCTCAATCATCCCCTGTTCTTCGCACCAATTCATACAACGGGTTACCGCTCGCGCGTAATTGCGTTTCGTGCCGGACGACACTTTGAAAGAGTCGATCCATTCCTGAATGTGAAACGGCTTCAGGCAGTCAACACGGAGTACGGGATAGCGTTTGGCGAAGAGTTGCAGGCGCGACTGATACCAGATGTAGGTCTTGTGTGAACGATGCTTCTCGACCCAGTCGAGAAATCGGTCCACCAGAGCAACCAAGAGGTCCGGTTGAGCTGCGGGCTTATCCGGCCGCCGCATGAGTTCGTGAAACCGCTGAACCGCAATCTTGCGGTCGGGGCCGAGATTGTGACGCTCGCCCTCGATCGTCACGAACCACGCCTTACGGTCTTTGCGATACCACGGTCTTGAAGTTCTGGCCATTTTGCAACCTTTCAGCGAGTGATGAATCACCCCGCAAGCCGAAAGGTTTGCACTCCCTCTGAGAAGTTGGCGCTTCTCAGGGGGAGCTTATTCTGTACCGGAATTCTGTACCAAGCAGATCGTGGACTTCGTCAGTGCGATGTAAGTCCTTTGTTTTCAAGTACCCCCGAGAGGATTCGAACCTCTAACCTTCGGCTCCGGAGGCCGACGCTCTATCCAATTGAGCTACGGGGGCAAAACTGACAAGTCCGCGACTGAGGACTCACTTTGGGACGTGGCAAGCGCTTCGACGAAGCATGGCTCAACTCGGAATCTAGTGACCGCCTCATTGCTCGCCAAGGATCGGGTCACAACCGGCGCGATCAATGTTGTTTGATTCGGTGCCGAAAAGTGAGGGCGTTGTCACAGAGTATGAGTTCGTTACCTCCGAATGTGATGTTGTTCTGCCAGATTGCGGCATGGCCGCCTTAGAGGAAGTAATCAACTGCGTTCCGAAAAAGACGCAGGCCGGCTCCTTCGCCGCGCAGGCCAAGGCGGGTCCAATGGGGATGTTGCGTGGCAAACAGAAAGCGTTCGGGGTGCGGCATCAGGCCGAGCACTCGGCCGCTGGGATCGCTCAGGCCGGCGAGGTTAGCCATTGAACCGTTCGGATTGATCGGAAACGGCAATTGTTCTTGGCTGCTGGTGAGCCGGGGGGCGTCAGCCCCCGGACGTTCGACGCCAGGAGTCCGGAGGCTGACGCCGCCCGGCTCGCCAAGAGCGTTTTGTGATGTGTAGCTCAGCGCACACTGACCGTTCTGTTGCCAGCGGTCGAGCGTCGCCGGATCGCGGACGACCAACTTCCCTTCGCCGTGCGCAATCGGGACGTCGAATTCGTCGAGGCCTCGCAGAAAGACATTCTTCGAGTGGCCCACTTTCAGCCGCACCCACAGCGCGGTGTACTTACCGTTGTCGTTCCAGGTCAGCGTCGCATCGGCGGGCACGTCCGGATTGGGCGGCCATTCGCATGCTCCGCCGGGAAGGATGCCGGACTTCAGCAGCACTTGGAATCCGTTGCAGATGCCGAGCATCAACGTATCTCGCTGCAAAAACTCGCCGAGCGTCTCAGCCAGATGGTTGCGCAATTGGCTGGCGAAGATGACACCGGAACCGATGTCGTCGCCGTAGCTGAACCCGCCGGGGACGCAGAGCGCTTGGTAGTTGGCCAGCGACTTCGGGTTCTCCAGCAGTTGGAACAGATGCACGCGATCGGCGATGGCTCCGCAGGTCTCGAAGGCATACGCCGTTTCTACATCGCAGTTCGTTCCCGGAGCACGCAGCACACACACGCGAGGAGCAACCATGAGGCGATTTACCCACACGACATTGTTGGAGGTCGGCTAGTCGTTTTCACATTCGGATTTTCGATTGTGAGCATATTCTGCGGTTCAATCAAAAATCAAAAATCAAAAATCAAAAATCAAAAATCAAAAATCAAAAATCAAAAATCAAAAATTGCTACGCTGACTCGGCCTTGGCTTCGATCTCGCCGAGGACGTGGGCGTAGCCACGTTTGATGATCACTTGCTTGCGGAGTTCGGCCATGATGTCGGGATTCTCGTCGAGGAACTGCCGAGCTTTATCGCGGCCTTGGCCGATGCGGGTCTTGCCGTAGTTGAACCAACTGCCGCTCTTTTCGATGAAGCCGTCCTCGGCCGCCATGTCCAGCAGGTCGCCGGAGTAGCTGATGCCGCTCGCGCCGAGCATGTCGAATTCCGTCTCACGGAACGGCGGAGCGACCTTGTTCTTGACGATCTTCGCTTTCATGCGGATGCCGATGGAAACTTCGCCATCTTTCAGAGTCGCGATGCGGCGGACATCGACTCGGCAAGACGAATAGAACTTGAGTGCTCGGCCGCCGGGGGTCGTTTCCGGGCTGCCGAACATCACGCCGATCTTTTCGCGGATCTGATTGATAAAAATGACGCAGGTCCTCGATTTGGAAATGCATCCGGTCAGCTTACGCATGGCCTGGCTCATCATGCGGGCCTGCAAACCCACGTGCGTATCGCCAATATCCCCATCCAATTCGGCCTTGGGGACCAGTGCCGCCACCGAATCAACCACGATCAGATCGACGGCGTTCGACTTGATCAGCATCTCGGCGATCTGCAGGGCTTCTTCGCCGTAAGAGGGCTGGCTGACCAGCAAATCCTCCAGGTTGACGCCAATCCGCTTGGCCCAACTCGGGTCCAGGGCG
>JBJXEX010000227.1:0-14084 GCA_046156195.1 Planctomycetaceae bacterium | reverse complement strand
CACTGGGATAGGCTTTTCTCGACGCGGTTCGCGGTTCCGTCATGGCGTTGCACTCCTTTGCTTGATGACGGTCTAACAGTAGTTGTTTTCCTCGGTTAGGTCAGGTCGACTTTTCGGATAGCCTCTGACGACCTCCGGTAACTGGCCGATTGCGCTCCCCGGATACCTGTTCCACTCCACCGATCGAGCCACCAATGCAACCCCGCGACCTGGGGCTTATTCGCCCAATGGAATTCACGAAGCCTGTTTTCCAGCGGGACCGCAAGCCTGACACCGCGATCCGGTGCCTGACCCCTGCCGGAAGACCTCGCTGCCGGAGGACACGTCGTCTGCGTGGTCGAACCCAAGGAGGAATTCGTGCTGGTCGACACTCCCGACGCTGCGCCGCGACAACTTTCCGGCGACGACCTCCTCAAACTGCCGGACGTGCTGCCCGGATTCTCGGTTCGAGTGCGCGAGTTTTTGGAATAGCTAGGGGAACGGCATCACTCGACCCCGGACGCATTCGGCATCCACCGGAATCCCGCCGAGTCCTCAGCGGTCACTCGTGCCAACTTGGCAAATTCATCGCGAAAGCCGGTGAATCGCTTTTTTCAAAGGCTGTGGAATTCGGACTTCTTGCCCCTCGCGGAGGAAGATGTCCGACAGCTCCTTCAGCCCCTCCAACGGAGTCAGATCGCTCACCCCCGTGTCACCGAGGTAGATCGTCTGCAACTGCGTCAGCCCGGCCAGCGGCCCGACATCTCTCACCCCCGTGAAATCGAGGCTGAGCCACTGCAACTGCCCCAGCGCGGCGAGCGGTTCGACATCGCTCACTTCCGTGTCACTGAGGTAGAGAACCCGCAACTGTCTCAGCCCAGCCAGCGGCCTGACATCTCTCAACCCCGTGCGGCCGAGGTTCAGCTCAATGAGTTGGAACTCCTGCGCGGCCTCCACGAGCCATTGGGTGATCGCCAATCGCTCCCCCTTGTCCGCCGTCAACAGGGTTTGAGCAATCATCGACGTAAGAAATATAGTGTCGTCTTCCTTTCGCTTCTGGGCCGCCATCTCCCAACGGCAGCAGGCGCGGATCGCCCGCTCACGCTCGGCCACGTCAAACCCCGCCTGCGAATCAATCGCCAGCCGAGCCAAGAGCATCACGCAATTCTGGTTCACGTCGTTCTTCTTTTGCGTCGCCTCGCTGGGCGTCGTGAACCCCACGCCCGCGAAATCTTTGCCGAAGAGACAATCCCGCACATCGGGGAGCCAGTCCGGCTGCTCCGCCGCCAGTAATTCCACCAGGAAGATCAGCGTCTCACGCCACACCGACTCGTTCGCATACCGCGCGAGATCCGTCTGCCGAGCACCCTCTGGGATCTTCGACTCGTCCCCGCGCAGCCAAGCGGGCGTCACCACTTTCTGAGCCAACAGGCTCGCGGCGAAATACTCCTGAAACGACAGGTGCAGAAATGCAAACTGATCTTGTCCGCGCGGCAACAACAACCCGCTCCGCTTGGCCAGGTAGTCCACGAACTCCCCCGCGTCGTGCGGCTCGACCTTCTTCCCCGACTCGACCATCGCCGCCGCAATCCAACCGCGTACCTCGTCCCCGGTCGCGAGAATTTCACGATCTGTGGACTTGTTTTCGTTGGGACGAAGCGTGCGTGCCTCCTCTGATCGCCGGCGCTGCATCTCGAAGCCGACCCGCGCCAGCCACTTCCGCCGATCGGTCCACTCTTCCGTCGTCCGCTGCAGCTTCCGCCACTGGTCGATCGTCTCCAGATAGGCCTGCGCGATCTTCGCATACAGCCGCGCTCGGCCATGCGGCAACGTCGCCTCGATCCGATGGATCAGCGCCATCATCGTCAACAAAATCGGAATCCGCCCCAGCCGCCGCGTTGAATCATGCCCTCGGATCGCCTGCAAAAAGTCCGCCGTCGCCTGTTCCCGTTTGTATTCCGTTTCCTCGCGAGCCACGAACCAGTTGTGAGCGAACTGGTCCACCTGCCTGTCGTTGAACGGGACGACGGAAAGTTGCTTCGCGATCGGTCCCGCTTGTATCTCCCACTCCCCCCGGACCTCCACACGCGTCATCTGCCAATCGAAGTCGACCTCGTCGTACCCGACCACGCGCGACGTGAGGAGCCAGCGGCAACCGGGAAGCTTCTCCATCCCCTTCCAGACCGCATCGCGAAGATCGCGGCGTACCGCCGGGTTGCTGATCTCATCTAGGCCATCGAGCATGATGATCGCTCGCCCTTCCTTGAGAATCGTGGGGAGATCAGCCAACTCCAGCAGCGTCGCCAGCGGTTGATCGAGGAACGCGCGCAGTAACTTGTCCCACGTCACCCCCTTTTCGATCCCCAGGTTCCGCAGCACGAAGGGCAACGGCACCAGCCTCCCCAACCGCTCGGTCCACGAACTGGCTCCATCGTGATGATGCCGAGCCAACCGCCAGGCGATCCAACTCACCAACGTGCTCTTGCCCGTCCCCGGATCGCCGAGCACCACCAACTTCTGATGCTGTGCGACGGCGTCGAGCACCGGCTGGGTCGGCGGCCATTCCTTGGGATCGGCGTCGGGGGAGACCTGCCGCTCGGCCAACGCCGGCTCGACATACAAGCCCTCAATCGACACGTTCGGGTTGTCCTTGAGCTGCGGCAAACCCAGAAACTGGATCGTCCCATGCTCCTGCTCGACCAGCTTGAGATACAGGTCGAGCGCGATCCGCTTCCGGTCAACGTCTCCCTCCCCCTTCTCCTTCACCCAGCGCACCAACGCGGGAGTGATCTGGATGGAGTTGGGCTCATGGTTGAACCGATCCGACGTGCCGTACTTCCCCTCCTGGATGTCGGCTCGCCACTGCCGGAGCTGCTTGTCCTTCTTCCGCTCGTCCCATTCGGTCTTCCAGAGTGCCTCATCGTCGAGCAGAAACGGCAGCACGTCGATGCCGAGTTCCTGCGCCTTCGCGACTTCCTGCTGCGTGATGCTCAGCTCGTCCCCCGTCGGCACATGCCCGCGACGCCGAGCCACCAACAACACGCACAGCGTGCAGCCCTCCAGACGGTTGACCGACAGCACCTTCGGCTCCTGCGCGGCACTCGTCCATTCCTCCATCGGATCGACGAAGAACCCCGCCTTCCGGAACTCACGAATGACGTGTGCCCGGTGCTCCTGGAGATCGAGAAACGTGGAAGAGACGAATGCTTTGTAGTCCATCATCAAACTCCCGCGAATGTGGTCGCTCTCGCCATCCGACAACCTGGTGAATTCCCGCGGGGGGCCCAGCTTGCTTCAAGCTGGGTGCGCAGCACAAGAAACTCAGGACCGACGTTGAGCCAGAGAACAGCCCGTTTCCCGTTTGACCTTCAACTCAAAGTTTCCGGTGCCTTCGGCACCCAGTTTTTCCAAAGCTGGGCCACCCACTTCAAACGCAACATGCAGGCCGAGTCGGATTTTGTGACCCGCCTGCGTCAACAGTCGGTTTCGTCACTCGCCGAAAAGCTGGCCGCCACGAATGGCTAGAACGATCCGCCGCACGCTCACCAATTCCGTCACGCCACGGCGAACTCTGTCAGCCGTCGCTTCGTGGGCGAATGGAACCCCAAGACGATGTCGTCGGCGGGCACGCCCGCGTTGAGCAGTGCGGTGGCGAAGCCTTCTTCGGTCCAATCTTCTTCAATCCAAATCTTCTGGCTGTGCAATCGGACGTGGATCGTTGTGGCTCGGATGCGATGGCCGTTCTTCCAACCGATGCTGACCAGCATGTATTGGTTAGACGAATCGTCGAAAACAGTCGAGGTTTCGACGTCGTCTTGAGATTGCCGGCGCATGGGTTCGGCGTAT
The DNA here is from genome assembly GCA_046156195.1 of Planctomycetaceae bacterium. Taxonomy (GTDB): domain Bacteria; phylum Planctomycetota; class Planctomycetia; order Planctomycetales; family Planctomycetaceae; genus SXKJ01. The sequence goes on along the minus strand of JBJXEX010000227.1, from coordinate 10,259 downwards.
TCGGTCATCAACTTTTTAACGAGCGAGCGATAGTGAGTCAGCTTATCCATTGGATGATTTCCTCGCGTTCGAGGTCCACGACGATGAGCGACAAGGCCAACCGTTGTTGAATCAGTTCGATGGCTTTGCGGGTGAAGAGTTTTTGATGCACGTCCGAGTCAATGGCCAAGTATAGCCGGTGATCCGGTGCCGTCTCGCGCAGAAATTCGCGGTAGAGCACGAATTGCCCGACGGCGATCTTGAGGTCTTGAGCCTGCGACCGCCCGGTGAAACTCTTGATTTCCACCACGATTCGTTCCGGCCCGCGCTCTGCGACGAGTGTCCGTTCGGCGGACAAGTCGGCGTACAAATTGAGATCGTCATACTGAATCCAGTACGGGTCCGCCGTGATGACCCAACCGTCTTTGAGGAGCGCGTTCTTGACGGCATCATGAATCGAGTCCTGTGCGGGCATGATGGAGCTCTTGAAGGAGTGTGTCTCGGACGGTATCTGCCGCCCAGGACGATCACAAGCGCGAGGTTGCACCGCTTATGGAGACACTCGACGAAGCACTCAAGGAATAGCATCTGCCGCCCGACACGGCGAAGGTCGCGCTCCGCACGCTCGATGCCTCCGGCCGACAGATTCCCGCGCTGAGCGAAGCGCTCACGAAAGCCGGCGGGCTGACGAGCGGCCCGCGCGAACTCTCGGCCGACGAGATGAAAGCCCTCGTCGTCGAAGTCGCCGCGAAAGGGAACGCTCATCGCGGCGAGGCGATCTATCGCCGCAAAGAACTGCACTGCCTGAAGTGCCACGCCATCGGCGGAGCCGGCGGCCGAGTCGGCCCCGACATGCTCAGCATCGGCTCGTCCGCCCAGATCGACGACATCGCCGAGTCGCTGCGGGCCTGGCGTGTCAAAAACGTTAGGCGGCGTTTGATAAAGGCGTTGCGCGGGTTTTGGACTTCCTGCTGCGTGATGCTCAGCTCGTCCCCCGTCGGCACATGCCCGCGACGCCGAGCCACCAACAACACGCACAGCGTGCAGCCCTCCAGCCGGTTGACCGACAGCACCTTCGGCTCCTGCGCGGCACTCGTCCATTCCTCCATCGGATCGACGAAGAACCCCGCCTTCCGCAACTCACGAATGACGTGTGCCCGGTGCTCCTGGAGATCGAGAAACGTGGAAGAGACGAATGCTTTGTAGTCCATCATCGAACTCCCGCGAATGTGGTCGCTCTCGCAGTCCCGCAGCCGACGGGCTTCCCACGGATGACTCTGCGGCCAATCTGAACAGTGAGGCTATCGCGAGCCACTTCCGCCAGCAAACATCGCGACTGTCGGAGGGGCTCGACTCGACGATCTGGTTCGTTGGCTTTGAAGGCAGGTCTCACGATCTCAAAACCGGCGGAGCCATCCATTTGCCAAGATCTGAGCTTGGGCGGCGTACAGCGTGACGCAAGCAATCAACACGAATGCTACCCACAACGGCGATTTCTGAAATTCGCACACCCGCCCCCGCGCTCTTCTTGTCACACCGCTGTAATGCGTTTGGTCAAACCCGTCCGGCAACTTAGACGGCCAAGTTTGGAAACAACGACGTTTCGATTAGCATGGCCGTCGTTGGAGATTTCCATAGGCGATGGCATTGAGGTTTTGGAGGACGCCATGACAACGTCAACATCCACGTTCGGCCGAGTCCGTTGGACGGCTCACGAGCTTCGCAAGCTTCCGGCTCACGAACGAGAACGCATCCTCGAATCGGCGGCTATGGTGGCCGAAAGTGAGTATCGAGCCAATCGCGATTTGACCAGATTTGGGACCATCAGGGTCGGGTGTGCGAATTTCAGAAATCGCCGCCCACGACTTCTCCACACCCCACGCTGCCAACGGCGATTTCTGAAATTCGCACACCCGACCCCGCGTTCAAAGTTTGGATCACCCCAGGGTGAGTCTCATGAGTGACGAATGGTTTTGCCGAATTTTGGGAAGCGTGCTGGGGCCTCTGTCCTGGGACGAGTTGAGTGCAATGGCTCGCGAGCAGAGCTTGATAAGCAACGATTTTGTTCGCCAAGGCCGCGAGGGCGAATGGATCAAAGCCAACTCGGTGGAAGGTCTGTTTCCTCGCGTGAGGACCGACCCACCACAACCTACTGCGGCAAGTGGCGACCAGACCGCTGTCGCGGTGGACGCGTTGTGTCTCGCTGAACTCGATGACTCGCCGATCACAGCTCAGATACCCGACGCGGAGACGTTGTTGGAAATCGCTGAGTCTGTGATCGCCGATGCCGACGCGGACTCGATGCCGCCGCCTGCCAAGATCCCCGCAAGACCCCCGTTGCCGATCACCAACACGGAATCTATTTTCACGCGGTCACACGACTTTCTGCGATCGCTGTCGCGCCGGAATCAAACGGGATTGTTGATTGTTGTTTTGCTGGTCGTTGGAGTAGTTTGGTTTCTGAGTCATCAACGTCGTGTCGCATATCGAGCGGCCTACGCTGAAGTGCAACGCCTCCATCGGCACTGGCAACAGGCGAAGGCAGAGCCGCTTGATCCCGCCTCGACGGATGCGTTTCAACAGAAACTGAACGATCAACGACAGCGAGTCGTTGACCAGCTTGCGGGAATTCGCGCCGGGTCGGCAGGCGGAGCGGTGCGGGAAGCGGCCACGGTGTTCGGAGAACTGATGGAGTTGTCGAATGCCTCCGACAGAGCCACGGATCGCTCGCAGCGAGCCGCGTTGGAAAAACGCTTCCACGATTCGATGCGACAGGCCAGACAAGGACTCTTTGCGGAATGAACACTGTTAGGCGAATCTCAAAACTGGTGGTGAGTTTCTGTGTCTTGTCGGGCTGCGGCGGCCGAGTCGCGGACGAGCGGTTCGAGATTCCGCAGGTCGTCCCACAGGCCGCTGGAGCACGGGCTGTCTCGGAATTCGATACGAACGGAAACGGAGCGATCGACGGTCAGGAGTGGCAACAGCAGCCGGCGCTGAAGGCGTCACTGAAAGCCGCCGATTCGGATGGCGACGGCCAACTGACCGCCGGGGAGATCGCTGACCGACTGGCTTTTTACCGCCGCATGGGAGTCGGATTGACGCAGGTGGTTTGCGTTGTCACTTGGGATGGGAAGCCGCTGAGCGGAGCCACGGTGCGTCTGGTGCCGGAGAAGTTTCTCGGCTCAGAAATCAAACCCGCCGAGGGAACCAGTGACACTCGTGGATATATCCAGTTGCACACAGAGGGCTACAATCGCTCCGGCGTCCACTGCGGCTTCATGCGGATCGCGGTTTCCAAACTCGACGCGCAGGGGATCGAAACCCTGCCGAATCGCTACAACGTACAAACCGAATTGGGATATGAAGTGTCACCCGATTCGCAAGGTGTCATTGAATTGCGGTTGACCAGCTCGCGGGAGTGAATGACTTGTTTAATCGCGGCGAAGCCGCAATGTGGCTCGACGCTCCGCGTCGAGAATCGCGACGCGGAGCGTCGCGCCACAATGCGCGCACACCGACAAGAATCTGACAACTCGTAGTACAAAGATCTGTGCCAGTTCACTTTTCAAGGTCTCTCACTGATGAAGTCTCTCCCACGTTGTCGTGCTCTTCGAGATTCCCATCCGCCGCATCAGCGAACGGGCCGCGCGGGTTTCACGCTGATCGAATTATTGGCGGTGATCGCGGTCATCGCGATTTTGGTCGCGTTGTTGTTGCCGGCCGTGCAGCAATCACGCGAGGCCGCGCGACGCACGCAATGCACCAACAACCTCAAGCAATTTGGTTTGGCGATGCACGGCATTCACGAACTCACGGGCCACTTTCCGTCGGGAGGCTGGGGCTGGCATTGGGTCGGACATCCGGATCGCGGAGCCAACCGCACCCAACCGGGAGGCTGGGGCTATAGCGTGTTGCCGTTCCTGGAACAGACCCCGCTGTACCGCTTGGGAGCCGGCAATCCTCCCGCCGCTCAACAGGCGGCCAGCGCTCAACGTATCGCGACTCCGTTGCCCGCGATGAATTGCCCCAGTCGCCGCGACGGGGGACCGTATCCCAATTATTTTGGCTACAACTATCGGGAGACGGCCAACCCCGTGCCGCTGCTCGGCCGAGGCGACTACGCCGCCAACGCCGGCGACCAACCACAGAATGAAGTCTCGGCTGGACCACCCACGTTGGCCGCCGGCGACAACCCCGCATTCCCCTGGCCCAACACCGACTTCATGTCCGGCGTCATCTTTCAACGCAGTCAAATCCGGTTTGCCGATCTCCGGAAGGGAACGTCCCACGTCTACTTGGTGGGGGAGAAATATCTCAGCTCCAATCACTACTACGACGGAGCTTCCACGTCAGACAACGAGAACTTCTACACGGGCATGAACAATGACGTCTGCCGAGTGACCTTCGATCAACCGCGCCAAGACGTCCCATACTTTTCCAGCCATTTCATCTTTGGCAGCGCCCACTCCGGCGGCTGCCAATTCCTATTTTGCGATGGCGCGGTCCGGACAGTCGCCTACTCGGTGGACGCGCAAGTCTACCGACAAGCGGGAAACCGCCGCTGAATCGCTTGGACCCCGCGTTCACATGGCCGCGACAGCGAAGAACTCATTTCACAGCCGCCGGCGGCGACATCCATTTGCCGATCTGATCCTGAGCCGCGTACAGCGCCACGCATGAGATCAGCACGAAGGCAATCCACAATAAGATGTCGAGCACCAACCCCGGTGTGATGCGGCGGTCGGTGCGGCGGTAGCGGAAGAAGACGGTCACTCCGCTGATCAGTGGCAGCATCAAGCCTTGGGCGAAGCCGCCAATGACGACCATCTGACGCGGCTCTTTGAACGTGATGAACAGGACCAGAGCGATCACCGGAATCAGCAGCGAGAAGCGGTGAATCATCTTGGCTCGCTGTTCGGGACGCTCGTAGCGGACGAAGCCGGCGAGGCTGAAGAAGTCGGCCAGCAGGCGTGAGTTGCCGGCGCTCGAGATGTAAAGCGTCTTGAAGAGGACCGCTCCGGCACCGATTAGAAAGACGACGATCGTCCACGGGCCGAACGCATCCTCGAACATTCGCGAGAGCGTCTTGATCATGTCGGTCCCCTTCGGGTCGAGCCCCTGCGGATTCAGGACGGTGGCTCCCATGAAGTAGAACGCCAGCGTCGAGATCGTGAAGACGATCATGCTCACCCAGGCATCCAGGTGCATGACTCGAATCCAACCGCGAGCACGTCGCTCCCACGCCTCGCCCGGTTCGCAGCGGCCGGCGTAGCGGGCATAGCCTTTCTCCAAGCACCAGTACGGGTAGTAAAAAAGTTCCGAGGCTCCGACGCCGGTGATGCCGAACGCTCCGAACGCGGCGGCGATCCCCAGCACCGGCGCGCTGAACGTGAGAGCTTGCAACACTTGGGTCGGAACCATCCCCTCCGCCACCTTGTGCCACGGAATGGGATAATTCGTCGCCGGCAGAGCACAGGTGGCTGTCAGCGTGATGAATGTCAGACCGACGACGAGGACCGTCGTGATCAATTCGATGCGTCGGTAACTCCCGCTCCAGAGCAACCCGACGGCGGTGACGCAGGTCAGCACGGCCCACGGAATCTCTGGCCGCACACGAACGGAATCCGCCAATGACGGGAGCGTTGCGCTGAGTGATTCGATGAGACTGGCGGACACACCGGGGAACGCGAGATTCAGCGACTGCCCTACCGTGCCGGTCATCGCTCCGAGCTGAAAGATCGTCGTCAGCATCATGAAGAGCCAACACCAGACAATCCAATGGGCCCCAAACCTTGGTCCCGGCAACTCGTTGATCGCCCCCAGCGTCGGCTTGCCGGACGAGATCGCGTAGCGGCCCAGTTCGACCTGCACGAAGACTTTGATGATGCAACTGAAAATGATCAGCCACAAGAACGCGAATCCGTAATTCGCCCCCAGTGAGGTCGTCAGCAGCAGCTCGCCCGACCCGACGATCGAGCCGGCCAGGATGATGCCCGGTCCAATTTTCTTCAGCGCGGCCCACAGCGAGACGGGAGGTTCCTGGATGGCATCGTTCGGCAGGGCATACGGGTCGTATTCAGCGGCTTCCGACATCAGCGGTCCTTTCGCGGTGGAGTTGGGGCCGCTCATGTTCCAGGCTTGGGCCGGCAAAGCAAGCGTTGGTTAACACGACTGCGCACTTTCGTAGCCGCGTTCGTGAGGAAGCGGAGTCAAAGTCCTCGTCAGAGTTGGGGTGTGATTCAAGCGATCACGTCCCAAATCGGTTCGCCGCCGTGAGCGACATGGATCGGCCGGCCGAGGGGATCGGGGACGGTCAGATGCGGGTTGATGCCGAGCAACTGATAGATCGTGGCGACGATGTCACCGGGCGAGACCGGATGGCTGATCGGATACGCGGCTTGCTTGTCGGTCTCGCCGAAGACGCAGCCCGGTTTGACGCCGCCACCGGTGAGTAAGCTGAAGCCGCATTGCGGCCAGTGATCGCGTCCCGCCTTGGCGTTGACCTTCGGAGCGCGGCCCATCTCGCCCATCACGACGACGAGCGTGCTGTCGAGCAAGCCGCGCGATTCGAGGTCTTCGATCAGCGCGGGATAGCCACGATCGAGGATCGGCAGGTTGGCGTCTTTCAACATGCCGAAGTTGTTCTCGTGCATGTCATACGAATGACCGTAGCGGCCGAAGATTTCCGCATGGACGCTGATAAACGGCACGCCCGCTTCGACGAGTCGCCGCGCGACCAGCAAACTCGAACCGCTCATGTTGCGGCCGTAGCGATCGCGCAGGGCGTCGGGTTCGCGAGACAGATCGAACGCCTCGCGCGTCTTGCTGGAGATGAGCATGTCGAACGCGCGTTGCTGGAAATGATTCAAGCGGTCGATCGCTCCCGATCGCCGCGTCTCTTCAAACTGGGTGTCGAGTTGGTCGAGCATCGAGCGGCGGCGATCGAGACGATTCACCGTGATGCCCGGCAGTTCGTCGAGCGTCGGCAATCTCGGTTCGCCCATCGGGATGACTTGGTCGTAGTACGCGACCTTCGGCTCGCGATCGAACTTCGGTTCGCAGACGGCGAAGAGCGGGTCGTACTGGCTGCCGAGGAATCCGCCATACGGTCCCGGTCGTCGAATGCCGGGATACATCGAACTCTCGCCCCAGCCGGGATAGCACGGCAAGCAGACCGCTCCCGGCATGTCGCTCGGTCCCCTCTTGAGATACTGACAGATCGCGCCGATGTCGGGCGGGTCGGTCGGTTCGGGCCGCAACTGATCGAACCTGCCGCCGCTGAAACCGGTCATGACATTGAGCGGATTGTGAGCGTTGTACCCGTGCGTCACCGACCGAATCAGACACGCCTTGTGCATGAGCTTGGCTGTGTTCGGCAGGTGCTCGCAGATTTGCAGACCCGACAGCGACGTGCTGATCGGTTGGAACTCACCGCGGACTTCGATCGGAGCCTCGGGCTTCAAATCGACCATGTCCTGTTGGCTCGGACCTCCGAGCAAATTGAACAGAATGACAGATTTGGCCTTCCCCGGCCGAGCCGAAGGATTCGTCTCCGCCGCGTGCAGCAATCGCGGCAACGTCACGCCCGCAAAGAGCGACAGCCCGCCGACTCGCATCGCCTCGCGGCGAGTCACTTTATCACACAGTTTTCCAGATTGGCCAAGCACGCTGAGCATGACTCGATCTCCAAGGCATCGGGCTGAGTCGGATCGGAAAACACTTTACTCATCGACCGGTCGTTGCCAAAAGCCGAGTGCCAAAAGGCAAAAGCCCAAAGCCATTGATCCTGCCGCAGCAGCCGTCTGAGCCGTTGTATCGAACTGCCGCGTTGCTCGCCTTCGCGCGGTGACGAGAAAACCAGCTCGTGAATCATTTGATCGAATTCAAATACGCCAACACATCGGCTATCGCGGCGACATCGAGTTGCTTCTCCAAGCCTTCGGGCATGAAGGACAAGCCGGTGCTTTTGAGTTCGTCGATGTTGACTCGCAGGATGGTTTCGCTGGTGTTGTCCGCTTTGCGGAGCGTCAGGCTGTTGGCGGTCTCGGCGGCGATCATGCCGGTCAGCGTGCGTCCGCTGTCGAGGAGCACGACATAGTTCAGGAACTGCGGCTTTACCTCGCGGTTCGGATCGAGAATGTTGAGCAGCACGGCGGCGGTGCCTCGGTCGCGGATCGCGTTGAGTTCGGCACCGATCGACTCGCCGAAACCTTCGAGCTTGTGACACGCCGCACACGTCTTGCGGAAGAGCATGCGACCGCGATCAACATCTCCCTTCAGTTCGAGCGACTTCTGATACGCATCGACGACCTCTTGTCTCCGAGCCAGCGCGGCTCCGGCGAAGAGTTTGATCGCACGAGCACGAATCTCGGCATCGTTGTGCTTCTGAAGCAGCGCGACGCGAGCGGGATCGAGATCGGCACGAGCGATCGTTTGTTTCTCGACGGCATCCAGGAACGCGACGATCCATTGGGGCCGAGTGAACAGCGTTTCGACGGACGTCGCTCGCAATTGTGGTGTCTGCGAAGGCCACGCCATCAAGATCAACCCAGGCACGTCCGCGTGAGTGAAGCGAGCGAGTGTTTCCAAGGCAGCCCGTTGTACTGGCTGCGGCTGTTGGGATCGCAGCAGTTCGGCGAAGAGGTCTTTGCTCTGGTCGAACGCAGCGGAAGAGAGTGTTTTCACGGCATCCGCGCGAGTCTCCGCAGGCTTGGTTTCATCACGAGCGACCAGCCGCGCCTCTCGGATCATCGCCGCCAGCATCTCGCCCGCCTTGCCGCCTTCGATCCCTCTCGCTGTGGGATTCTTGCTGATCAAACTGCGAAACAACTCTTCGGCCAGCGGTTTGGTTTCGGCGGCACTCGCGAGAGTTTCAATCAGACGGAGCGTTTGAACGATTTCCGTTTTGCCACCCCCCACTCCGATTTGTACGGCGATGGAATTGAGCATCCCGCGAACATGCGGTTTTGCCATCGCGGTTCGATCAGCGAGGACTGTCGCCAAAAACTCGGCACGTCGTTCGTCGAGTGAACTCAGGATTGCCAATTGCATCCACGGATCGGCCCCGTCGCTCGTCGCCAGCGTGGTCAATGCGTTCGTGATGGGATGACCTCGGAAGGGAGCCAAAGAGAACGCTGCTTGGTAACGAACTCGCAAATCAGGATCAGTCGCCAGAGCCAAGACCGCCTCGCGAACCGAGACTTTGTCCCAATGCGGTTCCGCCAAACGCAGGGCGTGTTCGCGAACCTTTGGCTCCTCGTCGCTGAGGGTGGCGATGATGGCATCCGGCTCCAATGCCGACAGTCCTTGCAGTGAGTGCAATGCCAAAGCGCGAGTAAGCGGATTTTTCGAGTTGCTGACGAGTTCACGCAGCGGCGCGACGGCCGCTCTGTCCTGACGTTGATAAATCAATCGGGAGGCAGTGTCCCGATGCCAACCGTTCGGATGCTCGAAGAGTTTGACCAACTCGATGGTCGGCAGGTTGCCGAGTCGCGGTGCGGGCTTGAATTGGAATCCGTCGGCAGCGATGCGGTAGATGCGGCCCTTGTCCGCTCCGGCGCTGGCGTCCATGTGCTTCAGAATCTGCGGAGCGAGGAAGGCCGCTCCCTCGATCAGCTCGCGGTACATGTCGATCACATACAACGTCCCGTCGGGAGCGTTCGCGAACTGCACCGGGCGGAACCAGTTGTCGGTCGAGGCGAGGAACTCGGCATCCGCGTCGGCTCGATGAGCGGTCAGGCCGACCCCGTTGGGTTCGAGACGCGCGCGATAGACCAGATTGTTCGCGACCTCGCCAACGAAGAGTTGACCGCGATATTCGGCCGGCCACGCATCGCCGCGATAGACGGTGATACCGGTCGCTCCGGTGAAGAAACCGGACGGCGTGCCCCCTTCGTCCGAGCCGGGAATGATTCCTTTCTTTCGCAGCCGAGTTCGCAGCACTCGCCACGGTTCGACATCGCTGATGCGCATCAGCTTCGTGAATTTCCCTTCGGGAGCGATGTTGATCGCGGCGGCGGGAGCTTGCAGATACGGATTCCGCGCGAGGTACTGGCCATCGTACATGACGAGATGCACCGGCTCGCTGTTGCCGCAGACGAAGGCTCGCTGGTTCCAATCGTCGAGGCTCATGCCGTGCTGGCCGCCGCCGCTGGTGGCGGTGATGGTCATGGCTCGTGGTTCGAGAAGCAGATGCTGGCCGCGGACGTTGATCGCCTGACTCTTGGCGAGCGGGGCGGCGTCAGCCCCCCGGTTTTCTTTCGGAGCGCTTACCGGGGGGC
>JBJXEX010000224.1:0-5986 GCA_046156195.1 Planctomycetaceae bacterium | reverse complement strand
ATCCGAATCGCAACTTCGCGAGGGCGAGCGACTGCCGCTGAGCACGGAGATCTTGGAATCGAGCTTCGGCCTCTACAAACAATTGGAACGCCAACAATCCAAAGGAGGCTTCACGAGCCTCCTGGCCAGCTTCGGTTCGCTGCTGCGTCCGACGACACCAGAGAGTATTCAGAAAGCGTTCTCGCGAGTCTCCGTGAAAGACACCCGAACCTGGATCAAAACACACCTCCCCGAAACACTCACCTCGAAACGCCAAACCGCCTACCGAGAATTCAAACCAACCCTCCCCCGCGCAACAAAACTCGCTGCAACGAATTAGCCATTTTCATCAGGCCACCATGTCCCAGTCCCACGGTCCCAGACCCGTCGCGTGAATGGCCAGTTGCAACCGCGTCTGGCTGTCGTGCAACGCTTGCTCGGCCTGCTTGCGTTCGGTGATATCCCGCGCGAACGCCTGCAAGCGGCCGTCCGGCAGTTGTTTGGCCATGACTTCACCGAGAAAGAACGATCCATCCTTGCGGAGGTATCGCCATTCGCTGCTCACGACATCGCCGACGTTCAGACGATTGATCTCCGGAACGATCCGCGGAACTTCCTCAGGCACAACGAGGTCAGCGACACTCATCCCGATCAACTCACCGCGTGAGTAACCGGTCATTTGGCAACTCGCCGAATTGACGTCGAGGATCCGTCCCTGTGCGTCGGTGACAAAAACTCCTTCAGTCGCCTGTTCGAACAGCAGTCGAAAGTGCGATTCGCTTTCACGCAGCGCGGACTCAACACGTTTGCGATCGGTGATGTCCCGCGTGACCGACAACAGCGACACGATCGTGCCGGATTCATCGCGCAGCGGCGTCGCATGAGTCTCCAGCCAGCGACGACCTCCCTTGAGTCCGACTGTCTCAAACTCCAGCGAACCCGATTGGCCCTGAAAGACCCGCTCGGTCAACGCCTGAAGAGCGAGACGATGCTCCGGCACCACCAGCGGGTAAATGCAGTGGCCCAGAACCTGGTCGGCCCGTTCCGCCTCGAGCATCTCCAGCCCGGCCCGGTTCATCTGCAACAACGTGCCGTCCGCCGCCAGCGTCTTCACGCACTCCGGCTCGGAATCGAGGATCGCCCGCAGATGCCGCTCACGTTCAACGAGGGCCGATTCGTTGACTCGACGTTGCTCGTCCGAACGCTTCAGCCGCTCGATCAACACGGCCGTCAAGACGAGCACCGAACCGCCCATGATCCGATTGACGATGGCAAAACGAGCCGGCGTCTCATTCGGCAGTCCGATGTAGCCCATCACGATCAACAGCAAACAGGCCCCCGCGACGCCAAGTTCAACATTCCGCCGCCGCCACCAAAACGTGCCGACCAACGGAACCAAATAGAACAGCCAGACCGCCACCCCCCGCGGCGTGAAAATGTCCGCCAGAAACACGGCCACGATCCCCGCCACAATCAGCACCGGAATTTGTCGCCACATCAATTCATCCCAGTGTTTCGACAGTCAGCAAAATCTTACAGGCAGCCCCGTGAGGAACCTCTCGTTGCCCGCGGCTAGTGCCGGCGGCTCACATGTCGCACTTTCTGTGGTCCGTATTACTCGGTCGCACACAAGAACGCTAATCCAATGCCCCAAAACCAAAGAACGCGCCGCTCCCAAAGAATTCGAGCCGTCGAAAACGACGTCCGTCTTCGACATCGCAGCGCTCCTACCGACTTCACGAACATCCGGAAGTCTCTTGTTGGCGGGGACTATTGAAGCTGCACCAACTGTTTGTCCCAGCGTTCCGTCGAAATCGGGATCACCGTTCGTAGCTCCTGAGTAGAACGGCAAGGCGACGCCATCGGCGGGCTCTTCAGCAACAGGCCATCCGAGCCGTGGCTCGACCCGGTCGCCCGAATCTCCGAGTCGGGCGACGCGGTTGTTGGCGAACTTTGCGGGCTATGTCTGTCGTGCGGCTCAAGCGTGTCGCAGCGGTCGTTGCAGTCGTGTCGGTGGATCGCGCGGGAGTGAGGATCGGGGGCGTACCGACCGATACCCAGCGTCATGCTCGACCTGGATTTCGTAGTGTTGGACGCTCATCCCGAATGGCGGCAAGTGCTGCTGGCCTACGGCGAAGGCATTGATGTCGCGGCTACCACCGATGCGGAGACGGCGGAATTCGTGGCTCGCGGTTTTCGGCCTCGCATCCGCGAAGTGGAGGGGGTGCCGCTCGACCAGATGGCTCGCGTGCATGGCAAGCTGATCGCTCACGGACTGCTGCAAGTGGAGATTGCCGGTCGCACGGGCGGGATGCTGTATCAACTGACGACCGCTGGCCGCCGCGCGTGCCTGCAAGTCGCCGAAGTCTTCACGGAAGAGTCACTGGAACCTGCGTTGGCTTAGGCGGACAGCCACAGAAAACATCCGCGTAGCCGACATTCGCGTAGCCGCACTCGCCAGAGTGCGGGCGGCCTGGGACGGATCGCCCGCGTTCTGGCGAACGCGGCTACGGTGCGGGCGAGGCGAAGGTGCGGCCGGTGCGAGCATCAATTCCGTGGCTGTTCCCAGGCGGCGACATCTTTGGCATCGGGGGCGAGGATGTAGATTTCCACGCGGCGGTTTTTGGCTCGGACCTTCGGGTCTTTGCTGGCGGTGACCGACTCGAACATGGCGGCTCCGGCGGCGCGCATCCGGCGTTCATCGACTCGGTTCTTCTTGAGCGCGAGCAACACTGAGTTGGCCCGGTTGGTCGAGAGGTGCCAATTCGTGGGATGCTTGGATTTGGTCGAGGCCTTCACGATGGGACGGTCATCGGTATGTCCGACGATTTGAACTCGGAGTTGTCGGGTGGATCCGTCGTTGAGCAAGTTGGCGACCTCACGAAGAGCGGCTTCCGCTTGCGGGCGGATTTCGTCGCTGCCGGATTCAAACAGCAGATCGGAATCGAGCTTGGCGACGCCAGTAGCTCGGTCGAATTCGATTCCGGGAAACCGCCGCACGATATCGGCGAAGCGGGCATTGGCTTCGTCGGACAGCGGGTTGTTGCCCCGTCCCATGTTTTTGAATCGCTCCGCCATTTGGGCGCGTTCGTCGTTCAGGTTCTTGATCCGATCGTTGGCGATGTTGAGGTTGCCTTTGAGCTGATCGTTCTGCTGTTGGAGTTGCGCGAGGGTCTGGCGGTATTGATCGGTCTCTTGAGCCATCGAGCGATTTTGTCCCCAGAGCTGTTGTGCTCGGTACTGGCTTTGACGATGCGTGGTTCGCGGCACGAAGCCGCCGTGCATACAACCAGTCAAGGGGGCGGTGAGCAGTCCAAACAAGCACCAAACGGCAAATCGGCGCGGCAGGAAACGCGACATGGGCGGGACTCCGTTCGAGGCACCAAGGACGCGGCGATCACGAAGTCGAGTCGGATGGGACCGACGCGCAGTGACGAACCACAGCCTGGCGCGGAAGAAGGCGGTCGGAGAAGTCGGAAGGGGAGGGAAATCGACGGGGAGAGGAGGCGGGGTCGCTTCAGTCCGAGAACTGCGAGTGGGAAGAACTCCCGAAGGAAGGGGCAAGGCCCTCGGCTAGGCGAAGCGGGCGGGGTTGTAGTCGCATCCGAAAAACGTGCCAAGTCGAATCTGAGGATTTTTCCGGCGTGTGGTTCGTTGTCATCGAACCTGACTCGCGGCTGTTTGGTCATCGCGCCGTTGAAACTTCTTGCTCAAGTCGATTGGTCCTTTAGAATCTCATACCGCATTCTCACATCCGAATTTCCGAGCATGGTTTGCAAGGCGCGGTTGTGATGCGACAGTGCAGTCAAAAGTCTTTGGACCGAATCGGGAGTCGGTGAGTCATGGCCAAACGATATCTCAACATCGACGAAGCGGCGGTCAAGCTGGGCATTCCCAAAGAGGAATTGAATCGTCTCCGCCAAAAGGGAGACATTCGCGGCTTTGCCGATCGGGGCACCTTCAAATTCAAGGAAGAGGATGTGGAGGAACTCGGTCGCCGCCTGACCCCTTCCTCCGAACCCGACGTGCCGATGGCTGGCGAAGACGACGGCTCGGTGTTTGATGAAGACCCGGCGGATGGCTCGGACTTGGATGTGGCCCCGTCGATCATTCGCCGACTGAGTGGCGACCCGCCGATCGGCAAAGCGGAAAGCGATGGAAGCGGCAGCATCTTTGATGATTTCGGATCGGGAGGCTCGTCCGACAGCGACGTGCGGTTGGTGATGGACGACCGCTTGGGGGCCGGTCACGACAGCGGTCCCGACGTCATGCTGCAACTGCAAGAGTCCGACAGCGACGTGCGGTTGTCCACGGATAGCGGGCGGGTCAATCTGGGGGATTCCGACAGTGACGTGCGGATGATTTCGGATAGCGGGCGGGTGGATCTGGGCGCGTCCGACAGCGACGTGCGACTTTCGTCGGACAGCGGCCGGATCGATCTGGGGGCCTCCGATAGCGATGTCCGATTGGCGGCGGACGGACCGGACAGCGTTCTGAATTTGGGGCTGGCCGATTCTGACAGCGACGTTCGCTTGGATGGCGACAGCAGGTCAAACTTTGGGATGCCGGACAGCGACAGTGACGTGACGCTCGCGCCGGATTCCGGCAAGAACTTGCCGAAGCCGGATAGCGACAGCGACGTGATGCTGGTCAGTGAAGAGCCGGATTCGGACAGCGACGTGCATCTGGCAGGAGAAGACTCCGACCTGTCGATCGGCATGGAGAGCGACAGCGACGTGCAGTTGATCTCCGCCGATTCCGACAGCGACGTGCGATTGCTGGATGACGCTCGGCTGGCAGGGCCGATGTCGAAGCTCAATCAGAAGTCAAAGTTCAAGAAGGACAGCGACAGCGACGTGGCCGTGCTGCCCGACAGCGGATTGAGCTTGGAAACTCGGAGCAGTGCTGGTCCGAGGAGCGGCATTCGCGGTGGTGGTTCGTCCGTGTTATTGGATGACAGCGACATCGCACTCGACGGCGGCAGCGGCATTTCGCTGACCAGTCAAAGCGGGATCAATCTGACCGGCCCGCAGAGCGGCATCTCGCTGGATCGTGTTGCCGACAGCGGCGTGTCTCTGGAGAAATTGAGCCATGACGAGGACAGCGGGATCTCGTTGTTCGACGAGGACGAAGAAGGGGGCATCACACTGGCGGGCGACAGCGGCATCGCTCTGCAAATGGATGACGACAGCGGCATCGCTCTGACGAGTGATGACGACGCGGACGAGGGCATGACGCTGGCCGAGACCGGTGCCGATAGCGGCATCTCGCTGAAGGATGACGACGGCGACTTGCGGCTCACGGAAACCATGCCGGCCATGAGGATCCCCAAGGGGGATCCCAAGGCCAGTTCCAAGGCCAGTCCCAAAGGCAAAAAGAAACCGGTCGAGGATGATGAGGAGTCGGGCCTGGGCGACACGATGCTCGAAGTGCCGTCGCTCGACATGGATGTCGAAGAGGAAGCCGAGAGCGATTTCGAGATCGGCGCGGCGGATGGCGGCAGCACCGGCGACACCAGCGTGCTGCTCTTCGACGACGAGGACGAGACCGACGACGGCGGAGCCGCGATGGTCAAGAAGAAGAAACCGGCCGACGAGGAAGAGGACGAGTCCTTTGAGTTCAGTGACAGCGAAGAAGAGGCGGCTGCCGAGAGCGGTGCCGAAGAAGTGGAAGACGTCTTCGCCGGCGATGAAGCCTTTGAAGAGGACAGCGAGTTCGGCGAAAGCGAACCCGAGTTCGAGACGACGGCCGCGAAAGCGTCGGCGGTCGGAGGCGCGGTCGAGTACCCGTGGGGCGGCGGCGTGATCTCGATGCTGGCGGTCTCCTCGATCGTCATGCTGCTCTGCGGCATGGCCTCGATCGACCTCGTCCGCAGCATGTGGGGCCATACCGGCTACAGCCCCGCCAACGGCTGGCTCATCGAAACGCTCGGCGGTCTGTTCAAGTAATCCGACAGCGCACTTTCGTAGCCGCGTTCGCCAGAACGCGGGCGTGGCCCCCCCCCCGG
>JBJXEX010000218.1:0-10596 GCA_046156195.1 Planctomycetaceae bacterium | reverse complement strand
CCTCCCCCCCCCCCCCCGACGTTTTGCTTTTCAGACCGTCGCGGATTGCGACCGCTTCCGCGAGAGCGGTCGAAGCTAGAAAGCTGCACCGCACAAGCACTCGCTCCGAAAGTCCACGGCATGAACTCAGCCACGGTTGACGACGTCTTGCGCATCTATGGTTTGGAGAATTGGGGAGCCGGTTACTTCTCGATCAATCGTGACGGTCATTTGGCCGTCCATCCGGCGAAGGGGGACGTTCGCGCGGCCGATGTTTACGAACTCGTGCGCGAACTGATCGACCAGCGCCAGCTCGCGCCGCCGTTCTTGCTGAGGTTCCCGCAGATTCTGGGTGCTCAGTTGCAGCGGCTGTGTTTGGCGTACGAGTCTGCGGCGAAGCAGTTCGAGTACGTCGGCGGGCACTTCCCGGTCTTTCCGATGAAGGTCAATCCACGCCGCGAGGTGGTCGAGGAATTCCTGCGCGAGGGGAAGCGGCAGGCCGTCGGTGTCGAGTGTGGCTCGAAGGCCGAGTTGTACGCCGCGTTGTCGCTCGAACAGACGGCGGACAGTTTGCTGGTTTGCAACGGCTTCAAAGATGAGACGTTTTTGCGGCTGGCATTGCTGGGCGTGCAAGCCGGCAAGCGCGTTGTCATCGTGATCGAGAAGCTCAACGAGTTGAAGCTAGCGTTGAAGCTCGCAGAGGAAACCGGTGCTCTGCCGTGGATCGGATTGCGAGCCAAGCTGTACTCGAAAGGCTCTGGCAAGTGGGCCTCGTCCGGGGGCGAGTCGGCAAAGTTCGGGCTGACGACGTCGGAGATTCTCGAATGCGTGCGCTTGCTGCGAGCGGCTGGGCGAATCGAGTCGCTGAAGCTGCTGCACTTTCACATCGGCTCGCAAATCACCGACGTGAAGCGCGTGAAGAATGCGATGAAAGAGGCGGCTCGCGTCTACGCCAAGATTCGGCAGATGCGGATCGAGGTCGAATACCTCGACATCGGCGGCGGGCTGGGGGTCGATTACGACGGCTCGAAGACGACGTTTGAAGGCTCGGTGAACTACTCGATCGAGGAGTTCGCTAACAACGTCGTCTACACGATCAAGTCGGTCTGCGACGACGAGCAGGTGCCGCACCCGCACCTCGTCACCGAAAGCGGCCGAGTGATGACGGCGTATCACACGCTGTTCGTCACGGAGATCCGCGACGAGATCGAGACCTTCGCCGACGACATTCCGATGGCCGCCGTCGATGACGACGATCCGCAGGTCATCTACGAACTCAAGTCGCTGCTCGACGGCGTCAACAGCAAGAACTATCGCGAGTACTACCACGACGCGCTCGACCAAAAGGATGAGTTGCACACGCAATTCAACCTCGGCCTCGTCAGCCTGGAAGACCGCGCGAAAGGAGAAGTGCTGTTCTGGGAGATCTGTGCCAAGGCTTCGCAACTGGCCCATCAGGCGGACGCCGATGAGCCGGAGTTCGACGAACTCAAACGGATTCTCGCCGCGAAGTATCTCTGCAACTTCTCGGTCTTTCGTTCGGCTCCCGATTCGTTCGCGATCAATCAGCTCTTCCCAATCATGCCGATTCATCGACTGAACGAACTCCCGACCGACTTCGCCACGCTGGCCGATGTGACCTGCGATTCGGACGGCTGCATCGATCGTTTTGTTGATCTCAAAGACGTCAAGCAGGTTCTGGAACTGCACAAGTTCGACGAACAGCAGCCGTACTTCGTCGCGCTGTTCCTGACCGGCGCGTACCAAGAGGTCATGGGGAGTTTTCACAACCTGTTCGGTCTGCCGACGGAAGCGCAGGTCGTGATCGACACCGGCGAGAGCTATCACATCACGAAGCTGATCAACGGCAGCCGAGTCGCCGACATGCTCAGCTTCGCGAAGTACGACAAACAGCAATGCCTCGAAAATTTTCAGAGGCAGATCATGGCGCAAGTCACGGGTGGTCGGCTCGACCAAACGCAGGCCGAGTCCGCCGTGAAGCATTACGAGCAAGCGGTCAAAGGTTCGACGTACTTGGAGTGACCCTCTCGTCAATCAGTCCCACCGACCTTACATCGTTCGCCGCCCAGATCACCATGCGATCGGGTCGGCTTTTACGATGTTCGCTTCGAGGCTGGGCACCGACTGCAAGTTGCTCCAGCGATCACTCGTGTTTTCCGCCTCTTCAAAACGCGATGAATTCCGAATCTCGTGAAGCACTGGCACCGGCTTGCGCTTCGGTCTACTTCCAAAGGAGCGAGGTCATGCCAAATGAGATGCCGGTGCGGATTGGGCTGTTGGGAACGGCTCGCATTGCGAAGATGGCTCTACTGAGTCCCGCGCGGCAGCACTCACGCGTGGAAGTCGCGGCGGTGGCTAGCCGATCGGAAGAGAAGGCTCGCCAATACGCTCAGGCCAACCGCATCCCGCGATCCTTTGCGAGCTATCAAGCGTTGCTCGATGACCCAGAGATTGAGGTCATCTACAACCCGCTGCCGAACCATCTGCACGCCGAGTGGTCGATCAAAGCGTTGCAGGCCGGCAAGCATGTGTTGTGCGAAAAGCCGATCGCCTCGAACGCCGAAGAAGCTCGCGCCATGCAGGTCGCCGCGACACAATCGGGACGACAGCTCATTGAGGCGTTTCATTTCCGCTATCACCCACTGGCCGCGCGGTTGCAGCAGATCGTGACCAGCGGCGAACTCGGAACGATCCAACATCTGGAGGCGAAGTTCTGTGTGTTCATCCCAGGCAAAAAGAAAGATATCCGCTTTGCCTATGCCACCGGCGGCGGAGCCTGCATGGACGTGGGCTGCTACGCGGTCAATGTCTGCCGATTTCTCGCCGGTTCGGAACCGGTGGTGGCGTCCGCATCGGCGCGATTGATTCAACCCGAAGTCGATCAGTGGATGACTTCGGAGTTGCAGTTTCCCGGCGGAGTCTCCGCCAGCGTGACCGTGTCATTGCGATCTCAGATTTGGAACTGGCGAGCCTTCGTCGAAGTGACGGGCGAGCGTGGGACGCTGACCGTTCTGAATCCATTTCTGCCGCAGTTCTTTCATCGGATCACGGTTCAAACGACCGCTGGCCGACGCCGCGAGACCGTGTCGCGCCAACCCAGTTCGTATGCGTGTCAGCTCGCCGCGCTGGTGGACTCACTGCGTGGCGGTGCGGTGATGCCGACGGATGCCAGCGACGGCATCAAGAACATGACGACGATTGACGCCATCTACTCCGCCGCCGGATTGCGTCGCCGCGGGGAGCCACTGGGAGATTCTTGACGCTCGCAGATTCCGCAAGAGGAGCCTGAGTAGGAGCGGCTTGGGCTGCGGGATGGTGTGGCGAATTCGGCCTCCATCCGTGGGGCGGCATTTGCTCCGCCGCGGCGGATGGCATCAAATCCGAAATCTTGCCCCCACCGATGGCAAGGCCACCCCACGGACAAACAAAAAACATTGCCTGTCACCAACAGAGATTCCCAACCGCGATCAAGAAGTGTTTTTGGTTTCCGCTTTCACCTCATTCTGTCCACCCATCATTCTGCTTGCCGGAAATCAGCAGAATGATGGGTGGGCAGAATGATGTGAGATTGTTTGGCGTCTTCCCAATCGGAACTCGCCAATGTTTTGGTTGCGGCTCCGCCGGGCCAAGCTCTTCGCTTCTCTGCGGTAAAAGTGACGGGAACTTTGTTTTACCGCAGAGAAGCGAAGAGCTTGAGGCGGCGCAATTGCCGACTTTTTCGAGTTGTGTAGGGACCAACGGGCTTGCCCGGATGGTGAATCAGATTCGTGAGTGTCAGGTTTCTGCCGAGTTGACCAAAGCGTCCGCGTGCGTTGGTCGGTGGCGGCGGGCGGCGTCGTAATGGGAATCCGAATGAGCCAACGGGCTGAAGCGGTGGCTGTGTGCCGCGATCAATTCCGCATGGCGATGACGATCCAAGGCGTAGACTCCGAATCGCAAGAGTTGCCAGACGCTGCGCCAATTCATCTTGGTTTGTTCGGTCATCGCGACCGCGTTGTCGGACATCAGTTGCCAAGTTTCGCGAGGGAGTCGCTCCATCACGATGAGCGATTCGGACAAGGCTTGAACGGCCTGGTCGACGCTGACCGCTCCGTGGGGCGAATGTCGCACGGTGTTCAAGCCTCGGCCGCCTGAGAAATCCGGGACACACAAGCCGTTGGCAGCACAAAAGAAGGACTGCGATGCGGGGCCAATCGCGCGCACGTCGTCTTCGATGGCCGTGTCGGGGGTCACGGTCTGCGACTCTCCGATGCGATCTCCCACGCAATAGAAGTGACCGCGCGTCCCCAGTTCCATCGCGACGATCGGCAGGCCACAACGCTGACTTTCCTCGTGAGTGATCCCATAAGTCTCCGTGTCCGAAGCACTCACATAGACGAACCGTCGCGAACGAGCCAAGTTGAAGAGCATCGGCAGCAGTTCGTTGGGGACCAATCCACCCAACGCGACTTGATCCGGGAATTGCCGAACCAATTCCGCGTCCCATAAGCCCGTGCCGCAGGCCAGCCAGTACACGCGGCGCGTCGGAGTGGCTGTGGACAACCTCTGAAATGCCTGCGCGAGCAACCACAGATTCTTCTCGTCACTCAAGCGGCCGACGGTGACGATCGCGAAGCAGTTCGGGTCGGACTCGATCCAATCCAAGAACTTGCTCAGACCCTGACTGACACTCTGGTCGATCCGTTCCGCGACGAGTTCCTCTGCGAGCCGAGCGCGCACGCTCGTCACCGTTTCCTCCGCCGGGCGGAAGTCGTCGGTGTTGCAACTCAGAGGCATGTGCCACACCTGATCGTTGGGAATCTGATAGTTGACCGCGTCGGCCGGTCGCGAGGTGGTGACGACATCTGCTTGTTTCAGATACCTCGAAATCTGCCGGTGAGCGAGAAACCTCAGCAGCCTCTGAAACGGCGTTCCCGTTTTGGCCAGCGAGTTCGTCGGCGACTGCTTGGTCGCCCCGTTTTCAAATCGGCGATGTAAGAAGGAAACGATCCGGCAGATCGGATAGTTGCCGCAGTGTTCGAGCACATTGAGCGCACGAAACAGTTTGCTGCGAGGCGGCTCGGCACCATCCATCCGCCAGGCGGCTCGCAGTTCCGAGAGGAAGCTGTGAGTCTCGGCAAACTCCAAGTTCTCGCGAGTGAACGAGGCGAAATAGTTGGTGATGTAGGTCTCGATTTCCGTCATCACGGACGAGATCAGCCGGACCTTGTGCCCCTGCCGACGCAACCGCTTGGCCGCTCGGAGGCCGGCCATATCGGTGGCTCCGATCGTTTGGAACGTGTGAATCACATCCGGCCGCTCGGCGACGATATCGCGGGTGATGTCATTGCGAAACGGAAACATCTCGACTCGAAACGGCAGAGCTTTGACCGAAACGTAGGGGCAAATCTCGCGCGGAGTCACCACTGGGAAATACTGCCGGAAGGTCACATTGGAGTAGCGCGGATGCGAGTACGTTCGCGTCTCCGTCCCCAAGCAGAAGACGACCAAGTCCGCCTGACCGTCGTTGCCAGCCTCCTTGATGAGGTGCTCGACCGCGAGCTGAAATCCGGTGATGGTTCCAACTGCCGCACCCGTCCCTTGGTACTCAGCACAAATGACGATTTTGGGACGCATGACGGTGAGTGGCTCCTGGATGCGGGGCTTTCGGTGACTGCTACGGAAATCAGACTACGGATCGACTGGCATTTTCCCAAGGGAACGATCAAAGGAATCTGGTCAGAGGAATGAAAGACAACTGCGACAAGTCTTCGAAATCAAATGAGTCCAACGCGGCAGGCTTGGCGAGGATTGCGAGCGGCTCTGGGTTGAGGTCTACGCTTGGACTTTTTGGCGGAGCCACTCTTTCCAAGCGGCCAGTCCCACCAGTGGTTTCTGGCAGCTTCCGTGTTCGCAGATGAACACAGACAACTCGGTCGGCAGGGGAGGCTTGCCGTGGAACAGGTCGCGCAAGCCCATCGTCAGATCGTTGTCGGTGTCTTGAGGTCGTCGCACAGCGATGACGTGATTCGGCCAGAAACAGCCCCCTCGTTCGCGAAGCGCTTGCCGAGTTTCGTCGCTGGCGACGACGGGTTCGACCAACACAATCTCGCGGAGGGGACCGATGACAAAATCGAGAGCCAGCAGCGATTGCCCGCTGGCCAATGCGAACTTTTCGAGCTGACCGGACATCGCCTCCAACGTCGCGTAGGCCTTGCCCAGCAGTTGCGGCTGACTGGTGAGCGTCCCCAGTCGCGCGAGCGCATACGCTGCCATGCCGTTGCCCGACGGCGTCGCGTTGTCCTGCGTGTCCTTCAGCCGAGCGACCAGTTGCTCGTGGTCGTTGGACGTGTAAAAGAATCCGCCTCCCCGCGGATCTTCAAACCGCGCGAGCATCTGCTCCGCCAGTTCCAAAGCACTCTCCAACCAACGTGGCTCGAACGTCGCTTGATACAGATCGACCAGGCCATCAATCAGACAAGCGTAGTCGTCGAGATACGCATTGAAGCGTGCTCGGCCATCTTTGAAGGCGTGTAGCAGTCGGCCCTCGGAGTCGCGCATGTTCGTCAGGATGAAGTCGGCCGCCGCGCCGGCCGCCTCGGCGTAACGCGGTTCTCCCAGGATCGCCGCCGCTTGCGACATCGCCGAGATCATCAGGCCGTTCCAACCGATCAGCACCTTGTCATCTCGGCCCGGAGCAATCCGCAGTGAGCGAGCCGCAAACAGCTTCGCTCGGCAACGAGCCAGCGCCGTTTCGAGTTCCGTGGGAGAAACCTCCAACACCTTCACCGCCTGCTCGAGCGACTCAGGACGGTTGAGGATGGTGTGTGCTTCCCAATTGCCGTGCGGTGTGACGTCATAGACAAAGCAAAACAGCCGACCGTCCTCCGAGCCAAGCAACTCCAGCACCTCGGCCTGCGACCAGACAAAGAACTTCCCCTCTTCTCCTTCGCTGTCGGCGTCTTGAGTGCTGTAGAAGCCGCCGCCCGGCTGGATCATCTCGCGCAGCACATAGTCGAGCGTCTCGCGGACGATGCGAGCATCGTCGGGATTGCCGGTCGCTTGGAAGGCTTCGAGGTACGTTTGCGTGAGCAGCGCGTTGTCGTAAAGCATCTTCTCGAAGTGCGGTGCCAGCCAATGCCCGTCGGTCGAGTAGCGATGAAACCCGCCACCGAGTTGATCGTAGATGCCGCCCCCCGCCATCTTGTCGAGCGTCAGTCGCACGGCATCGAGCGCCTCTTGTTCGCCGAATCGTTTCCAGCAGCGGAGCAACACGCGGAGATCCATCGGATGCGGAAACTTCGGAGCACCGCCGAGTCCCCCTTCCTCCCAATCGACTCGCTGCAAGAGTTGTCGCATCGCGCTTCGCAGCGTTTCGAGGCTCATCCCGGATCGGGGCAACGAGTCGGTCGTCGAGCGGATCAATTCGCCGGTCAGTTCTTCCGCGCTGCGGAGCACATCCGCGCGGCGATTCGTCCAAGCGTCGGCGACTCCCTTCAAGACATCTCGAAAGCCCGGCATCCCCATCCGAGCGACGGGTGGCCAATAGGTGCCTCCGAAGAACGGCCGCAGATCGGGCGTCAGAAACATCGACATCGGCCAGCCACCGCGGCCTGTCATCATCTGCACCGAAGTCATGTAAATCTGATCGAGGTCCGGCCGCTCTTCGCGATCGACTTTGATGCACACGAAGAGTTCATTCATCCGTTGAGCAATCTCAGGATTCTCGAAGCTCTCGTGCTCCATGACGTGACACCAATGACACGCGCTGTAGCCGATCGACAGGAAGATCGGCTTGTCGAGGTTTCGAGCCAGCGACAACGCTTCCTCTCCCCACGGCAACCAATCGACCGGATTGAAGGCGTGTTGCAACAGATACGGACTTGTCTCGCCGCCCAGCCGATTGGGCTCGGCTCGTCGGGAAGCGGCTGCGGCATTGGGAAGAGACATTGTCGGCTTTCGGGGATGACGCGTCGTAAAGAGGCAGTGAAGATTTGGAGCCGCGACCGTCAGGGAGTGGTTGTTTTCAGGACTGACGACCGCTCCCTGACGGTCTCGGCTCTAAAAGTTCACAGCTCAGCCATTGAGCGACTGTAACAGCGCGTTCAGCTCATCCAGAGTCATGCCGCGATAGGGTCTGGAACGTGTGTCGTCCGTCACGAAGCCGTCGTTATTCCCGAAGGTGTCCCCGGAGTTGTTCGTGATTGTCGCCTGCTGAGTCGAATCATTGCCACCGTCGTCGGCGACGAAGTCGTACACATCGCTGAGGATGTCGTCGCTCCCATCGCCTCCGATCACGCTGTCTCGTCCCAAGCCGGACTCGATGTGATCGTCCCCCGCGCCGCCGAAGAGCGTGTCGTTGCCCCCCTCGCCGCTGAGCGTGTCGGCTTCGGAGCCACCTTGCAGACTGTCGTTCCCCGCGCCACCGAAGAGTTCATTGTTCCCTTCGTTGCCGGTCAGCGAATCGTTGCCGTCGCCTCCCAACAGCGTGTCATCGCCGTCGTCCGACGAGAGGGTGTCGATGCCATTCAAGTCGCTGTCGCCATTGAGCAGATCGTTGCCAGTCCCGCCATCCAGGCTGTCGCTCCCAGTCTGACCGGCGAGCGTGTCGTTGCCATCGCCTCCCAGTCCCGTGTCGTCACCGAGGCCCAGGTCGATCGAATCGTTCCCGCCACCCGCATCGACCGAATCGTCCCCGGCACCCGCGTCGATCAGATCGGCTCCCGCGCCCGCCAGGATCGTGTCCCCACCCAAGCCGCCGAACACCGTGTCGTTGCCGCTCCCGGAATCGAGCGAATCCGAACCGGGGCCGGAGTTCACAAAATCATCGCCCGCGCCGCCGATCAGCGTGTTGCTGGCCGTGTCCGTTCCCGCATTGAGTCGATCGCTGCCGTCGTCTCCTTGCAGTGTGTCGGAGCCAGCGTCGCCATTCAGCACATCGTTGTCATCGCCGCCACTAAGACTGTCGTTGCCCGATCCGCCCGAAAGCGCATCATTGCCAAAGCCGCCGGTCAGAGTGTCGTTGTCATCCCCACCGACGAGGTTGTCATTGCCGTCGTCTCCCGTGAGCTGATCGTCGCCAGTTCCACCGACGGCAATATCGTTCCCCACCCCACCCGTCAGAGTGTCGTTGCCCGACTCGCCATTGAGCACATCGTTGCCCGATCCGCCGTTGAGCGAGTCGCTCTGATTGCCCCCCATCATGGTGTCGTTACCGATGCCGCCATCCAGCGAGTCGGCACCGTCACCTCCGAGGACGCTGTCATTGCCGGTCCCGGCGACGATCGTGTCGTTGCCGCTCTGCCCAAAGATGGTGTCATTGCCGTTGCCGCCGCTGAGACTGTCGGCCAACAAACTGCCGGTGATGCGATCGTTGCCCGCGCCGCCATCGACTCGCACATCGTTGAGCTTGGGAAAGTTGGCGACAGAGACGGCGGTCAGATCAATTCGATTGTTGCCGGCTCCACCGTTGACGATCAGCTTCGTGACATTCGCCGCAGACACCGCCGAGCCGAGAATCCCACCATTGACCGTGACTTGTCTCGCGGCGTTGACGCCGATCGTCAATGTCTCGCTCGCCGTCGCGGTGATCGTCACCGTCCGATCGGTGGTCGAACCAGCCGACAGACTCACCAGCGCCGAAATGCTCGGAAGTCGGCGTTCTTCAAACCGTTCAATCTGAGCGATCGCAGGCCGATCCTGTTGGCCTCGCCGTGTCATTCGCGATCGTGAGGCCGAATTCTCCGTCGTCCACTTCTTCCAGAAGTTCTTCATCAACTCGCTCCGTCAGGCCGTGATCGATCCGTCATTCTTGATGACCGGTGCGCGATTCGCGCAACGTGTCCTTCCTCAATCCCTCCACGAATCGTCGGGAAGCGAGCCGACCCTCCAACTTTCCTAATCGGAATAACCGGATTCACTGAAAACACCGAGCCGCCGCAATGGCAAGAATTGCCGCCCCGCTCTCGTTCGTGCCAATCAACCACAGTGGCGAGAATCTTCCTCGGACTCAGTGATTAAAGAGGGATGACAAGGAACTATTGGAGGCAAAAACTTGAAGGCCCACAGGGACGGGACGTTCCAAGAACCGACGATATTCCTCTTGAAACGTCACCGTTGTGCTTGCCCCAACGGAACGCTGACTGACCAGCTACACGCAGCGAATCACAAACGATCCGGCTCTCCGTTGGGCTTGTCCCATTGGTCTCTACACATTTTTGCGAGCCTCATGGAAACGTGTCCGCCTTACCTCGGCTCTGCAAACGGTGAAAGTCATGTTTTCGCGCGAAGATTTGTCATAGCAGTTTTTCATCCGCGGTTCGTAGTTGATCTGCCATCACAACGCGAGTTTAGCCAGTTCAACTTTTGAGAGTCGGTTCGGACGGCGGTGGGGCGGGCAGAGCGGAACGACTGACGAACGAGAGACGGGATTTCCCGTATAGGTCCAGTCGAATGCGTGAGCCATCGTCTCGTTGAAGTATTTCAAAAATTGGGCCAGCTTGTCTGCCAAATCGGCGACCGATTTGAAGTCGCCGCGGCGCACGTTGAGGCGCACGTTGAGGCGGTCCAGCACGATTCGCCACGGCACGTCCGGTTCCGTCGCCACCAGGGTCTGGA
>JBJXEX010000202.1:0-4692 GCA_046156195.1 Planctomycetaceae bacterium | reverse complement strand
CTTGGAGCTGATCGGGGCTGACCCACTCAAGCCCGTTGCGGCTGACGGCAGCACGCCAAACCAAGCTCGGATGAGCTTCCCGGCTTTGGATCAGCGGGAAGGCTCCGATGCCAGTTGGGCGGACACGATGGATGCCCTGCGTGCGCCCCGTCCGCGAGACCAGAAGTTTTGGGAGTGGCGACGCTCATCGCCCATTCGTCCCGTGGTGTTTCAGGACACCGGCACGATGGACGACGACGTGGTGCATTTGCACTTGGAGCATCGCGTCGTGCAGCGCTTGCTGGGGCGGTTCATCGCTCAAGGATTTGTCCTGCACGACTTGTCGCGAGCTTGTCTCACTCAGACGACGGACGCGATTCCGCGCGTGGTGTTGCTGGGACGATTGTGCCTTTACGGCCCCGGCGCGGCACGGCTGCACGAGGAGTTGATTCCGGTCACGGCTCGGTGGATTGATCCGCAGCTTCGGAAGGGAGTGCTCACACCGTACGCCCGCGATGCCGAAACCAAGACGCTCAGTTTGTTGGAAGACGCTTTGTTGCATGGCACGGGGCAAGCCCTCACCGAAACCATCGCCAAGCAGTTGCAGCAGTCCGCTCCGCTGGACGTGCAAGCTTTGCTGCCGCACCTGACGACACGCGGGCAGGAGTTTGCGAAGGACGCCGAGAAGAAGCTCACCGAGCGTGGTGACGCCGAAGCCACAGCCATGCAGGAGATTCTTGCTTCACAAAAGAAGCACATCGAAAGCACCGTCGCCAAGCACGACAAAGTTGATCCGCGTCAAATGCGGCTCGACTTCGGAACTCTGGAGGACGAATTGCGGCAGTTGGAATCCAACCGGCATTTCTGGACGAAGCGGCTGTCGATGATCGGCACCGAACTCAAGACGGAACCCGACCGGATTCGCAGTGTGTACGAAGTACAGGCCACTCGGATCGAACCGGTGGGATTGGTTTATCTCTGGCCGGTGACGGGGTAACGCGATGTCAAAACAACCCGAAGAAATCGCGCACCTTGAATGGCTTGGCTACGTTCAGCCGACCGGCTTGGTCGTTTCTATTCCGGCGATACTGTCGGCGCAGTGCTTCGTCAACAAGAACATCCTGCCGGAGCATCAGCGGTTTCTGAATTGCCTGCCGCGAGACAAGCACGACGAAGTGATTCCCGAAATCCAAGACTTCACACGGTTCGTGCAGGAAGTCTTTGATTGGCGGACACGCGATTTGGTCGGACTGTCTGGCGGAGATTCCATTCCCCCGACGCTGCAAGTGGCGCTGCCCGAATACAACGAGACACTCCATCCGACATTCGCCGTTCCCGAAACATCATCCACTCGTTCCGCCGCTGCGACGGAAGAGCGGAAGTGGCTGTTACTGATTCAACATCTTCCCACGGGTGCGTCGTTCGACAAGGAAACCGACGACACCCGGCATTGGCAGGCGACCCCACAGGCGAAGTTCGAGCGGCTGTTGCGAGAGACTCAGGTTCCCATCGGGCTGTTGGTGAACGGGACGCACTTGCGTTTAGTCTATGCGCCGCGCGGTGAATCGAGCGGCTTTGCCACGTTCGCCGTGGCCGACATGGCCAAGGTGGCGGGGCGACCGATCTTTGCCGCAATGCACATGCTGTTGTGTGCCGACCGACTCTTCACGCTCGGGGAACGGCAGCGGCTTCCGGCGATTCTGGCGGAGAGTCGCAGGTATCAAAGCGTCGTCTCGACCAAGCTGGCCGAGCAGGTGTTGGCCGCGTTGTACGAATTGTTGCGTGGCTTCCAGTCGGCTCATGAGCAGTCGAAGGGCGAGCTATTGAAAGACGT
The DNA here is from genome assembly GCA_046156195.1 of Planctomycetaceae bacterium. Lineage (GTDB taxonomy): Bacteria > Planctomycetota > Planctomycetia > Planctomycetales > Planctomycetaceae > SXKJ01. Next base: position 2,879 of record JBJXEX010000202.1, on the reverse strand, counting down.
GCTCGCCGAAGCCCCGAACCACGTTTATGCCGGGTTGCTGACCGTGTTGATGCGGTCGGTGTTCGTGCTTTACGCCGAAGACCGCGATCTGCTGTCCCATGATTCTGTCTTCACGAATCACTACTCGCTGGCTGGGTTGTTCAAACGGCTGAGGTCGGACGCAGGACGTTATCCCGACACGATGGATCAGCGGTTCGGAGCGTGGGCACAACTGCTGACACTGTTTCGCATGATTCACGAGGGCGGCAGTCACGGCGAGTTCCGCATCCCCGGACGCAAGGGCTATTTGTTCGATCCCGACCGCTACAACTTTCTGGAAGGACGACAATGGAAGACGGTGCGACGGCATCACGACGGGCCGGTGAACGTGCCGCGAGTTTCCGATGGCGTCATCTACCGCGTGCTCAACAATTTGCTGATCTTGGACGGAGAGCGGCTGAGTTACCGGACGCTGGATGTCGAGCAGATTGGCAGCGTCTATGAAAAGATGATGGGCTTCGAGTTGCACATCGCGGCGGGACGTTCCATCGCCATCAAGCCGAAGAAATCCTCCGGTGCTCCAGCCGCGATCAATCTGGAAGAACTGCTCGCCGTCGCGGGCAGCAACCGAGCGAAGTGGCTGAAAGAGAAAACGGATCAGGAACTCACGGGCAAAGCCGCCGACGCACTCAAGCAGGCACAGACGATCGAGGAATTGTTGGCCGCCTTGGATCGTCGCATTGCCAACGATGCCACGCCGAACGTCGTGCCCAAAGGGGCGATGATGTTCCAGCCGAGCGACGAGCGCCGTCGCAGCGGCTCGCACTACACGCCGAGATCGCTCACCGAGCCAATCGTCCGCACGACATTGCGACCGGTTCTGGAACAGTTGGGAGATTCGCCGACACCGCAGCAATTGCTTGATTTGAAGATTTGCGATCCGGCAATGGGTTCGGCGGCGTTTCTGGTGGAAGCGTGCCGACAGCTTGGCGACGAACTCGTCAAAGCGTGGCACGTTCATCGTTGCCTGCCGAAGCTGCCACCGGATGAAGATGAAGTCTTGCACGCTCGGCGGTTGATCGCCCAGCGGTGTTTGTACGGCGTGGACAAGAACCCGATGGCCGTCGATTTGGGCAAGCTGTCGCTGTGGCTGGCGACGCTGGCCAAGGATCATCCCTTCACTTTCCTCGACCATGCGTTGCGTCATGGCGATTCGCTGGTTGGGCTGACGAAAGAGCAGATCATTCGGTTTCACTGGCAGCCGGTCACGACTCCGGCGAAGAAGCCGAAGAAGGGAACCCCCACGCAGATCGCCATGTTGTTCGCCGACCCGATTGCCGAGCGGATGCAGCGCGTGACGGAGTTTCGCCAGAAGATTCTCGCTGCCCGCGATGACGTGCCTTACGAGCAACTGCGGCAACAACTCGACTACGCCGACGAGCAGTTGTCGCTCGCGCGGCTGGCCGGGGATTTGGTCGTCTCCGCGTACTTCTCGGCGGACAAGGATGCGAAGCGAGAAACGCGACTCAACGAGTTATCGCAACAGTTGGTGAAGTACATCAGCCCGCAAGGCAAGATCGACGATCGCAAACCGCTGACCGAAGCCGTCACCGAGTTACGATCCGGCGACCGCCCGATTGAGCCGTTTCACTGGTGGATCGAATTTCCCGAAGTCTTCGACCGCGAACGCGGCGGGTTCGATGGCATCGTTGGGAATCCGCCGTTCTTAGGAGGCAAACGAATCAGCACAGTCAACGGTGACTGTTACCGCGATTGGTTGGTAACGACCCACTCCGATTCAAATAGCAATTCAGATTTAGTGGCCCACTTCTTCCGTAGGGCATTCGGTCTTCTTCGGCCAAGTGGATGCTTTGGTCTCATCGCGACTAATACCATTGGCCAAGGAGATACTCGACTGACCGGATTGCGTTGGATCTGCTTGAATGGCGGAACGATTTACGCAGCACGTTCTCGATATAAATGGCCGGGCGAAGCCGCCGTCACGGTGAGTATTCTGCATGTTTCCCGCAGTGTGCGAGAAGGAGCGTTCTGCCTAGATGATCGAGTGGTGCCAATTATCACAGCATACTTGTTTCATGCTGGCGGACATGACAATCCGGCTGCTTTGGGTAGCAACTCTCAAAAGAGCTTCATCGGTTGCTTCTTGCGCGGCATGGGATTTACGTTTGATAACTCGGATTCACAAGACAGTGTAAACAGCATTGAAACGATGAGGGCATTGATTCAAGCCGATGACCGAAATGTTGAGCGACTCTTCCCGTACATCGGTGGCGAGGAAGTCAACGAAAGCCCGACGCATTCGCACCATCGGTTTGTAATAAACTTTGGGAACATGACCGAAGTCGAAGCCTCTCGGTGGCCGCAATTACTGTCTCTTCTCCGAGAGAAAGTGAAGCCAGAACGTGACCGGCTTGGAGCTAGCAGCGTTGATCGGACTCACAAGTTGAACTGGTGGCGCTTTGCAAACGACCGACCGGAAATGACGCGAGCCATCACTTCGCTAGATCGAGTCTTAGTGATTTCACGAGTCACGCAACATGTCGGCTTTACATTCCTTCCAGCAGGCATGGTCTATTCAGAGCAGCTCGTAGTGTTTGCTGATTCGACTTTCTTGGCATTTAGCATTCTGCAATCGAGGCTGCACGAATTGTGGGCAAGGTTCTTTTCGTCTTCGCTCGAAGATCGTCTCAGATACACCCCGTCAGATTGTCTTGAGACGTTCCCATTCCCCGCTGGCGTTCTGGAGCACTCGTTAGAGGCTATCCGAAAAGGTTTTGAGGTTCTTATACCGCTGCGGTCGATGGAGTTGGGTTTTGTTTGCGTCTGTAGTTGAACGTCACCGGTGGATCGGCAGGTGCGAGACGTTTGAGCATTAGGTG
>JBJXEX010000180.1:0-13736 GCA_046156195.1 Planctomycetaceae bacterium | reverse complement strand
CGTGAGGGAGCGGTCTTAAGTCCCGAACACAACCGCTCCCTCACGGTCGCGGCTCCAAAATCTTCACAGGCTCCTCGTGTGCGACACGCGCGCGTGACGCTCTTCATTGGGAACCGGAATCCCAAAGGACGGGGTGCCGTCGAGTCCGCCTCACGCTTGTTAGGCACGACCATTTCCGCCGCCGGAGTCTTGCGACAGGCATTTGCCGAACCCGAACTGATTCCGCTTCCGGCTCCATTCGGAAGTCGTGCCGCGCGAAACTTCGATAGTCCCGATTACGACTTGTTGCCCGCTTTGCTCCGACGAAAGGTCTCGACTGAGTCTCCGCTTTCGGACGCGCCGTTGGACGCGGTATCGGACGCACCGTCGGTCGTCGTCAAAGTGGGGTTCGAGTGGGAGCTGACCAATTGGCTGTTTGCGGGCTTCGCGCGCGGTGCTCCACGTCTGGGAAAATGGTTGCTGCCGCGACTGGCGGTGCTGGGCGGAGGCTGGTTTCGATTCGGTTCGTCTGGCGGCGCGGTGATGGCCGAACTGTTTTTGGAGGACGGTAAGGTGAGCCACTGCGCGGTCGTGGCTCGTGACCGAGGCCAACGGATGGCCGCGCTCCCTGCGGTGTATGTGGCCGAGCGACTCGCTCGCGGCGAGGTCTCTCGGACTGGTGCCGTCACGGCGTATGACGTGCTCGGCGGCGAGCGACTTTTGGAACTTCTCGCCGCGGATGGCTGCGAAGTCGTGACCTCCGGAGCGAACTTGAGGGCGGCCGCTGAAACGATGCGAACCGCTACGGCTGCGATCGCAGTTTCCATCCCAGCCACATCGCCCACGGCAGGAAGAAGACCATGACTCCGGCACCTGTCGCGACCATCAACGGTTCATGCGCGAACGCGGTCGCGAGCGAGAGTCCCAGTCCAATCAACCACATCAGGATGCCGCTCGCGCCCCACAGGCCCCGTTGATCGGAACGGATTCGCCAGCCGACGACGGAGATCGCCAAGCCGCCAATGCAGTACAGACCGTTGGCCGCCAGCGGACTCACAAGCTGATACCAGCGTGTCCCCTTGAGAAATTGATCGACAGACAGTTCCGAGCGAGTCAGCCACGCCGCTTCCAGGCTCTCGCCGCACAGATCGCACAGCACTCCCACGATGATGATGGCCAGCGAGGCGGTCATCACACACCGAGCGGTCTTGTGAGCATTCGGCCACAGCGATCGCACCCACGTTGTGATGAGCCACGGCAGGCTCAGTGACGACAACGCCCAGACCATCCAGACGACGACCCACATGCCGGTATGCGACAAAACCCACGCTTGTCGTTTCATCGGGTCGGGTTGCATTTCGGTCCCTTGGCCGACGACCAACAGTCCAAGGCAGGCAGCCAGATGGAACGCCGCGCTCAACCAAACGATCACCATTTCCCGGTGGGGATATCGCCGCATCAAGTACCAACCGAATGCAAAGCTCCACCACAAATCGCCGAAGACGACAAACGGAAACAGACGCGGCGAATGGATCCCCACGGCCACTCCCACCAGCCAGCCCCCCGGCCCCAACAACTTGGTCGCCAACCCGATGGCAATCAGCCAATCCGCTCGCTCCGGCCGCCACGCCGCAATCAAGTACAGAACGCCGCAGGCACCAATCAGCGAGGCAACCACACCCCACGGAACCAACACTTCCGGAACGGGTGCCTCGAACAATCCAAAGAATGAATTCGGAGCGATGCCGCTCCAAATCCCAATCACGAAGTTGAAGACGGCAGCAGCCGCGAAGAGGCATCGGTATTGAGTCACTATCGGCTGCTCCTGTGAAACGTGTCGGCGAGCGGGGCGGCGTCAGCTCCCGGTATTCAGCGGACATCTCGACTACTGGGGGGCTGACGCCGCCCCGCTCGCCAAGTTCTTGATAACGCAGAGTTGTGGCGGCATCGTTGATCTCCAAGAGTTCTTGCTGCTCGCAAATCACGCGAGGTTCATAGCCCAACTGGCGACGAAAAACGAGTTGCTCCGATATAGTTTGACCAACCTCTTTCCAACGTGTTCACCGCATTGTCCCACTTGTGAGTCTGCCGATGTCGATCTCTGACGAATGGTGCTTTTCCGAGGGCGTTACCTATTTGAATCACGGCTCGTTCGGCCCCTCGCCGCGCTGCGTGCGCGAGGCTCGGCATGATTGGACCGAACAGCTCGAACGGCAGCCGATGGATTTTTTCCTGCGGCGGATGGAATCCGAATTGGACGACGCGGCCGAGCAGCTTGGGCAACTGGTCGGCGCGGACGGCAACGATCTGCTGTTCTGCGACAACGCCACCGTCGCCATGAACATCGTCGCCGACAGTTTCCCGCTGCAACCGGGCGATGAAGTTCTCTTCACCAATCAAGAGTACGGCGCGGTGATGCGCATCTGGCGACGAGCCTGTCTCCGAGCGAAAGCCAACATCGTTGTGCAAACGCTGCCTCGCCCGATCACATCGGCCGAGGAGCAAGTCGCCGCGCTCATGGCGGGCGTGACCGAACGGACGAAACTGATCGTCGTCAGTCACATCACCTCGCCGACGGCGGTCATCGTTCCGGTCGCCGCGATTTGTCGCGAGGCGGCGAAACGGGGCGTCGCCGTCTGCGTCGACGGCCCGCACGCTCTTGGCATGATCGACGTCAATCTGCGCGAGCTTCGTTGCGACTTCTATTGCGCGAGCGGCCACAAATGGCTGAGCGCCCCGTTTGGCAGCGGGTGTCTATTTGTTGCGAAACGCTGGCAACAGAAACTCTCGCCGCCAGTGATGAGCTGGGGCGGAAGCCTCGGCGGCCGACCGGCTCACTGGCAGGACGAGTTCCGCTGGCTGGGGACGCGCGACCCGGCGAGCTTTCTGGCCGTCCCCACCGCGATCACGTTTCTCGACCGCTTTGGCTGGGAAGCGTTTCGCGAACAAACGCACGAGCTGGCAAAGTACGCTCGGCACCGCATTGTCGAACTCACCGGCCTCGAACCGCCGATCCCCGACAGCCGCGAGTGGTACGGTTCGATGATCGCGCTGCCGCTGCCTCCGACTTCCGAGGTGCCCAAGCAAGGGATTCGAGATCAGTTGCAGAACCCCTTGTGGGAGCGATTTGGTATCGAAGTCCCGATCGTGCATTGGCATGGCGAACGGCTGCTCCGAGTCTCGTGCCATCTCTACAACACCCGCGAGCAGATCGACCACTTGTGTAACGCGCTGCGAGACAGTTGGTCGCTCGTCGGCAATGCTTCGGCGGACGGATTGGCTCGCGCGTCGGACATTGTTGGCGGCCATTGCACTCGTTCGCCCGGCCAGAATGCCGATGGCCCGGTTCAATGAGGTCTCGGTTCAACGATGTCTCGGCGAATCACTTCATTCGCTCTGCTTGCCGTTCGTGGGCGGTTCCGTTCAGAATCACCGCCGTCATCAGAACGCATCGCAGCCGGGGATTCGTCGTGGCCAGTAGCAAAGTTTTGGAAGCCGTCACCGCCGGGAAACAGGCACTCGCCAAGTTTCGCGCGACGAATCCTGATGTGCTGCTCGATTTGACCGAGGTGGATCTCAAGGGAGCCGACTTGCGTGGCATGAATCTGCGGCGAGCGTTGTTGGTCGGTGCCAAGTTGGCTCGCGCGGACTTGACCGGTGCCAACTTGAACGAGGCGGACCTGACGCGAGCGGGCCTGAAACGGGCGACGCTCGTCCGAGCGGACCTGCGGCGAGCCAATCTGTTTAAGGCGATGCTCGGCGAGGCGGACGCGAGCGATGCCGATTTCGGCCGCGCGAATCTCAACAGCAGCGACCTCACGAATGCCAAGCTGACGCGGGCCAGCTTTCTCGAAGCGGACTTCAACAAGGCACAGCTCAGCGAGGCCAACGTGCTGGGAGCCGATTTCAGTCTGGCTCGCTTCGCGGGGACTCATGCGTCGAAGCTGGTCTGCGGCTGGACTCGGTGGAGCAATTGTGACCTGCACGAAATCATCGGCTTGGATACCGCAGTCCATCACGGGCCGAGCAGCATCGGCTTGGACTCATGGCTCAAGTCTCGCGGCCAGATTCCTCCTGAGTTCCTGCGCGGCAGCGGCTTGCCGGATGACTTCGTGGCCGCGCTGCAGACAACTCCGCGCGAGGCTGCGGCGTGCTTTGTGCGATTCAGCCACGAAGACCTGTCGTTTGCCGAACGACTGGCTCAGGGACTGCGATCGGTCGGATTGGTCTGCTGGCTCGACGAGATGCCGGACGCGGGTCGCAACGAGCCGCCGCTCGAAGCACAGTTCGATTCGCAGCAGCCGAACAAAGTCATCTTCCTCGCATCGCGCAGCTCGCTGACCTCGCCGTGGGTCGAAGGAGAAGTCGCGCGCTTACTGAAGCGTGAGGAACACTGGAAACGCGATGTCGGCCAAGAAGTGAAGTTACTGTTGCCGCTGACGCTGGATGGCTTCCTCTTCGGTGGCGACGCGAAGGGCAAGCCGGACAAGGCGATCGCCGCGCGAGTCGTCGCCGACTTCAACGGCTGGCGGCGGAACGACACGAAGTTCGATGAGGTCTTTCCGAAGGTCTTGATCGCGCTGGGGGCAGAACCTCGGAAACCAGAAGTCAAAGTGGAAGGCGGTCGCTCGCCGTTCGCCTGGTTCAGTCGGAAGAAAGATGACGATGACGAGTAACGCGGCGAACCGGCGATCCCTGAAATGGAAAATTGCCCGACGAATGTAGGGAGACGACGAATGCTTTGACGGTTCGGCACATTCGTCGTCTCCTTTCATTCGTCGGGCACCTTCACTTCCAGATGTTGTGATGAACTCGACAGGTCATAAAGAACAAACCACCGAAACCCATGGAGAAAGACATGACAGCAGTTCACGAAGTGGCGGAAGCGTTGGCAGCTCACATGCCCGAGGTACTGCGCTGGGCCGGAGCAATCGCTCGGCAGTTGCGGAAGTTCAACATCGCGTTGTCGGGAAAGACGTCCGGCAGCGCGGCGACCGATGCACTCACGCTCGCGGATCTCACCGTGCAGGAGTTGGTCATCTCCGCACTGCGCGATCGCTCGCCGCTGTTTCGGCAATGTCGCATTGAGGCGGAAGAAGAAAACGGCGACATGGGACGATTCGCATCCGATGGCGAGCTGACCATCGCGCTCGATCCGATCGACGGGACCAAGCAGTACCGCGATCACACCGGCAACGGCTACGCGGTCATGCTGCACCTGCGAGATCGGCAGACGCTGCATTACTCGTTGGTTTTCATCCCAGAAGCGGGCGAACACGGCACTTGGTACGAGGCGATTGGTTCGCGAATCGTCGTCGGTCTGGATGATCCGAGTCGTCCAGCTCGCGCGGTGCTCGATGGACTGACGCCGATCAACTCGGCGACACGGCCGCAGTCGAAGCAGATTTATCTCATCGGCTTTCAAGAGCGCGATCGCGAACGCGCGGAAGCCGTCACTGCCGCCGGCCTGCAAGGGGTCGCCCCGGACGATATGCCCGGCAGCATCTATCCGTTGCTCGCCACCGGTGAGTTCGGCGGCAGCTTGATTCACTCGCCAAACATCTACGACTTCCCAGTCTCGCTGCACATCGCCCGCATCCTTGGAGGCGATGCCGTCTGGACCGATACCGGCGAGCCAGTCCACTTCCGCGAGATGTGGCTGGACGATCGAGCCAACATGCTCCGTCTGCCGCGCATCGTCGCGTGCGCCGTCGATCGCTCGACCTTGAAGACGCTTTGCGAGACAGCACAAGGCTGGAGTCCGAATCGCTACGACGATTGACTGCGCTCGTAGTGACCCCATTCATGGGGTCGAACGAGCGACGCAGCCCCGATCAATCGGGTCACTACAGAGTGATCGCCGAAGACGTTGTTTTTCCTCGCGGATTTCAATGTAACCCGAAGCGTCAGCGAGGGACGCAATACACTCCCTCGCTGACGCTTCGGGTTACATGCGGCTCCGCCGCATTATTTGCGCTATTCGGCCGACTCCTCTTTCCGTAGCTCGACCAGGATGCCGCCAAGTTTCAGAAAGCGATGAACTCGCGAGAACCAGAGCTGGCGATTCCAAGCGAGGCCGGTCTGAGCACAGGCCAGCCGCAGCTCATCGCGGTTGAAGGTGCGGCACCGCCACATGCGACCGTTGAGAAAGCCGGTGTAGGTGTCCTCGGTCGCCGCGAGCAGCAGACTGCCTCCCGGCTTGAGCACTCGATGCAACTCGGCCAGGCCAGGCAGCGGATCGGGCAGGTATTCCAAAACGTAGCCGCAGGTGACGCAGTCGAACGAATTGTCCGCGAAGGGGAGATGCGTCATGTCGGCGGCGATGTACCACGGTCGCGTCTCACCGTGCGATTGCCGCGACTTCATCGACTGCCGTGCTCGGCGAAGCATCTGTGGCGAGAGGTCGCAAGCGACGATCGTCACTTCCGGATGCGTGTGCTTCAGTAAATGGCCGAGGATCTGACCGGCTCCGGAGCCGACATCCAAGATCGATTGGAATCGGCCAAGATCAAAGTTCTGCTTCCGCAACATGCGGCCGAGCAGCGGCTGATGCAGCGACACGAGGCTGGCGAGCATCAACATCGCGCCGGCTGGCCCGTCGTACAGTCGCCGCACTCGGCTGCGATATTGCTGCAACGGAACGCGCTGGAAGCCTCGAAACTCAACCAACCGGCGGAACGCCCGCTTGTGCAACGCGGGGCGAGTGATGCGAGGTGGCTCAAGTGGTGTCATATCAGTGATCGGCGAACCGAATGCGGCAGGTGAAAACTCTGGATGCCGAGCGTTCTACAACGGCATCCCCAAAATGTCATCGTCACGACGGACGGGGATCAGATTCATTGAGGCCGCTCATCAGTGAGCCGAACGCGCTAGCGTCGGGCGATTCGCATTTTGTGATAGGAACGCGCTAGCGTCGGGCGGTTCGTCGGCAAACGTCACCCACCGAGGCCCGTGGCTAGCGCCATCGGCTCACAATTCACGAATCCGGCAGAATCAACATCGCGTCGCCGTAGCTGTAGAAGCGATAGCGTTCGCGAATCGCCGCTGCATACGCCGCTTGAACATGGTCCAGCCCCGCCATCGCGGAGACCAGCACGAACAGCGTCGAACGAGGCAAATGAAAATTGGTCAGCAACGCATCGACCACTCGAAACTGGTACGGAGGCCGAATGAAGATCGAGGTTGTTCCCCGCCACGGATGCAGCGGCCCATTCGCCGCCGCCGTTTCGAGCGTGCGAACCGAGGTCGTCCCGACCGCCACGATTCGCCCACCTCGCTCGCGAGCTTCTTGAATCGTTCGCACGGCCGATTCGCCAATCTCGCACCACTCGGAGTGCATGGCGTGCTCGCTGAGGTTCGTCACGGAGATCGGCCGAAACGTCCCCAGTCCGACATGCAGAGTCACACGCGCGATGTGAATGCCTCGACCAGCGATGTCGGACAGCAGCGACTCGGTCAGATGCAGCCCGGCCGTCGGAGCGGCGACCGATCCGGGATGACTGGCGTAAGTTGTCTGATAACGCTGCCAGTCCGAATCTGTCGCCACTTTCCGGCGCATGTACGGCGGCAGCGGCATCGTGCCGAACTGCTGGAGCAACGTGAGCGTGTCCCCCGCCGGTTCCGGTCGCATCCGCCAAACGCCATCCGGCTCGCGGTCGATCAGCGTCAGGCGCAGCGAGTCGCGAGCACTCAGCGGATCGTCGCCGAGAGCAATCAACACGACTCGCTCGCCCGGCTTCAAGTAGCCGCGCGTCTGGCCGATCAATCGCCAATCGCCATTCTCCGCCTGTCCGAGATACAGCCCTTCCCATTTGCCGCCGGTGTTCGCTCGCTGGCCAATCAACCGAGCGGGCAACACACGCGTGTCATTGAGCACCAAGCAATCGCCCGGCTTCAACAGGTCCGCCAGCTCGCGAATCCCGCAATGCTGGATTGCCCCCGTCTGCCGATCCAGTACGAGCAACCGCGAAGCATCCCGCTCCGGCAGAGGCTCCTTGGCGATCAACTCCTCCGGTAGCTCGTAGTCGTACAGAGCAACGTCATCAAACGAACGATCCACGTTTGGTGTGGCTGCTGACGATTGGGAAACGGACTCGCTCGACATGCCGTTTTGCTCTTATGGTTTCGGTGAATTATTCCCGGCGACCGGGCGGACCTTTCCCCGTAGCCGCGTTCGCCAGAACGCGGGCTGCCCGGTTCGCCAGAATGCAGATGGCCCGCACTCTGGCGAGTGCGGCTACGCGAAGTGACCAGTTGCCGTTCGACTTGGAGTTGAAGGACGTTGCATGACGGACGCGATCGTATTGCCTGCGAATGACTCCGGCGAACGTCCAGCACCAGTCCGCATCGCGTTCTGCATCACGGATCTCGACGTCGGCGGCGCGGAGCGGATGTTCGTCGAACTCGTGACGCGATTGAATCGCCACCGCTGGGAGCCGCGAGTCTATTGCCTGTCCGGTCCCGGAGCGTTGGTCGAACGACTGCAAGCGGAAGCAATTCCCGTCACCTGCTTCGGTGCAAAGAGCACTCGCAATCTGGGAGTGCTTCTGAAGCTGACCGAGGAATTGAAGACGTTCTCGCCGGCGTTAATCCAATGCTTCCTGTTTCACGCCAACTTGGTAGGCCGACTGGCCGCTTGGCGAGCCGGAGTGCCTCGGGTCGTTTGCGGGATTCGTGTGGCGGAACGCCGCAGTCGAGTCCCCCTGTGGCTGGATCGACTGACACAGGGCTTCGTCGATCACAACGTCTGCGTCAGCCGAGCAGTGGCCGAGTTCTCGATTCACAAGGCAAAACTCCGGGCGGACAAGGTCAGCGTGATCCCGAACGCGGTCGATTTCGACCGCTTTGCCAACGCCGTGGCTCTCGATCGCGCCGAGCTGGGATTGTCGGCCGCTCCGATGGTGCTGTTCGTCGGACGGCTCGATCCGCAAAAGGCTCCGTTTGACTTGCTAGAGGCGTTCGCTCGGTTGCTGGAACGGCATGGCGACTGGCAACTGTTGTTCGTCGGCGAAGGCCCGCTGCGAGTGGACATGGAAACCTGGATCGCGAACTGCGGCCTGCATCGCAGCATCCGAATCGCTGGTTGGAGGGGAGACGTCCCAGCCGTTTTGAGAGCGGCTGACGTCCTGGCCCTCCCCTCGTTGTGGGAGGGGATGCCCAACATCGTGTTGGAGTCGATGGCGGCGGGGCTACCCGTAGTGGTCAGCCGAGTCGAAGGGACCGAAGAACTGATCCGCGATGGCGAAACCGGACTGCTGGTGACACCCGGTTCGGTCACGGAATTGGAGCAACGGATCGAAGCCGTTTTGACGGAGCGAGAACTTTCTTCGAGGCTCAAAGAAGCGGCACAATCCTTTGTCAAAACAGACTTTACGAATGAATTGATGACGTCGTCTTACGAGCAACTCTACGTCCGTCTGATCGGTGAGCAGGCAGGTTGATCGTTGGTCAAACCCCTTCTGAAATTTTCTTGGAAATCGGCAATCGGATGCCGGGCTTGGACCTGCGTCGAGGGTTGGGGTCTGAAGTGGTCGTACCGCGAAAATGCTTATTGACGGTTTGGACGGCGATCGGGATATTGGGGCCGCGTGGTTGGTTGTGGGGAAAAATGGTGACGCGATGGCCCTCACCGGCACCTATGAACGAGCGGTGGATGAAAAGAGCCGGATCGCAGTCCCCAAACAACTTCGCGAGGCGTTCACAATCCGAGATGGGCAACCCGAAAACGGACTGACCCACCTCTTCGTCGGACCTGGAGATGACCAATCGCTGGTGGTTTACTCGCCAGCCGATTTTGACAAGCTGGCTCAGCGGATGGATTCGAGTTCTGCCACGCGAGCCGAAGTTTTGAAGTACGAACGGTTCTTTTTTCCCCGAGCAGAGAAAGTCGAGTTCGACGGTCAAGGACGCATTCGCCTGCCGGAGCGGCTGGTGGCTCACGCCAAACTGCAACGCGAGGTGATGCTTCTGGGAGTTCGCGACCACGCGGAGATCTGGGACAAGGTGCTGTGGACGGAGTTCGAGCAACAACATTCCGCCCGATTTGATGAGTTCGCCCAGGCCGCGTTCGCACGAGGCTCACAACCGAACGGATAGAGGATCAACGAGTGAATTCCGCTGGCTAACCGGGCTGCGGAGAATGGCGATCACGGAAGATCGCCTAGTTTGGAGCGGGAATGCGAGTGCGTCCGCATTCCCCATGAATTCGCCTGGCCGACAGGATGTCGCGTCCAGGCGTTTTCGTTTTGCTCGTAGTGCCCCCATTCATGGGGGTAAGAGCGACCCGATAAATCGGGTCACTACGAGCGGTGTGAATCACACCACTCCGCGGCGTTTCAGTTCGGCGACGACTGTCTGCACGATGGCACTCACGTCTTGAGTTTTCAGGTCGCCTCCCGACGTCGGGCAACCGCCGATCGGTTCGTCCGTGAAGCCGTGCTGTGACAGCATGCATTGCAGCGTCTTGCTGAGCGCGCCGAGATCGGTCACTTGCTGATCCGATTGCGGCTGACGGCCGACGCCCATGTGGAAGCCACGCAGATCGACGGCCGCTCGGAAGCCGTTGGGGAACTCCGCCGAATAGATCATCGTGTCAAACAGCGTCACCAGATCGAATTGCACTTGCCGAGCTTCATCGAGCCGACTGTTTATGGTCAGGTCATAGAGTAATCGTGTGAGTTCCGGCACAACTCCCGACGAGGCGTTTGTGCCGCCGTCGCAACCAATCAGCAGCATTGGCATCAACGCCGCGTCCCAGCCGGTCATGAAGGCGAATTCGGGACGGTTCGGACGCACCGCTTGAATCATGCGGATCATGTGGACGATGTCGCCTGAACTGTCCTTGATCGCAACAACCTTGTCGCACTCGTCCGCGAGTCGTCGCACCGTTGGCACGTCGATCGGGCTGGCAAACATCGGGATGTTGTAGAGCGTCACGTCGATCGGCGTGTTCTTGGCGATCTCTTTGAAGTACGCATATACCGACGCGGGGCTGAGCTTGTAGTAGAAGGGGGCGACGATCGCGACCGCTCGGCAGCCGAGTTCGTGGTAATACTCGCAGGCTTTGACGGTCTCTTTGACGTTGGCTTCAGCCGCCCCGGCCAGGATGGGGACACGACCGTGCGTCTGATCGGCGACGATTTCGATGATCCGCCGACGCTCCTCGACGGTGAACCGAGTGAACTCGCCGGTCGAGCCGTTCGGATACAGGCCATGAACGCCCTTGGCGATCAGCCAGTCGATATACCGACGCAGTTCTGGCTCGTTGATGTCCCCTCGGCAATCGAGCGGAACGAGATTCGGCGTGAAGATACCTTGCAGTCGAGCGGTCATGAGTCGGTCCCGATTCAGATTTGTCAGCAGGCCACCGAGATTGCACACGGATGGCAAGGCCGAACTGCGGATGAAGACCTCGGTTTGACGGACCACATCCAACAGGCCGCAAGCGCGATCGGCTGATTTGCACTTACTCGCTTGATTGATCGGCAAGAAAGTAGCGCCAAGGCCAACGAGCCACCGCCACAAGGTTGTTGGGTGCCGCGAGATCGCCGCGAACACGCACGACACTCACATGCGGCGAGCTTTGCCTGAGAGGAATCATCGTCCCGGCCCGACAACTCAGCCAACCGCTGGCCATGTCACTCGAAAGGACGTCCCGTCCTCGGCGGACGATTCGCAGTCGATTTGGCCGCCGTGCAGTTCGACGATTCGCCAGCATTTGCAGAGGCCGAAACCTAAGCCGCGGCCCGCTTGTCGGCCCGAGAAAAACGGATCAAAGAGGTGTTCGCGTTCAATAGCCGACAGTCCGACTCCGCGATCTCGCACGACAAGCACCGCAGTCTTTTGTGAATCGACCTCGCGGTTTGTGGACTCAACGGTGATCGAACCGCTCGCAGCCGAAGCCTGCACGCTATTGAGTAACAGATTGCTGATGACGACTCGCAATTGAACCGGGTCCGCCAGGATCGTTACCGAAGGATCGCCCTCGCGAATGACGGACAGGGATTTCGCTCGCAGCGATTCGTCCAACTTGCGAAGCACATCGTTGATGACTTCCACGAGATTCAACGACTTCGGCTCCGGCTTCGGCGGTCGAGCAAAGACCATCAAGTCGCCGATCATGTCGCGAATGCGCAGTGCCTGCGCTCCGATGGTCAGCAGAGCTTGCCGCCGTTCCGGATTGGACTCGCCTTTGAGCAGCAATTCGGCTCGGCCGACGATGGTCGCGACCGGATTGTTGATCTCGTGCCCAGCTCCGGCCGCGAACTCGGCGAGCGCTTCGAGCTTCGCTCGTAAGAAAGCGTCCGAGGTCGAGATGTTGGCAGGGTCGGACACGATTGCTCGCCTCGGGATGATCCCTCGCGCGGCGAAGCCGCAACCAATAGAGACATTGAGTTTCGGATTGGAAAATGCAATTCGATTTCACATCATTCTGCTGAAACACGGACAGCAGAATGATGGGGGGCAGAATGATGTGAGGCCGGGAGCCAGCTCCCCACATTTTCCGCCAGCCGGCTGTTCCACTTCCTGGTGTTGGCAGAAGATGTGGGGCGGAAAATGTTCCGCTGCCGCGAACCTTAAGGCATGGGAAACCCAGAAGAACCCAAAAAAGAAACCCGGCTCCTCACGGATGCCGGGTTTGTCGTTTCAAATCTCATCCACTGTGACGGATGAAACCTACTTCACTGCGACCGGCTCGACGTCCAGCAGCAGGCAGATGCGTTCGATGAGGTTCTCGACCTCGAACGGCTTCTGCATGAATTCGTTGGCACCGTTGAGTTTCAGATCTTCGATCTTGTCCTGCTCGACCATGCCGCTGATGCAGATGATCTTCACGTCATCCAGAGCGTTGTCGCTGCGGACTCGCTGGCAAACTTCTTTGCCGTTGATGTCGGGTAGCATGACGTCCAGCACAATCACGTCTGGGTGATATTCGCGGACCATCATGCCGGCGTCGAAGCCGTTGTTGGCCACGCGAATCTCGAAGCGGCCGTCCGCTTCGAGCGCATCGCGGATCAGTTCCACGAGTTCCTCGTCGTCATCGACGATCAGAGCTTTGCGGCGTCCGCTTTCGAGGGCATCGGTGGGGATGCCGTTCTCTTTCATAAAGCGGTACAGGATGTCGCGCGGGATGCGGCGGAACCGCGAACCGGGAACGCGAAATCCTCGCAACTGGCCGGAGTCGAAACAGCGAATAATCGTCTGCTGACTCACCTTGCAAATTTTGGCGGCTTCGCCGGTCGTGAAAACGGTTTTCATCAGGCATCCATCCTTTGAACTGGCCGATCCGCCTGATGTCTCAGTCCTCTGAGAGCCGGTCGGATGCGGTGAGACTTCCTTGTCCTTCGCAGTGCTGACGATGACCAACTTGCTGGCAAATCTTTCGCGAGCTTAACTGCCTTATCGGTTATCTGGGTCGTTCGCGTTGAGCCAAGCTACCAGCTTTAGCACGGCGACGATTGTTGACTATTCTTTGAAATCGTGTCAACAGGCGTTTCCCGACTCAAAACCCCCGAAGTGATGAAGCCACAAAGTCGCTCAAACCAACGCATTTTGTCGAGTCCAGTCAATCTTGCCGGAGCAATGCTTGCGAGCAAATCGCTCGTAACAAGTTCCTCGCTGAGTCTTGAAGGGGTGCGCGACGGGGTTTGTGATTTTCAGATGGCGGGGGTTCGGTGGCGGCGGACGTTGGAGTGGAAGCCGGTGCGAGTTTGGAGGCGGTTGCTCCAGAAGGCGGTCAGCGGTTGGCTGTCGCAGAG
>JBJXEX010000178.1:0-14581 GCA_046156195.1 Planctomycetaceae bacterium | reverse complement strand
CCCCCCCCCCCCCCCCCCACGCCGACAGCCGTGATACCCTTTTTCCAAACCGACGACGCCTTCGGCTTGCCGTTAAACGATTCTCTCCCTCATCAGGATTTGGAAAGCGAGAAGCCCGATGAAACTCCCTTACCTGACCCTTCAGCCCAGCGAGCAGACCGTCGTGATTGCGGCTGCCACGATCTATGCCGCCTACATCTCCGCGGGGCGCGTCATCGATGGCCAAGAAGCGGCCTGGATGGATCGCGCGATTCAGGCGGCGATCCGAATTGCCAAGGTCACGGACGACTCCGTCCAGGCCGACAAGGAACTCGACTGAGTGGGATACCTGAGTGGGATACCTGCAAATCAGCGTGGCCCACGCTTTGGCAAGCGTGGCTACCACGCGACTATTTCACGGCCGCAACCGGCGGGGCGTAGCCGGGAGCCGCGATGATCAGTTTCACTTCTTTGCCGTCGTCCGTGTTCCAGAGCCGGACCTCGCCGGTGAAGCTGCCGGCCGCGACTCGCTTGCTCGCCGCGTTGAACGCGACCGAATAGACCCAGTCGGTGTGACCGGCCAGAGAAAAGACTTGACCACCATCCGCGAACTTGTGGATGCGCGCCGTCTTGTCCGAACTGCTGGAATAGATCATCCCTTCCTTGGTGGTCGTGATGCGGAACACATCGCCGCCGAATCCGCCAATCGCGCGAACCGCGGCCGCGTCGCTGACGTTCCAAATGCGAATCTGTTTGTCGGCTCCGCTGGTGATGACTTGTGCTCCATCCGGTGAGAACCCGACGCCAAACACTGGCTGACCATGACCGTTGAATGTCACCAGCGAGTCACCGGTCTTGAGATCAAAGACCTTCGCGGTCTTATCGCGACTGGCGGATGCCAGCTTCGTCCCATCGGGCGACCAAGCGATGTCCATCACCCAGTCGGCGTGATCTTCAATCGCCAACAGTTCCTTGCCGGAGGGCACTTCAAAGACGCGAATCGCGCGATCCGCGCCGGCACTCGCCAACTTCGTCCCATCGGGGCTGAGCGCGACTGCGAACACCGCGTCATCGGTGCTCACCCAATCGCCGAGCAACTGGCCGTTCTCGACGTTGAAGACCTTCACCTCACCGAGCTGCGCCGGTGTTCCGGCCGCAACGAACAGAGTCTTGCCGTCAGCACTGAATTCGAGGTCATAAACTCGTTCGGAGACATTGCCGATCCGACGCACGACCGCGCCATCGACGGGGTTCCACAGCACCACTTCGTGATAGCCCGACGTGGCCAAGAGCGTACCGGCCGCGTTGAACGCGACCGCCGTGACCGGCACCGGCACCGGGTATTTCTCCGGAGCGGGTGGCTGCACTTCTTTCGGAATGATGCGGATCAGCGGTGAGTTCGGTTCGAAGCCGGCATTCAAATTCGCTCCGGTCGCGACCCATTTTTCGATAATCGCGATTTGCTCTTTGGTCAGCGGATCGGCGTCCTTGGGCATCGAGCCATCGCGGAGCAATTCCAACAGGTTCGACTTTACGTCACCCGCTTTGATCGCCTCACCGCTCTCACCCCCTTTGATGACGGCGGCGAAGGTTTCCATGTTGTACCGCCCCTTGGCCGTGCGCGCGTTGTGACACGCCAGACACCGCTTGGCAAAGATCGGCGCGACCGAGTGTGAGAACGAAACCATCCGATTCAATGAGATCAGGCCACCCTCGACCGCTCGTTGCTTTGTGACCCATTCGGTGTTGACCAAGGCGAGGGCATCCGCGGCCTTCTGCACTTCCGGCTGAAACGCCTTCACGTCGGTATCGAGCTTCGTCAGCCCCGCCGTCGCATCGGCGATCGTCTTCTTGGAGACTTCGATGGTCTGCGTGGCCGTCGTCACCAGTGCGAGGGAATCGGCCGCCGCCTTCGTGGCCACGGCCGCTTTCGCTTCCTCATCCTTCGTCTTTTTCAGAGCCTCTTCCGCGAGCTTGGCCGCCGCGTCGGACGCGACCTTCGCATCCGTGAACAACTTGGTCGCCGCCACCTTGGCCGCTTCTGCCTTCGTCGATGCTTCCTGAGCCGGCTTCAGTTTCTCTTCGCTGGACTTGAGCGCCGTCGTGGCCATCGTCAGCGAGGTCTTCAGCTTGGCAATCTCGTCGGAAAGTGATTTTGCTTTGTCCTGCACTCCCTTGAGCTGCGTCGCCGCCGCATCCTTGCGACCCTTGGCCTCATCCGCCTGCGCCTTGAGCTGACTGAGTTGCTCCTCGGTTGGCGGATCAAACGCCGACGCGCGTGTCGCCACCAGATTCGCCAACGACACGGCCACGACACAGGCCAACAACGAACGCAGAGCAAAGTGAGTCATGAGCATTCCTTTCCGGGAAAGCGTCCGCCGCACATTGCGGCTCAAGACCGGAGGGTCTTCTGGCGGGATGATTTCAGGCGGGAGACATCAACACTGGCAGGCTCGAAACAGCATCCCTGGATGCGTGCGGGGTGTCAAGCAGCGACCTTGAGTGGCCGCAGGAAAGTTCATTATTCGCTCAACTCGCGAAGGTGTCGTCGAGCTTTCGATTGGAGGATCGACAAGAAATTGTTGGCTCGGACATACCCGGCGTATTCGGATCGCTCGTCCTCTGACAGCTCTCCTTCCGAGCATTTGTCCGCGAGTTCTTCCAACCGTTGTTGCAGTGACTCATCCACTTGGAACTTGGCCAGTGCCTCTGCCTGCTCTCGCGAGAAAAACTGGAACGCTCCGTCGATGCCTCGGTCAAACGCCTTGTTCTCAAGAATGGGTGCCATGCTGGAATCTCTCGCGATTGACGAACACCTGAAGTCTAGCGCTGTCTTCTAATCCACAAACAAGAACTCGTTTCCGTTGAGCAACACGCGGCAGGCGTTTGGCAGGCCGTGTTGGCGAGCGTAGTCGGTCAGCACGGTTCGTTCGCGATCGGTGGCCTCGCGTTGCAGCACGAGACGGACGGCGGCGGAGACTTGGCGATCCAGATCGCCGCTGGATTGAGCGGCTCGCGTGGCGAGGTGTTCGCTTTGACGAACCACCAACGGGTTGTTGAGCAGCGACAGCGCCTGCAACGCCGTGACCGACGAATTCCGCACTGCGGTGAGCTGCGACGAATCGGCGAAATCGAGCGACTCCATCAGCGGATCGGGGAGCGTGCGGAAGATGAAGCGATACACGCTGCGCCGCCCGTTCTCTGGACGGTCGGGATCGAAGTTGGCGTAATCGACATTCGGAGTCACATGGATTCCGGGCGTCTGAATGAACTGCTTGACCGATTCGCCCCCCATGCGCCGATCCAGCGTGCCTGTCGTGGCGATCAGCGCATCGCGCAACGATTCGGCATCCAACCGAGTCCGATTCATCCGCCATAGAAAGCGATTGTCACCGTCGATCGCCACGTTGCGTTCGTTGGTCTGAGACGACTGCTGGTATGTCGCGCTGGTGACGATCAGGCGATGCAGTTGCTTGACTGAGAGGGGGAGTGAGGGAGAGGGGCAGAGAGGGAGAGAAGACAAGTCTGACTTGTGAACCGTCTCTGTTGTTCTCCCCCTCTCCCCCTCGCCCTCTCTCCCCCTCAACTCCGTCGCCAACCAATCGAGCAACTCCGGATGCGTTGGCACCGAACCCATTTGGCCGAGGTCATTCGGTGTGTCGCACAGGCCGCGGCCGAAGTGGTGATGCCAGATTCGATTCGCAATGCTGCGCCAGGTCAGCACGTTGCGGCGGTCAGTCAACCAGTTCGCGAGGGCCGCTCGGCGAGTCCCTTCCTCCGACGCATTGGCCAATTCAAACCGCGCGGCGAGACCTTCGATGCAAGTCAGCGATCCGGCTTGAGCGACCTCTTTGGCTTGTTTGATGTCGCCGCGAGTCAGCAGATGGACCATCCGTACCGGCCGCTTTGTCGGTGCCGTCAGCGCATCGGATTTCATTTCGCCCGACGCCGCAAAAACCATCTGCGGTGCGGGAAGCGCGACCAAGTCTCGCTCGACCTGCGACTGCCGGACGTACCGAGCGAGTTCCGCGCGTTCGAGGTCATTCCGATCCGCCTTCGGTTTCTTCAAGATCGCATTGATCTCGCCCGGAATGAGTTCGCCATCGAGTGCCAGCGATTCCGTCGCCGTCGTGACCGAGATCCTCGGCCGGCCGATCAAGTGACCTCCGCCGTGAAGCTGTTCGAGGACGACGATCAGCACCGTCCCCTCCTCAAACGACACCGGCTGAGCAAACTCGTAGACCGCGCGATGATCCTCACCAACGCGCGGATAGATGCCCCACGCCGTGCTCGGATTGCCATCAATCGTGTGCGCGATCGTCCAACCCTCCTGATTGAAGTCGGCGCGCGGACTCTTCAAAACCAACGGCTTCGCGTCGCCACCTTTTCCTTTCTCCCCCTCTCCCCCTCTCCCTCTCTCCCCCTCTTCTAGTTGCGCAGCCGCGAACACTTTGAACTCGCTCAAATGCAGATTCCCATTGTCCTGCCGGCCGGGACCGCGCTTCGACAGCGAATCGTCGGCGAGCACTTCCAACCGCAGCGCGGTGAGACCGCGCAGTGACGTGTGATAGGTCAACGTATAAGTGTCCTTCTCTGGCCGCTTCTCGCTGGCGAGCACCGAACCGTCCGGCTGTTTGGTGAGCGTCGAACCTTCGGCCGATTGGACTTCGACAGGTTCGAGCGTTTGCCAGAGCGACGGTTTCGCCGCTTGCTTCGCTTCCCAAACGGCGGCGAGTTCCTGCGCGTCGGATAACAGCAGCGACGGATCGGCTTGCCCCTTGAGGCCGCGCAGTCGAGCCAGTTCCGTCCGCAACGAATGTCGTCGTCGGCTGACTTCTGGATCGGCATCGTAAGTTCGCTCGGCTTTATCGACGCCGGCAAAGACCGCTTGCAGAGCGTAGTAATCCGCCTGACTGATCGGGTCAAAGAAATGGTCGTGGCAGCGAGCACAATGAACCGTCGTGCTGACGAACGTGCTCATCACCGTCGTGACCATGTCGTCACGGTCGAGGTACTGCGCGATGCGGCGGTCATCGGTGTCATCTTGAATGCTCTGCAACGAGCTTTCGTCGAACGGTCCCGTCGCGAGAAAGCCGGTCGCGGCAATCGCCTGCGGGTCGTACGGGAAGAGAGAGTCCCCAGCGACTTGCTCGGCCACGAATTGCGAGTACGGCTTGTCGTCATTGAACGAGCGGATCAAGTAATCGCGATAAGGCCACGCCGTCGGTCGCGGCCGGTCTTGGTCGTGCCCGTGAGATTCGGCGTAGTGAACCACGTCCATCCAATGCCGCGCCCAACGCTCGCCGTAATGCGGACTGGCGAGCAGCCGATCGACCAGCCGCTCGTAAGCGTCTTCGGCAGGATCGGCGACGAACTCGTCCACCTCTTCCGCAGTCGGCGGCAGTCCGAGCAGATCAAAGCTGACTCGCCGGATCAACGTCCGGCGACCAGCGGGAAGAGATGGTTCCAGGTTCTTCTCGGCCAGCTTGCTCAAGACAAACTGGTCGATGAGATTGAGGGAGTCATGAGAATCGAGGGAGCCATGCGCCTGCCGATGGCCGCCTCGTTGCGGTATCGGCGAAGAGCCGAGCGACCGCAGCGACCACCACGCCGACTCCTTGTGATCGGTCGGTGCGGTGATTGATGGGACAGACTTCGTTGGCGTTAATGATTGTGCCGGGGGATCGGCAGCGTTGCCGATCCCTCTCCACAAACAGAGGCCAAACAGGCCGGCCGATATGAGTACTCGCGGCAAATGGGCAAAGTTCATCAACGGTGCTCCAGCATCGATTAGTCCTCAAGCGTCAGTTTTTGAAGTCGCACAGTCTGACAGAACGGAGTCGTCAGTCGTTTAACCGCAAGCCGCAGGCGTGCGCGTTTCGGCATGGCTCGCCAACCGATGTGAGTGCCCGCGGCGTGAGGTTAAACGAGGGTTTGGTGTCAATCTTTGTCAAACTGCGTAACTTCAAAAAGAGGTTCTTCTGGGGCTCTAGTGGCAGATGCAAACTGGAAAGGGAAACGTGAGGCGACTCCACGGTGGATTTTCTAAGGCATGACTCCGATGTCCCAGAGTTGGACTCGCGCCGACGATTCCGTACCAAACCTGTCTTCGAGAGGTTCACGCAGACACCCTGGGACATCGGAGTCATGCCTCCCAAAATCCACCGTCGAGTGGTCTAACACTTTCCATCGTCTAGGAAACCAGCCACTACAAAGCCGGTAGAACCAACATTTTCGACGCCACCGAGACGCGACAGGGGACACAGAGGGATGCCTAGAAGAAGACGATTCGTTTGGTTGGTCATTTCTCGTTTGCGGCACTAGCGTCGGGCGATTCGCCGTCAAACGTCACCCACCGAGGCCCGTGGCTAGCGCCATCGGCTCACAAATTCACGGCAGCGGATATGTCTTGAGGTTGTCTTTCTCCGCGAAGTCCTTGGTGGTGATGAGCGCGAGCTTCTTGCTTTCATTGATGACTAGCACCATCGGGACTTTTTCTTTTTCGTATCTCTTCAGGATAGCCGCGAGCGCTTCCAAGCCGGTGACTTTGCCCAGCGTCATCGTCTGCGGCATGTTCTTAGTGAAGCCCGCGGCCTTGAGCGCGTCGCCGTCGATGTCGATCGTGACCTTGCATTCGTCGGCGATGAACTTGATGGCTCCTTGCAGCGGCTCGCGACCAAACTCGATCTCGCATTTGATCTGCTTGAGCCGATCGGCGACGAGGTCCGGCAGTTTCGAGCCGGTCTCTTTCGGAGGTTTGGTCGGGCCGATCGCTTTGCTGAAGTCGGTGCGAGTGGACTCGTCCCATGTAAACAGTGCGCCGATGGCGAGGTTCGGGCCAGCGATCAGAGGTAGCGAGGTCGTCAGTGAGGCATACCGCTCGCCAGACGTAGCGTGCGTGGACATCGCGAAGACCTTCGTCATGGCCGGAAAGCGTCCAATAATCTGACGCGGGCCAAGTTGCTTGGGGTTCATGTAGCCCCGAATCGAGTCCTGCAAATCCTGCGGCACCTTGTCGAGCCGCTTTCGCATATCGGTTTGCAAAGTGGTCTTCGCCACCGACGTCCGATTGCGGACCACAATCTCCGAATGCAACTTGTCGTCGCCGAGGTGCAAGCTCCAGGCGACTTCCTCGATTTGCTTCGGCTCAAAGAAGTCGAGAGCGCGATCCGTCATGCGGTGCAATTCCGGCGGCAGAATGAACTGTGCGTGAGCGGCCATCGTCGTGGGATCGAACAGGAGCACGATCTGTCGTTGCCGATCGGTCTTCTTGATGAGTGCTTCCAGTCCCGGACCTTGCGCGTTCGGACGGTTGATCGCCTCGACCATTTCGGTTTGCCGGAGACGAGGACAGAACGCAAACGTCTGCAAGTCTTTCATCACATAGGCGTACTTGTCCGATTCGTAGACCGGGTAGTCGCCGTCGGTTTCTTTGAGTTCCGCCGTCAATTCTCGGAATGCCTTGATCAACTCGGTCTTCTGCGCCGCCTGCTTGAGTCGCACGACTCCACAGACTTGCATCGGTTCGCTGACGACACCGGGAATGAATCCCAACGTCAGCTCGTCAATGGCTGCTGGCTCGTGGTTGCACAAGGCTTTGATCTGCGCTTCGACCCATTCCCCCAGCGGTCCCAAACAGTAGCGGAACTCTTCGCGTTTGGGATTCTTCGCCCAGAGGTCCGCCGGTCGCAGATGCACGACCGCGCTCACGCCGTAGGGCATACAGACCAAGTTGATCGGATCCCCTTTGGTGGGGCTGACCGGCAGCGGCGATTCCCATCGCGGAGATTCGGCACCGGTCTCCTCAGACTTGGGATCGGCCTGTTGCGCGACCCCTTGTTTCTTCTCTTTCCCGGTCGCTCCCGACCGACCGCCGAGCGTCGCGAACGCGATCCCTCCGACGACCAACAGGCCGACCGCGATGATCGCCAGCAATTGAGTCTGCTTCGCCTTCTGAGCTTGTTTCGCTTTGAACTTGGACTTGGACTTCGAGTTCGTTCGCGAGCGATCCGACAACATATCGGACTCGGACGGCAGAGCACTCGGACTTGGCTCAGGTTCACCGAACGCCGCGAAGGGGTTGTCGTTGACCGGGGGCGCGGCTGGAGCCGGCGCAGGCTGAACAAACGGCGGAGCAGCCGGCTGCGGTAGAGGAGCCATCATCGGAGGAGCGGCGTACTGAGGCATTCCATAAGATGTTGGAGCATAACCCGGAGGCGGCGCATAACCCGGAGGAGGTCCATAACCGGGAGGCGGTCCATATCCCGGAGGAGGTGCATAACCCGGAGCCATCGGATATGGCATCCCTGGTTGGGGCGGATAGGCAACGACATATCCCGGAGGATATCCCGGCGGAACCGCCCACTGTTGCGGAGCCATCGGCATCTGCGGCGGCATCGGCACCGGGTACGGATAGCCGGGAGGCACACCGGGAGCTGCCGGTGGAGCCTGCGCCGTCGGAGGCGCATCCGGCACCCAGCGCGCTCCGGTCCCGGAGACCGTCGGGCCGCGTGCCGAATCCGCGATCTCGAATTGCACTTCATCCGGCTCCGTGGATTCGCGGCGGCGATCGATCTGGTCTAGCTCGTCATACAAATCGGCGACATCGAGCGGTTCCACGTCCTGATCGGTCGGCGCTCCCTGATTCGCTTGCGGCCGACGGCTCGAAGAATTCACTGGCCCAGAGGATTCGTTCACAGCGGCGGCCGGTTCCGTCATTACGAAACTGTGTCGGCACTTGGAACACTTTCCGCGTTTTCCCAGCAAGCTGCGATCCGGCAGCTTGAGCGACTTGCCACACTTCGGACAGGAAATCTGCAAAGCCGCCATCACATCACCCGACCTGAATTGAGTTACCAGATTTCCAAGCCATTAGACCCATTGGTCTCTGCACATCTTTGCGAACTCAAAGAAGGCGTGTCCGCCTTACCTCTGCTCCGCAAACGATTGAAATCCTGTTTTCGTGAAAAGAGTTTCGGCACCGAAAGCGTCAAGACCAGAAGCCACCCTAACTTTCGAGGCTTTGTGTTCCTCTAAATTCACTTTGCGTTCTTTGCGACCTTCTGTTCAAAACACAGTTTGGAACAGAAGGTCGCAAAGAACGCAAAGTGAGACAAAGGATTATGGAACAATTTGTGAAACAGTCTTGAACTCTTGGTTGCGAGTTCTGATTGGGAAGACGCCAAGCATTCTCACATCATTCTGCCCATCCATCATTCTGCTGACTTCCGGCGAGCAGAATGATGGTTGGGCAGAATGATGTGAAAGCGAAAACCATAAACACTTCTTGATCGCGATTGGGATACTAAGTTGGTAACAGGCCATTTTGTTTTTCTTTATCCGTGGGGCGGCCTTGCCATCCGTGGGGCCAAAACCCCCGTTTGAAGAACAGAGATCTGAGCACTCAATACTTGATCCGTCTGTAACAACTTTTGAAATCCAGGGAGTCCAATGCGGCAAACCGGATGGGTTACGCCTTCGACAGTTCCGCCCGCACTCGTTCTAGCATTGTTTTCGTCGCGCGGATGCCTTCGGGTTCGCCCACTTTGGTTCCTTCGTACTCGATGCCGACATAGCCGTGATATCCGGCGGCCAGCACGATCTTCATCATCTTTAAGTAGTCGGTCGGTTTGTCCGACCGCGTGTCGGTGGTGACTAGCGGCTGGGAGTCGTCGAAATCATAAGACTTAGCGCTAACCGCTTTCGCGAACGGCATCAATTCGGTCACCCCTTTGTAGCGGTCATACCATTCGTTCTTCTGTCGGTCGATCGCGAAGTTGCCGAAGTCCGGCAGAGTGCCACAGCGTTTGTGATCCACCTTCTTCATCACCTTCGCCAGCCATTCGCCGTTGGAGGACAAGCCTCCGTGATTTTCGACGATGACGTTGATCTCGTGCTTCGCACCGAACTCGGTCAGCTTTCGCAAACCGTCCGCCGCGCGATCGACCTGCTCGTCGTAGGTGCCGCTGCTCTGAGCGTTCACCCGAATCGAATGGCAGCCGAGAAACTTCGCCGCCTCGACCCATGGAAAATGATTCTCGACCGCCGTCTGCCGCTTCTTCTGGTCCGCGTCGCCGAGCGCTCCTTCGCCGTCGCACATGATGAGCAGCATCTTGACTCCCTCGCCGACCGCACGCTTTTTCAGCTCCGCGAGGTATTCCGTATTCTTTGCCTTGTCCTTGAAGAACTGATTCACGAACTCGATGGCATGGATGCCGTAGTCGTGCTTGGCGGTCTTCGCGAAGTCCAGGTTGTCGAGCTTGCCCGCTTTGATCGTGCGATGCAGCGACCACTCGGCGAGCGAGATGTCAAATAGCGGCGGCTGATCGGCGGCATTCGCCAGCGGCCCGACAAAACCCGCCGCCGCGAGCGTGGCGGTGGCTTTCAGAAAATCACGGCGTTGAATCGGAAATGGCATCGCGGAATCCTTCAGGGAGGTGGCCAATCGGTCTGGCCGTCAGTGTCCGTTGAACTTTTTGAAATTGCAAAGCCAGCCTGCGCGAATAGCTCCGATCCAGGCAAGCTCAATGGTCTCGGCACCATGTCGATCAAAACGGCCTGTCACCAACTTTGCCTCCCACCTGAGACTCCCAAGCGCGATCGAGAAGTGTCATTGTTTCCGCTCTCACATCATTCTGCCCGCCCATCATCCTGCTCGCCGGAAGTCCGAGGAATGATGGGCGGCTGGGAATCAACGCCCCGAATCTTCTCGCGAAACCAACTGGGCAAGCCGGAGGGGCCGCTTCGCAAAACAGTCATTGATTAAGGATCGTGATGGCAAGAATCGTTCTGGTTGCGTTGTACTTCACCACGCTCACGCTCTCCGCGCGAGCGGCGGAACCGGATCGCCGGTTTCCTCTGTTCGATTATCTGACCGGTCAGCCGGTGGCGACGATGGTGACTTACACGCCGTCGCAGTTGGACCCTCGGCAAGAGGTCAATCAGCGACGGCTGACGACCAGTTCGATCCGCGCCGACCTGGAGGCTCTGCGTCCCGCGTTCGATGGGCTGATCTTGTACGGCTACCACGAGGCTTGTACGCCGCGAATCGTCGCGCTCGCCAAAGAGCTGAAGTATCGAGCCGTCCTGCTGGCGATCTGGGATACGAAGTCGGCTGCGGAAGTGGACGGCGTTGTCGAACTGGCTCGGCTGTATGAATCGGACATGGCGTTGGGGGTGCTCGTCGGCAACGAGGGGATCACGTTCAAGCGGTATGAGGCGGACGATCTGATGATCGCGGCGGCTCGCTTGCGTCAGAAGCTGCCGAAGTCCGTGCCGTTGGCGACCAGCGAGCCGCTCGTCGGCTATCAGCACGAGTTCATTCGCAACTTTGGCGACTTCCTGGCTCCGAACATTCATCCGGTGTTTGATCGCCCTCAGCTTTCTCCCGAAGCGAGCGCGGCTTGGGCACGCGACGAGGCGTTGAAGTTGGCGATTCAAATCCAGAAGCCGGTGTTGCTCAAAGAGACCGGCTTTCCGCACGACGGCAAGCCCGCGTATTCGTCGGCCTCACAGCAAGAGTTCTGG
The DNA here is from genome assembly GCA_046156195.1 of Planctomycetaceae bacterium. GTDB lineage: Bacteria > Planctomycetota > Planctomycetia > Planctomycetales > Planctomycetaceae > SXKJ01. The sequence continues at coordinate 3,076 of JBJXEX010000178.1, read as the reverse complement.
TCGGCGTACTCCAAGCCGGGACTGCTCGCGCGAGTCGAGAACACACCGCAGGCGTGGGTCTTTCACGGCGTCGCCTTTGAAGCGTTCGACCTGCCTTGGAAGAGCGAGGAATCCAAGCTCACGATCGAAAAGTCGTGGGGCCTGATGTCGCCGAAACGCGAACCGTATCCGGCGTTCGACGTCTGGCGTGCTCACCGTCATCGGACCAAGTAATTCCCTGTGGTGCTAGACACCGAACACGTCCCGACACGCTGCCAAGCCGCTCCGCAGCCATCCAGCCGCGGCCTGGGGGGCTGCAAAGATCGGCTTGACGTTGATGAGCGGTCGGGCGGGAAGTGTTTACGGTGGCGCGGCACCAAAGGCGAGGCGGCGCTGAAGTCAGGAAAAGGTGTCAGTCCAGGAAAAGGTGGGCTCTGTGCCCGACGATCGCGTCATTCGTCGTCTCCCTTCATTCGTCGTCTCCCTTCATTCGTCGGGCTTCCTTCTCCCTGATGTGGTTGACTCATCGGCAACAAGTTTCTGAGATGAAGGAGTCCAGCGAGGCTTTGCCTCAGACCCCTCGCTCACCATCCCAGATTCCAGAACGGCAATGACACATGACCCAGCAACAACCGGACTCTGATCCCGCTTACGCCAAAGCCCTCGAACGCATTTCTGCCGCCCGAAATACTCGTAGCAAAACACTCAGTTTGGCGAGCCTCGGCCTCCGCACGTTGCCACCGGAGATCGGACAGCTTACCGCGCTGACAGAACTCAACCTTCGCTTTAACCAACTGAGCGCTCTGCCGCCTGAGATCGGACAGCTCACTGCACTGACTAAGATCAATCTCCACAGCAACCAACTGAGTGTGCTGCCGCCGATGATCGGACAGCTCACCGCACTTAGGACGCTCGACCTACGCGACAACCAACTGCGCACGCTACCGCCTGAATTCGTACAACTCACCGAGCTGGCAGAGCTCTACCTCTACTTCAACCAACTTCGCACGCTACCGTATGAATTCGGACGGCTCACCGCGCTGACGACACTCGACCTCGACGGCAACCAACTGAGCACGCTGCCTCCGGATATCGGACAGCTCGCCGCGTTAACGACGCTCAACCTCTGGGGCAATCATTTGAGCACGCTGCCGCCGGAGTTCGGGCAGCTTAGCGGTCTGACAACCCTTCACCTCTCCGGCAACGATCTGTGCACTCTCCCGCTGGAGTTTGGGCGATTGTCGCGATTGACCGTACTGACCGTCGAAAACAACCAATTGCGTGAGTTGCCCGAAAGTCTGCGTCAATTGCGGCAACTTCGGGAACTGATGCTGCATGGCAATGACTCACTTGGACTGCCCAATGAACTGCTTGGGCCAACGTGGCATGAAGCCGGGACGGAATGTCCGCCCGCCGATCCTAAAGCGATTTTGGACTATTACTTCTCGCGGCGATTCGAAGGCGAGGAGCCAATGCGGGAAGTGCGGCTGCTGCTCGTGGGGCGGGGGCGAGTTGGGAAGACGTCGCTGCTGAAAGCGCTGCGAGACGAGCCGCCGGATGACAAGGAACCTGAGACGCCGGGCATCACCGTGCAACGACTGCCGTTGAACTGCCCGAAGGGAACGGCCACCGCGCATGTTTGGGATTTCGGGGGGCAGGAATTCTTGCATAGCACGCATCAGATTTTTCTGGCGGAACGCTGCGTGTATTTGCTCGTGCTGGAAGGTCGGGCGGGGAATTGGGAACTCGAAACGGATTACTGGCTGCGGTTCATTCAGAGTTTCGGCGGTGACAGTCCCGTCATCGTGGTGCTGACCAAGTACGACCAACATGCGTTCTCGGTCGATCAGTTTCGTCTGCGCGAACGCTGTCCACAGATCGTCGGCTTTGTGCAGACTGATGCCTTCACGCGACGCGGACTCGCCGAGCTGACCGCGATGCTGGCGCAGACGGTCAATGACATGCAGGATGTCTGGTTGGGAGTTCCCAAGAAGTGGCATCAGGTCAAACAACAATTGACGGCGCTGGATCAAAGCTATTTGGAGTACCGCGACTTCCAAACGCTGTGTGACCAATTCGGAGTCAAGGAAGAGAGCCAACAAGACAGTCTTGCTCAGACGCTGCATCGGTTGGGGATTGCGTTGAATTTCCGCGAACACCAGCGACTGCGACATACCTGCGTGCTCAAGCCCAAGTGGGTTACGGAGGCGATCTACGGGCTGATTCGCTTTGTTCAACAGCAGGACTGCCACGGAGTGCTCGACATCAACTGGCTGCGACGCGCGTTGGAACCGACCGACTACCCCGCCGAGAAGCATGGCTTCGTGCTCGAACTGATGGAGAAGTTTGAAGTGGCGTTTCCGTTGGATGGGACTCAGCACTGGCTGATCCCGGAGTTGCTGCGTGAGGAGCAGCCGGAGGCGTTCACTGAGTTTCGCGGCTCCGATGTGCGGCGGCTGAGGTTCTCTTATCCCGACGCGCTGCCGCCGGGTTTGCTTCCTCGATTCATCGTGCGGACGCATGAGATGAGTGCCGCTCATCCCGAATGGAGGTGGCGATCGGGTGTCGTTCTCGAATGGCAGGGGGCGAAGGCATTGGTGCGGCTCAATCGCATTGAGCGTCGCACGGACGTGGCGGTCATCGAGTGTCCGACCGACGATCGACAGACTCTGTTCGATTTGATCCGCGCGCACCTGACCGTCCTGCATGGTCAGGTCCGAGTCATCGAAGAGGTCGAACTCGACGAGCATCCCGACTCGTGGGTGCGAGTCGGCAAGCTGCGGCGGCTGGAAGCCAAAGGGACTTCTGAAACCGAAGAGGAAACCAAAGAAGGGGAACTCGCGACGGTGCATGTGACGGAGACGTTGGATGGCGTCGAAAGCCCGCAAGCTCGCGAAGCCGACCGCGAGACCGCGCCGCCGCGTCTGCGACTCTTCGTCAGCTACGCTCACAAGGACGCCAAGAAGATCAGGGTGCGCGACGGGGTTTGTGATTTTCAGATGGCGGGGGTTCGGTGGCGGCGGACGTTGGAGTGGAAGCCGGTGCGAGTTTGGAGGCGGTTGCTCCAGAAGGCGGTCAGCGGTTGGCTGTCGCAGAG
>JBJXEX010000177.1:0-2599 GCA_046156195.1 Planctomycetaceae bacterium | reverse complement strand
GTGGTGTGAATTGAACCTTCCTCCCAGTGTTCAATCCCAGCGTCGCCTCGCCTTTAGCGTCTCCACCCCGTAAACACTTCCCGCCCAGCATCAACTCTCCGTCAAGCCGAACTTTGCATCACCCCAGTACTGGCCTCCCTTTTTCAGTCCGACCTTGGCCACCAAATCGAGCCGCCGCCGTTTGCCGCTGCGCACGTCGGTGAAGAATTCCTCGCGCAGGAATTCCACTTGCCCGAAGTCGATCAACTCGGCTTCCGCCGGGCAGAACAATTCCATCGCCTCGCGAAAGAACGCTTCCCACAACAGCTTGTAAATCTGATCGTGATCGATCGGTGCCGGAGGTGGTTTCCGTCTTGGTCGAGCGTGTGGGTTCATGGCAACTGGTCTTGCAGAATTGGAATGATGGATTGGGGGTCGGGTGTTCTTACGCACTGAATTCGCCCTGAAACTGTACTATCCCACGAATCGAAACTGCCGGCTCGAATTGATCTTCAAGCCACCAGCGGGTGGTGAAGTCGCCGCGCAACGCTGTGTGTGGAATCACCACCGAAACCGGTGCTTGATCGCGGTCAGCATCAAATACTCCGACAAACACATAGAACGTGTCGTCGCCGAGATGTTGGTAGCCGCAATGCTTTATCAGTCTCATGTCAGCCCGGTATCGACTGGGGATTTTCTGGAAATCGACAGGCTCAAGACCGCCGTGGACCGACACAGAACCGGATGCGTGATTCATCTGTTCGATGGAAATGACAAAGACTGTCAGCTTGATTTCAGATTCAAAGGGATACACAAGCGGAGCGATGTCATGAATTGGAATTCGCTCGCGAAAAAACCAGAACGCGAGACCTCCCGCCCGGGCCTCATAGAACAATGGCATCTCCCCGATTGGAGAATACCCCAGAATAAGACATTCGTTGACATTTGAGATGACGGCACGACGTCGAAAATCATGCCGGTGAATGAGACAGCGAGGCGGTCCATAGGAAAGCACGAGTTCCCGACTGCCAAGTTGATAAATGAAGTTCGAGTTCGTCACCGGATCAGACTCAATTTGATGTTCCCCATATTCAAAAACTAATGGCGGATTCCAATTAAAATCGTCGCTGACCATTTGCCGCCACAGTTGGTCGTCATCGAAATCGAGTTTGTGTTGCGATTGTGCATCCATGATGGTGATTCCTGAATGTCGTGGATCAGGCGAGCGAGTGTTGTCGATTTGCGAGATCTAGGGTCGGCGCTTTCTATCGCGTGTATCGCACGCTGACGACCGAGCGGACGAGGCCGACCTTCCGTTGTACTTGTTCGTATTTTTGGTCGATCTGCCGACCACGCCCTGTGGCAGGCCCAGATTCCTTGCCACGGAGAGATTCATCAGACGGCGGATCAGATTCCGGATCCCAAGCAGCAGAGAAACTAGCGGTGATCGTACCGACGCCGCTGGTCACGCCACGCGATGCCGCTGCGCTCTTTGCGTAGGTTGTGATCTCGAAAGCATCGGACTTCATCTTGTTGATGTACCAGCCGGGAATCTCCACGACGTGGCCGGGAGGAATCAGCACTTGGCTGCCGAAGTTTCCCTCTTCACTGAAGGCGAACATGTTCAAACCGTCGATCGTCAACGTCACGGCGGCTTCATGTGACGCGCGATTGAAAAGCCTGACGACGTACTCTTCACCCTTTTCGAGCTTCACGAACGATCGGCCCTCGACCAATTGCGGCTTGCGGGCATCACTCTCTTTTGTCTGTCCGCGCCGGACTCGGACCTCGACTCCGAACGGGCTGTCTGGGGCGGCGCGTGATTCGTTGGCGACGGCGCTGGCGACGGGACGAGTGATGAGTTCGCAAACTCGCTCGGCACGAGTCTGATCGTTGGGATCGGTTCCATGTTCGACGGTCAGCCCCGCCAAGTGGACTCCCAACTCTTTGCAATGAATCGGAATCGAAATCGGTTGCCGGACTTCGTCCGACAGCCGGTCGCGAATGTTGGCGGTCAACTTGAGGGCGATGTCCTCATAGTTTTCCGCCGGAGTCTTCTTTCGTGAAATCAGAGCAAACCGACCTTCAATCACCAACATGCTGCGACGAATCTCGAAGCCCTGTTTCTTGAGTGCCGCTTCCAGCATGTCGCGCAGACTGGCACTTTGGTCGCCATCGGCATTTAAGAAGAAACTCACGGAGATGGCTTTGTCGAGTTTCTCGTTGGCGAAGTGATCGACGACCCCTTTCGCCAATCGTTCGAGACCATCGGCCAGAGCCACCTCTGGTTTGATCTCTTCCTCCGCCAGGCACGGGGCCAGTGTCATGACGCTCAACGCGATGAGCAGGGCACCAAATTTGATTTGAGGCGACATCGTTGTGTTCTCCCCTCGAACGATTTCAAAATGAGTTACCGAACTATCAATGGCAATGCCGCGCCAAGCTCTCTGGCAACGGCTCCAAACGCTTTTTCCCACTGAGTGGGTGCGCGACGGGGTTTGTGATTTTCAGATGGCGGGGGTTCGGGGGCGGCGGACGTTGGAGTGGAAGCCGGTGCGAGTTTGGAGGCGGTTGCTCCAGAAGGCGGTCAGCGGTTGGCTGTCGCAGAGGGTGTCCGCTT
>JBJXEX010000172.1:0-17970 GCA_046156195.1 Planctomycetaceae bacterium | reverse complement strand
AGCGAACTCGTCCAACCAGCCTTGATCCGAGAGCCGGATGCGGGAAATCCGCACGTCCGGTTCGATGAGCGGGACGTGGAAACAGCTCTCCTCCACGAGAGCCTCGCGCCACGTCTCGACTCTACCTCGCCGGAATTCCGCAGAATGATGGGTGGGCAGGATGATGTGAGAGTGTGATCTCCTTGGCATGTTGATTCGCGGTCGCGGATGATGCGGCCGGGAGAGGACACTCATTTCAGAAAGGCATCTCATGTGCAAGACATTGGTTCTGCTCGTTCTTTCAGTCGTGGTTGCCACGGCCGTGGGTTTTCAGGCGGCGAAGTTCGGGCCGGTGAATCCTGATCCGAAGGGGACGCGGCCCATTGAGGCGCTGGAGACGGTCTTCGTCGAGGACATGACCTGGATGGAGGTCCGCGATGCGATGCAGGCCGGCAAGGACACGGTTCTCGTGGCGACCGGCGGCATCGAACAGAACGGGCCGTACCTGGCCGCCAACAAACATCAGGTGGTGCTGCGTGGCACGACCGACGCGATCGCTCGCAAGTTGGGGAACACGCTGGTCGCGCCGCTGATTGGCTTCGTCCCGGAAGGGGACATCGACCCGCCCACTTCGCACATGAAATATCCCTCGACGGTCAGTCTGACCGAGGACACCTACCGGCGGCTGCTGGTGGATGTTTGCTCGTGCTATCGAACGCATGGCTTCAAGCACGTCGTGCTGATCGGGGACAGCGGCGGCAATCAAGAAGGCCTGAAGGCGGTCGCGGCCGAACTCAATGCCAAGTGGCAGGACGGCAAGACGAAGTTCTCGTTCATTCCAGAGTACTACAACTACGGCAATCTCAAGGTGTGGTTGGAAGAGCGCGGCATCAAACAAACCGACGAGGGCCTGACAGTCGCCATTGCCGATGTGAGTGGCTGTGAATTTTTTGAGCCGAAACCGTCAGGGAGCGGTCCTAACACGACTGCACACTTTCGTAGCCGCGTTCCCCAGAACGCGGGCTTGGGCTCCCCGCGTTCTGGCGAACGCGGCTACAAAGGAGCAGACAAAAGAGGCGGGTCTCATTTCTCGGTCTTTCTTCCCGCAAGAAGAGCCCAGGCCATTTTTAATCCAATGAATGAATGAGCCTTTCAATGAGCTTGGCCAGTCAGCGACGAATTCGCGTTACAGGACACTCAAGCATGAGACTTCCTTCGACAGATTGCTGTCCTAGTTACGAACACGCCTTCTCGCGGCGGGCCATGTTGCAAGGCGCGTTGGCAGGTGGAGTGGCCTTCGGTGGCTTCGGTCGCTTGTTCGCTGCGGAGCAGGCGGCGTCTGTCAAAAAGAACAACAGGCGAACCGTTCTGATCTTCATGAGCGGTGGGCCGAGCCAATTTGAGACGTGGGATCCAAAAACGGGCCAGCCGACTGGCGGGCCGCATGTCTCGATTCCGACGTCGATTCCCGGCGTGCATTTCGACGAGTACCTGCCGAACCTGGCCCGGCAGGCCAATCGTATGATCACAGTTCGCAGCATGACCAGCACCAACGGCGATCACGATCAGGGCGGTTACATCGCGCAGACGGCGTACAACCCCAGCACTCTCGTCGCCCCCGCGCCTCATTGGCTTTCCATTTGTGCCCACGAACAACCGGCAGCCGATTCGGGACTGCCGTCCTATGTGATGCTGGGCCGCGACAACTTCGGTTCGCTGCATGTGCCGGGTGCCGGCTACCTGGGCGCGAAGTACCAGGCGCTGCACTGTCCCGGCGGCGGGGCGGGGCCGCAGGATTTGCCCAAGCCGAGCGCCGAGGAAATCGCGGCGTTCGAGCGGCGGGAGAAACTGCGGCGCTCATTCAGCGATTCATTCGCCACCGGCCGAGACGCGCGGTTGGTCGAATCGCACGACGGCGCGTTCGCCGAGGTCGGCAACCTGTTGCGCTCGGGCGACCTGTTCGACGTGTCGCAAGAATCACCTTCCGACTTCGACCGCTATGGAAAAAGCCAACTCGGCCGCGACTGCTTGCTGGCCCGGCGACTGGTCGAGCGCGGCGTACCGTTCGTGCGAGTGCAGCATCAAAGTGGCTTGGCGTGGGACAAGCATCGCCGCGCATTCCAGAGCCAGCGCTGGATCAGCAGCGAATTCGACACGGCGGTCGGCGCGCTGATCGACGATCTCATCGCCCGTGGCCTGTGGACCAACACGCTGCTGGTCTTGATGGGTGAATTCGGCCGCACACCGGAAATCCTCGGCCAAGGCCAACCGGGACGGAATCACTGGACGAAATGCTGGTCGCTGTCGTTCGGTGGCTGTGGGCTGAAGGAAGGGCTGGTCATCGGCTCGACGAACGACAACGGCACCGAATTGAAAGACCGCCCGGTGACGATCCACGACTTGTTCTGCACGTTCTACAAGACGCTCGGCATCAACCCGCACAAAGAGATTGAATTCGAAAACCGCCCGATCCCGTTCGTCGAAGACAAGCTGGGCAAGGCGATGGAAGAGGTGTTTTGATGCCCATCAAACTCACCAAAACCGAAAAGACCTACTTCGTCGACGACGGCAACAAGCGCGGGCCGATGACGATGTTTCGCGTGCGGTTTCATCCGACGGAGCCGAAGCTGTTGGCGTTGTGCGTGGACCGCCGTGTCGCGTGCTGGGATATGAACGGCGAGCCGCAACAAGTCAAAAACAAAAAGGAAAAGTGCGTCGTCGGTGAGCTGCTGTGCCCGCACGAGATCGGCTGGGTCCGCGGCTTCGACATTCAGCCGCGTGGCGAGTTCATCGCGACCGGCGGCTCGGATCGGACGCTGCGGTTGTGGAAGTGGGCTGACGGGCGGCCCGAGGAGAAGCCGGTGCATCAAGTCGCGGCTCACGACGGCTGGGTCGAAGCGGTCGCGTTTTCGCCCGATGGCAACACGATCGCCACAGCCGGTTCGGATCGAGCGGTCAAAATCTGGAGCGCGGCGAACCTCGCGCTGCGGCAGTCGCTCGTTGGGCACACGCGCTACGCCGCCGATTTAGCCTTTACGCTGGACGGCCGCCTGCTCGTCAGCGGCGGTGAAGATGGCAAGGTGATCGTGTGGGACACGCAGTCGTGGCAGGTGGTGCGAACGATCGAATTCGGCGCTGCGAATGATCAGTCCGGCCAGACGCCACGGCACAGCGGCGTGCATCGACTGGCCGTCAGTCACGACAGCCGTTGGCTGGCAGTAGTCGGCGGTGAGAAGCTCGACCTGTACGATTTGGCATCCGGCGAGATCGTGGCGACCGACCGGATCAACATGGAAGTCGCCTTTCATCCGGCGGCCGATGTTCTGGCCGGCGGAGAGAACGAAGTGAAGCTGTGGAACTACGCCGCCGACAAATTCGCTCCGCCCGAAAAGGACAAGAACGGCAAACCCCGGTCGGCCAAAAGCATTCCGGGCGACTCTTTTGCCACGGTCAAGCGGGGCGACTGGTCGCTGGGGTTGTGCTTCTCAAACGATGGCAAGCAAGTCGCCGTCGGCAAGGCGGATGGCACGGTGGAGATGTACGAAGTCCAGTAGGAAAGCACCAAATGACAAAAGCCAAATGACAAACAAAAACCAAATGACAAAACTCAAATGACAAACAAATTCCAAACCACAAGGCTCAAAACTCGATGCGTGCGCGAACTCGCTTCGCGCATTGGAATTTTGGAATTGAAATTTGTTTGTTATTTGTCTTTTGTCATTTGGTGCTTCTGCGCTGCCGCGTCATTCGCTGCGGCCGCCGACCCCGTCAGCCAGATCATCGACGACGAAATCACTGCCTCGCTGCAAGCAAGAAAGCTCGCGTCGTCGCCACGAGCCGAAGAGGCCGAACTGCTCCGCCGCATCTATCTCGACGTGCTGGGCCGCATTCCGACGGCCGATGAGGCGACGCGCTATCTCGACGACAAGAGCGCCGACAAACACCATCGCTTGATTGACGAACTGCTCATCCATGAAGAGATGCCCGCCTATTGGCGGACAGTCTTCGACTTGTGGTTCAACAGCAGCATCCTCGAACGCGACTTCGGCCGAGATGGTTTTCTGGACTACTTGCAAGATGCTTTGAAAACCAACAAGCCGTGGAACCGCATCGCTCGCGAGATGCTCGTGCCGGATTTGAAGGACGAGCAGCAGCGGCGGGCGGCGTACTTTCTCGCGGTGCGCGTGCGCGCCGGAGACAACGACGCCAAGATCGACAGCCTGACCAGCGGCGTGGCCAGCGTGCTGTTCGGCGTCCAGCTTCAGTGCGCGAAGTGCCACGATCATCCGTTCGTCGTTCAATGGAAGCAGGATCATTACTACGGCTTGGCCGCGTTTCTCGGTCGCACGCAGGAAGCCCGCATCGACAACACGCCCACCATCAAAGAACGAGCCGACGGCGAAGTGAAATTCGTCACCACGAAACAAGAAGAAAAGACGGCGAGGCTGATGTTCCTGGACAGCCGCGTGTTCGACGAACCACAGCCGCCCGCAGACCGCGGCCAATGGTACGCGAAAGCCGACGGCGGCCTGCCGGAGACGCCTTACTTCAGCCGCCGCGCCGCATTGGCCGATTACGCCCTGACAGCCGACTCGCCGTTCTTCAAGCGGGCGATCGTCAATCGCCTGTGGAAACAACTGATGGGCCGCGGGCTGGTCGAGCCGGTCGATCAGATGCACGCCGCCAACCCCGCGTCGCACCCGCCGCTGCTCGATCGACTGTCCGACGACTTCGCCGCCAACGAGTTCGACCTGCGTCGGCTGATGTCCGGCATCCTGCACAGCGACGCTTATCTGCGCAGCACTCGTTGGACGGGCGACGGCTCGCGTCCCGCCGACGCCACCTACGCCACGGCGATCATGAAACCGCTCTCGGCCGATCAGCTCACGACCAGCATCGGCCTGGCCACCGGCCATTACGACCAGCTTCGTGCGAAGTTCGAACGCGAGAAAAAGGACCGCAAGGTCGAAGCGATCACTCCGGCGGTCGCCCGCGCGTTCTACTGGCGCGAGCGAGACGTGCAGGACTTCGCGGCTCGCTTCCGCACCGGCGGCGAAAGCTTCGAAGCCAATGCCGGCCAAACGCTTTTTCTGTCGTACAACGACCTCATGCAGAAGCGATTGAATCCGTCGCCAGGCAACGCGATCGAGCGGTTGGTGAAACAAACTGACAACGTCGCCGCGGTGCGAGACGCATTCCTTACAATCCTGTCCCGCCCGCCAACCGACGACGAGTGGAATCGCTCCGTCGAGTTCATCGCGGGCGATGATTCAAAGCGACGGGAAAGGTGCCGCGAATTCGTCTGGGCGTTGCTGTGCAGCAGCGAGTTCCGGTTCAACCACTGATGGGCAAAGTTCCAAATCTCAAGCACAAAAACTCAAACAAATCACAATGCCTGAAATTGCAATGACCGAAATTTGTGGTGAGCGTGCAGTTCGTAGACCAACCTACGCAAACGCAGACAGTAAGTTTGCGCCACGTTGGACCTTCGAATTTGCCTTTTGGAAATTGTTTGTAATTTGCCATTTGGGATTTGCTATTTCCCTCCTCACCACGGCTTCGTCGGCTCAGGACCGCCCCGCCACGCTCGACTCCAAAGAGCCACGCGAGGGCGAGCGGGCTGGGCAACAGTGGACGAACGGCCGCGGGATGGTTTTTTGTTGGTGCCCTGCGGGGACATTCTTGATGGGAAGCGCCGACAGCCAGCGAGCCGAGTTTGGCGATGCCAAGCAGGTCGAGGTGACTCTTTCCCAGGGCTTCTGGCTGGGAAAGTACGAGGTCACGCAGGAGCAGGCGGAGCGACTTCGCGCGGGAAGCAATAAGTACTCGTTCGTCGGCGCGAGCTTTCCAGTTCACAACGTGCAGCAGAATCAAACCGAGAAGCTCCTCAAGGCACTCCAGGAAGCGGAGCGAAAGGCGGGGCGGTTGCCGAGCGACTGGGAATACGCGCTCCCGACGGAAGCCCAGTGGGAATACGCGTGCCGGGCGGGAACCTCGACTCGTTACCACTTCGGCGATGATCCAAACCAGTTGCATCGCTACGCCAACTATGCCGACAAGAGCTTGCTGGCCGACGACGGCGCGATGCAGTTCGCCGACGTGCGTTTCGACGATGGACATGGCAAGACGCTTGCCCCGGTCGGCAGTTACCAGCCGAACGCCTGGGGCTTACACGACATGCACGGGAACGTGGCCGAGTGGTGTGCGGATCGCTACTTGTCGCCGCTTGTCGGCGGAGTGAATCCGCTGGTCGATCAGAAGAACAAGCAGGCGACCAGCGACGGCGTGATCCGAGGCGGCGCGTGGTGCAGCACGCCGCTGTATTGCGAAGCCGCTTTTCGAAACTCGGAGTACGCGGGCGGAAACGCGAAGAATCGGGATTACATCGGAGTTCGGTTAGTGTTGAGGAAGAGGTGATCAAGAATGCAAACGGCCAAACTTCATGACACGATTGAAGCGGTACGGCGCAAGCCGTCCGGTATGTCGCCGCGTTGCCCGCCGGGACCGGTCGGCTTGCGCCGCTCCGCTATTTCTATTTCGTGCTGGTCCTTCTTGTCCTTCATCCTCGCGCCGCACGCTTCTGCTGCCGAATTGAAGTTCGCTTCGTTCGACGAGAGCCAAGCCGAGTTCGACCGGGCGGTGAAGCCTGTGCTGGCCAAATACTGCGGCGCGTGCCACGGGGCGGATTTGGCCGAGAAGGAACTCAATCTGCAAACGCTGCCGACGGACATGAAGGCCACGACCAGTGCGGCTCGCTGGGCGGTCGTGCTGACGCAGCTTTCGCTGGGCAAGATGCCGCCCAAGAACGAACCGCAACCAAGTGCCGAGAGCAAGTCGGCGGTGATGGCGTGGATTCAAGCCGAGATGAAGCGGTCGGGAAAACACGTCGCCGCGCGCGAGGAATACCACAACGGCAACGTCGTCGATCACGCTTTGCTGTTCCGCGGCAAACCGACCGGTTTGCTCGAGACGCCGACGCGAGTCCGGAGGCTCAGCCCAGAGATTTACCAAGCGTTCACAAAGGATGTCGGGCGCGGAGCTGATGTTGGTCAGCCTTTCTCACCGCCGGGCGGCACGACGTTCAAAGACATGGCCGCGCCGAAGCTCGACGAGCCGACCACCAGCCAGTTGATCGGCAACGCTCTACTGATCGTGGACCGGCTGACGTGGCACAAAATGGAAGGGGGCGTGGCGAAATCGGAACGCTTCGCGCCGAAGGAACTCGTGCGGCTGTTCGATGAAAAGAATCCGGCCACCGACGCCGACATCGCCACAGCCATCAAGTACCTGTTCACCGAACTCCTCCGCCGCCAGCCGACGGCCGAGGAACTGACAAGATTCACAGCCCTGATGAATCAGAACATCAAAGACGCCGGGCGTGAAACGGGGGTCAAGTACACGCTGGCCGCTGTGTTACTCTTGCCCGAAGCGGTCCTGCGTAGCGAACGCGGCGCGGGACCGGCCGATAAGCGAGGACTGGTGCGGCTGACCCCGCGCGAGATTGCCTTCGCCGTGACTTACGCCCTGACCGACCGTCGACCGGAATCGTGGTTGCTGGCGGATGCTGACGCGGGCAAGCTCGATTCTCGCGACGGAGTCGCAGCGGCCGCGCGGAAGATGCTCGACGATCCCAAGTTCGACAAGCCGCGAATCCTGCGGTTCTTCCGCGAGTATTTCGGTTACGAGCAGGCGGTCGAAGTCTTCAAGAATCCCGACGCCAATGCGGAGCACAATCCACGCGAGCTAGTCGCCGACACGGATCGGCTGATCGAATGGATTGTCGAGCAGGACAAGGACGTGCTCCGCGAACTGCTGACGACGAACAAGGCGTTCGTCAATTTCCGCTGGGACAAGAACAAGCAGCAGGGCGTTAAGGCTCGCAACGAGGCGATTCATCTGGCCTACGGGCTGCCTCCGGATTGGAAATGGACCGATCGCCAGCCGATCGAATTGCCCGCCAATCAACGAGCCGGCATTTTGACTCAGCCCGCTTGGCTGGTCGCCGTTTCCAAGAGCGACGACAACGACGTGATCCATCGCGGCAAGTGGGTCCGCGAGCGACTGCTGGGTAACGTCGTGCCCGACATCCCGATCACGGTCGACGCTCAGCTTCCGATCGCGCCGGAAAAGACGCTTCGCGAGCGGATGGCGGTGACTCAGGAACAATACTGTTGGCAGTGCCATCGGCTGATGAATCGCGTCGGCTATCCGTTCGAGATGTACGACCACTTCGGCCGCTTCCGCACCGTCGAGCGAGTGCTCGACCCCGAAGCCACTGCCCAGAACGTCGATCGCAAAGGCAAGCCGCTCGGCCCGGTGATGCGCGGCGTCCCGGCCAACATCCGCGGCGGCATCGAGTTCGTCGGCGACGAGCGGATCGAAGGCGACGTGAGCGGCGCGGTCGAGTTCCTGCACAAGCTGGCCGCGTCCGAGCGCGTCGAACAGGTCTTCATCCGCCACGCCTTCCGCTACTGGCTGGGCCGCAACGAAACCCCCGGCGACGCCGCGTCGCTGCAAGCCGCTCACAACGCTTATCGCGAAAGCGGCGGTAGCTTGAAGGCGTTGATTGCCTCGCTGGTGACGAGCGATTCTTTCTTGTACCGGGTGGGGAATAACAAATAGCAAATAACAAATCACAAATGACAAATCACAAACAATTTTCAATATCGGAAATGACAATGACCAATACACGAACGAATGGCCGCCGGATGTTTAGAACATTTCCATTGGATGTTTGGCATTTGCTTGTGATTTGTCATTTGAGTTTTGTCATTTTCTCCTCAGCGTCGCTCGTGACCGCCGAAGAGGCCGCGCCCGTCACCACGTCGTCGTCGTCGGGCGATTACCAGACCGTCTGGCTTCAACTCGCACAGGGCGGTGTCGCGTTCGATAGCAAATCGAAGGACCGGTTCGACGTGCCGCTGTATCTCGGCTTGCGCGACGGCAAGGCGGTCGTTGCGTGGTTTGTTCATCCGCAGATGTCGGGCGGGCGCGTGGTTTGGCTCGACGCGGCTACGCTGAAGCTCAGCAAGACGAAGCTCAGCGGCAGCCTTGACGGACGGACGAATCTGCACTGGGGCGACAAGAATGTCCGTTACTTTGTTTACACGTTCGATGCCGTGGTCGGCGATGTAGCGGAAGGGCGCAAGCCCTCCGGTAACGCGCCACCGAACGGCTTGCGCGAGCCAACGCCACCGGACGGCTTGCGCCGTTCCGCTACCACGGCGATCACCGGAACATTCTCGGCCGCGTTCATCGACGACGCCGGCGAGCGGATCGAGTTCAGCGGCAAGCTCTCCGGTCAAACTCTCACCGCCGAGGAAGCGGCCGCCGACAAACTCGCGTCGGGACACGACTGGCCTCATTACTACGGCGACGGATTTCGACTGGCCGGGCCGGTTGGCAAGGCGAAGTTGATCGACGAACTGTCTCAGGCGCGGCCGGTCTGGAAGAGCGAAGCGCGCATTCCGACCGGCTACGGATCGGCTCCCGACAATCGCTATCCCGATCGCGCCGGGCGGGCCGGCAACGGCGGCGGGGCGGCTTCGCCGGTCGTGGCTGACGGGCGCGTCTATCAGTTCTTCTATGCCCCGCGCGGCCCCGTCGGACAAAGCAAAGCGTACATCGAGAACTTCATCGGCCGTCCTTTCACCGACGAAGCTTTTCTGCTGGCCAAGGCTCGCCAACTGTTCCCACAACGCTCATTCCAGCAGGACGCCGTGCTCAATCACTTTCGCACCGAAGCCGACGAAGTGCTCGTGTGCATCGACGCGGCCAACGGCCAGACGCTGTGGAAGACCACGTTCCCACAGCGTGGCAACAACTACCAGACGCACAAACACCGCGGGCATTTTCCCGTGGCGCTGGTTGCCGGCGGAGTCGTCTATCAGCCCGGCACGACAGGGCGCTTGTACGCCGTCGATGCGGCGACGGGGGAACTGCGGTGGGAATACCCCGATGCTCGGCCCAAGCCGTATGTCACGACGGAAGGTGGCGTCGACTGCCAAGCCCCCAGTCCCGTGCTGGTCGATGGCGTGGTCGTGTTCGCCGCTTCCGGTCGTGTGCAGGGAGTGGACGCGAAGTCCGGCGCGAAGAAATGGGAGCAACCGCTGTGGCATCGCTCGTCACTGTTGCCGTGGACCGGCGGTGGCAAGTCGCTCGTCATCGCCAGCGACCGCGACCATGAGAAGAAACAGAATTTCGCCGTGGCCCTCGACGCGGCCAGCGGGAAAATCGTCTGGCGGCAGCCGGTCGACTACCTGATCGACTATACGTTTCCGCTTCTGGCCGGCGATCTGCTGCTGGGCTATTCGCTCAAAATGGAGAACGTCAAACCGGGCGAGAACGACGGGCTGGCGATCATTCATGCCTACACGGTTTCGGCGGACGGATTGAAACCGGCCTGGACGACCAAGCCGCTCGCGCCGATCGTCGACACGATCGGTATGGCCTGCGACGGCGAATACGTCTATGTCTCGGCGGCCCGCGAAGCGATCTGCTTGAAGCTGGCGACTGGCGAGCCGGTGGCGCGAGTCGAAAGCGTGGGTGGTGCTCGCACACAGACCGCGTTTGTGGCCGGCAGCCGCCTGTTCATCCAGCCGGAGGGACGACACGGCAGCCAGTCGTTTTTGATGCTGGATGCCGATCCCAATTCATTCCGCGCGCGACCCGCAACGCAAACCGTCAACACCGAATTTCAATGGAGTCCGCCGCACACTTGGACCACGGCCTACGCCAATCAACCGATCGTCTATCCGCTGGTCGACGGTCGCCTATTCGTCCGCGGATTGGATGCGATTTATTGTTACGATTTAAGAACTAGCGGTGCGGCGCAAGCCGCCCGGTAGGCCGCAACACCGGACGGCTTGCGCCGTGCCGCTACAAATTTGGAAGCTTTTTCGTGAACACTTCAATGGACATTTTCCCGGAGGTTCCCATGACGATTCATCGACGTGACGCACTTAAAGGTCTTTCGCTCGGTGCCGGCGCGCTGGTTCTTTCACCGATCCTGTCGCGGCTGGAAGCGCAGGCAGCCGGCACCGCGACTCGGCCCATGCGGTTTGTGTTTGTGGTGGAGAGCAACGGTGTGCGGCCGGAACAGATTTCACCGGTCGGGGTCGAACGCAAGCCGCGCGAACAGCGGCCGGGCGGGCCGACGGAGTTTGTCGATGTGCCGCTCGCCGACCGCGAGTTGCAGTTCTCGCTCGAACCGCTCAAGCCCTGGAAGGACAAGTTGACGATCGTCGAGGGCCTGTCGGGGCGCGTCTGCGGCGGCGGTCACTCGAACAACTTCATGGCTCTCGGCGCGTTCGGCGGCGGCCGCGGAAATGGCGGCGAGAGCACGGCGGTCTTAGGCGAAACGATCGACGGCGCGCTGGCCAAAACGATCCCCGGTATCTTCCCGCACATCGGCCTGGGCATGTCGAAACGCTTGGAGAACAACGTCATCTACAACATCTCGGCCCTGGAAAAGGACCGCCCGCTGCCGACGATGTGCAAACCGGATCAGGCGTATGCCACGCTGTTCGGCAGCGTTGCGAACGGAGCGGCCAAGGAAGAATTCGCCGCGCGGAACAACCTGCTCGACTTCCTCCGCCGCGACATCAAGAAGGTGCAAGGCGAACTGATTGGCCAGGAACGCGAGCAGTTCGACGCGTATCTCGAATCGTTCGAGACACTGCGAAACCGTCAGAGCCGTCTGAACGAGATCGAGCACACGCTCCGCGCCAAAGGCCCGGCACCGAACGACAAGTATACGTCGGCCGTCGAGACCGACCGCCTGGACGCTCAATTCGACATCGGCGCGGCGGCACTGATTTGCGGGTTGACCAACGTGCTGACGCTGTCGTCCGCCGCCGGCATCCGCGATTTCGACGTGACGTTCAAGGGCCTGGGCATCAATCTCGACAAGCACTCGATCGGACACGGCGGCAGCTTCGAAGGCAAGAAGTGGGACGAGCTATACAACATCATCCGCCGCTACCACATGGACCTGATCGCCGGACTCGTGAAGAAGTTGGAGGCAGTCCCGGAAGGCGATGGCACGATGTTGGACAACACCGTGATCGTCTACCTCAGTGACGGAGCCGAATCGCACCACAGCCGCTGCTGGGAGTGGCCGATGGTCGTGATGGGTAACATGGGCGGCAAGCTGAAGACCGGCCGCTATGTCGATTACCCCGGTTACGGCCACAAGGGCCACCGCACGACAGCCAACATGTATGTCACGCTGCTGCAACTGGCCGGATCGCAGCGGACCAGCTTCGGCATGCCCGACCCTGGCCTGAAGGATCTTGATCAACACGGGCCGCTGGAAGAATTGCTGGTATAGTCACAGACCGGAGTGCCGTGATTTGCCAGATGTGGCCGAGCGAGCCTTGCTTGGGCATAGAAAAGAAACGAGCCATCCGAACTCAGCATCACCGACCCATGCAGCGGATCGCTCGCCGTGAGCGAATCCGCATCCCATCCGACGCGGAAACGAGCTGCTCGCGCAGTTTGCTCAGCCAAGACGTGCGCACCATGACGGACCTCCAGGACTGTGGAACTCAGTAAGTCGCTGGGGCCGACTGAGCAACTCCCACCAGTCGTCGGTGGGCAGTTGTATGCGGAAGTCGCAAGACTTCCCGGGGAGAATGGAACTCTTGCGAGTTCCCCTGCGAAATTTCACAGCCTCGGAGCGTCGAGCGGCATTGGTTCCGACCGGCGTTGAGGCATCTCGCCACCGTACCTACACTCCCGCCCAACTTTGGCCGGTCGAGGTTCGGATGCCTTGTGTGAAGCCCGGCTTGATCCTTTCTGACAACCTACGGAATCCAAGCGACATGGCGAGTTTCATCTTCACCAGCGAATCGGTCAGCATGGGACATCCCGACAAAGTCGCGGATCAAATTTCAGACGGCGTGCTCGACGCGCTGATTGCTCAAGACCCCCGCTCGCGCGTCGCTTGCGAGACGCTCTGCACGACCGACACGGTGGTGCTCGCCGGTGAGATTACCTCACAGGCTCAGATTGATTATGTCAAAGTCGCCCGCGATGTGGTCCGCGACATCGGCTACACCAACGTGGATGTCGGCTTCGATGCGGACACGTTTCGCTGCTTCGTGGCGTTGCACTCGCAAAGCCCGGATATCGCGATGGGGGTCGATCGCGACGGAGCCGGCGATCAAGGTCTGATGTTCGGCTACGCCTGCAATCACACGCCGGAGTTCATGCCGGTGCCGATCGCGCTGGCTCACCGAATCATCAACAGACTGACCGAAGTCCGTCAGAAGCGACTCGTCGATTGGCTCCGCCCGGACAGCAAGAGCCAAGTCAGCGTCGAATTCCGCGACGGCAAAGCGGTCGGAGTCACGGCGGTCGTGGTCTCGACTCAACACGCGGCGAGTGTCACTCAAGCTCAGATCGCCGACTTCGTGCGGGCCGAAGTCATCCGTCCCAGCGTGCCTGCCGAGTGGCTCACGTCGGCGACGAAGTATCACATCAACCCGACCGGCAACTTCGTGGTTGGTGGACCTCACGGCGACTGCGGTCTGACCGGCCGGAAGATCATCGTCGATACCTACGGCGGCTGGGGCCGTCACGGCGGCGGAGCCTTTAGCGGCAAAGACCCGACGAAGGTTGATCGCTCGGCCGCTTACATGGCTCGGTACGTTGCGAAGAACATCGTCGCCGCCGGACTCGCATCCGAATGCGAAGTGCAACTCGCCTATGCGATCGGCGTTGCCGAACCGGTCAGCGTCTGCGTGAACACGAACGGCACGAACACGATCGCCGAAGAAAAAATCTCCGCGCTCGTCCGCGACAATTTCTCGATGACACCGCGTTCGATCATCGAACACTTGCAGCTCCGCCGCCCGATCTTTCGCAAGACCGCGCACGGCGGCCACTTCGGCAAGAGCGACGCGGATTTCACCTGGGAAAAGACCGACAAGGCCGAGACGCTGAAACGCGCCGCGGGTGTTTAGAGCCGCTCAATGAAAAATGAGACTCAATGGAAAATGAGAAATGAAGAATGAAAAATGGAAGTGAGCCAACACGTCGATGGCGGTCCCACCAATTTTGCATTTTCCATTTCTCATTTCTCATTTTCCATTTCCCTCTCGCAGCGAAGGATCGCTGACATGACGACTGCCGAACGGAATCGCCAAGCCGCCGTCCTTATCTGGAGCAGCCTGATCGTCGTCACGGTCTTGTTGCTGTCTCGTCGCGTCTCAGGCGGGATTGAACACGTCGTCTCCGTTTGGCCGTGTCTGCTCGTCAGTTTTCTGGTGACGATGCTGAGCGGATTCGGCTGGTTCCTGTTTCAGCAGCGAACCGGTCTCTCGTCTGTCCGCACCGAACTCATCGCGGCGTTCATCGCCTGGTTGCCGACCTGGATGAGCGGCGCGGCACTGCTGCCGAGCGATTCGGCTTTGGCGCGTGGTTGGCTCATGGGGATCGCCGCGTTGTCAGCCGGTGGTCTCGCACTGACGAGCCAATGGTTCGGGGCCTCGACCGCGCAGGGACAGGGACATCGGGATTTGGAATTGCCCGATCCGAGCGTCAGTCCTGCGCAACGTGTCGCGCGGCCAATTGCGAATCCCAAAGCATCTGCCCCTGGATCATCCGACTTGTCCGTTTTCGATCCGATCGTCGGCGAGCGTTCCGATGATTCCACAACTCAATGGATGACTCGGCAGACGCTGTCCGATGGCGTCGATCAAATTGAAGGTGCGATCCGCATCAGGTTCGTCGGCGGACAGCGTGCCGCCTCGGTTCACGTTCCTTTCAGCCCCCCCTTCGCCGCCGTTCCGCAAGTGGAGTGCGAGGCGATGGGGGACGATCCCGTTCGCTGGAAGGTCTCCGTCGTCTACACCTACGGAATGCGAGTCGAACTCAAACGCGAGTCCAGCGGCGAGCCGGGCGAAACCGAGTTGTCCTACACCGCCGTCTGCGAATCGAAGGCGACCGAAGCCGCATGAGTCCCATTGGCACCTTCGCTGTGAGCCGAACGCGCTAGCGTCGGGCCATTCGCGGCGAAAAGTTCCCACGCGGCCCGTGGCTAGCGCCAGCGGTTCCCAATGCAGACTTGATCGCTTCCGCGTGCGGAGTTCTACTCAGCTTCCGCGAATGGAATCTCATGTCTGGCCGAATCCGTCACCGTGACGACGAGCCGATGAGCCGGCGGTGGAGGATTGAAACCATGAAATTGCTTTCGGGCACGATCCTGTTGCTCGCGGCGGAACAGGCGTTCGCGCACGCTCAACTGGCTCAGTTTCCCAACCACGATGATGCGTCGGCGGTGTTGATTCCGGCGTCGGTCGTCTTGCTGATTCTGGGTTCGATCCTGTTGATTTGGGGATTGCTGAGCGAAGCCCGGAGGAAGTCCCCCAATGGCTGACAGAAACAAACGTGACGACCGCTTGGTGTTTCTGTTGCTGTTCGTGCTTGTCGCCGGATTGGGCATTTGCTTGCGTCCGTTCGTGATCCCGACAGCCCAAGAAGCGTCGCGGCGAGAGATCGTGCGAGCACAGTTGATCCGGCTGCCGGAGGCTTGGACGAAAGCTCAACAGCATTTGCGAGACTTCCCAGACGACGTCTTGGGATTGGCGCTCGCGGCCGAAGCGGCAGCCTCACAGTATCAGCAGGCCGAGGCGATGCAGCTCTTCGAGCGACTGCCGCGAGATAGCGGTCGCTGGGAGTTTCAGCGCGAGTTCGGACTTGGTCGCCGACAAGTGATGCAGGGCCAGTTACAGGTGGCGGAGAAACATTTTCGCCGAGCCTTGCAGATCAATCCGTGGAACTTGGAGGCGAATCAGCAACTCGGCCACATCCTGCAAGTCTCTGGTCGAGTCTGGGAAGCCGCGCCGTACTTCTTCGTGCCGATCATGCGCGGACAATGCAACATGGACGAATTGTTGTGCATCGCCACGATGGAGCTTTTCTTTCGGCGCGACGAGCAGTTCGAGAGAGATCAACAAAACAAAGCGATCCCCGATGTGATGCTGGCATTGGCGGCGGCACGGCGAGCGATGTTCGACAACGAGTCCGCCACCGCCGAAGAGTTGCTGCGAAAAGTGTTGGCCGTCCGACCGGAGTTGGGGGAAGCTCAGGGACGACTGGGCCGCCTGATAGTGGAACGGGGCGACCTCAGTGAGTTCCTGCAATGGCGAGGCAGCTTGCCCGACGAGGCCCGCGATCATCCGGAGGTTTGGTTTGTTCAGGGCTTGAAGGCTCGGCAGTTGGGACTGCACTCCGGCAGCGTCCGCTGTTTTCTGGAAGCGGTGCAGCGGCAGCCCAATCACTTGAATGCCAACATTCAGCTCGCCAATTCACTGGCGAAGGTGGGGCAGACGGAAGTCGCCAAAGACCTGTCTCGCCGAGCCGAGGCGATGTCCGAAATCGAAGCCAATTTGAACTTGTTGCGCGACGGCGTCGATCAAGTCTTGATCACAAAACTCGTCCCGCAATTGGGAGACATCGGACGTTATTGGGAGGCCGCCGGCTGGGCTTACATTTTGACGAGACTCGAAATCCCGCAAGAGTCGCCACGTCGCGAACTGCATCGCTGGCTCCGATTGGCTCGCCGCGAAAATGTTTCGAACGCAACCGATCGGTCCCCGCTGCGGTTGCTCCGAGTGGAAGATTTCCCGACACCGTCGTGGCCGACACCGCGAGAGAAAGTCACCGCCGAAGAGACCGCCGAGGCGACTCCCATCGCGTGGAGTTTCACCGACGACGCGGCGAACGCTGGGATCCGGTTCGAGTATTTCGAGGGATCGTCCGAAGAGAACCGCTTGCAGCACATCTTCAACGTGATGGGGGGCGGCCTGGGAGCTGTCGATTACGACAACGATGGCTGGCCCGATTTGTATTTGGCTCAAGCGAACAACTGGCGAGAGCCGACGCCGCGCACGGAAGATCGCGATCGGTTGTTTCGCAACATCGCTGGCGAACGATTCGAGGACGTCACCGAATCGGCCTCGATCAGCGAGTTTGATTTTTCACATGGCGTGGCCGTGGGAGATTTCGATCAAGACGGATTCGCGGACCTCTACGTCGGCAACAAAGGACCGAATCGCCTGTTCCACAACAACGGCGACGGGACGTTCGAGGAAGTCAGCGTCCGGGCCGGAGTCGCCGGTGACGAATGGAGCACGAGCAGCGTCTTCGCGGACTTCACCGGCGATGGCCTGCCGGACTTGTTCGTTCTGAACTACACGAAGATTCCTGAGACCACTCAAATGGAATGCCGCGACTCGCAGGGGACATTGAAATCCTGCACGCCTCGGCAATTGCCGTCCGAGCAGGACAAGCTGTATGTCAATCGGGGCGACGGCACCTTTCGCGATGTCTCGGAAGCGGCGGGCATTTGGGCTCCGGAAGGTCGCGGGTTGGGTATCGTGGTTTGGGACTACAGCGGCGACGGCTTGCTCGACATCTTTGTCGCCAACGACACGTCGGCCAATTTTCTGTGGATTCATCAGGGAACCGACTCCGCAGGCATCCCCCATTTTCAAGAAGAGGGAGTCGTTCGCGGAGTCGCGTTCAATCAAGACGGACACGCCACCGCCAGCATGGGCGTGGCCGCCGGTGATGCGAATGGTGACGGTCAAATCGAATTGTTCATCACCAACTTTTTTTCCGAGTCCAGCACGTTGTTCTCACTGCGATCGGGTGGCTTCTTCGAGGAACAGACTCGCGACATGAATTTGCGAGCGGCGAGTCTCTGGATGCTCGGCTTCGGCTGCCAGTTCGCCGACTTGGACGGCGACAGTTGGGAGGATTTAGTTGTCACCAACGGCCATGTCGATCAAAAGTCCGCGCGCGGCGACTCGGATCGACTTCCGCCGCAGATCTTCCGCAATCAACAGGGACGCCGCTTCGCCGAGGTTCCTGGTCAGACGCTGGGGGCATTTTTTCAGGGGCGGTATCTCGGACGAGGCTTGGCGAAGTTCGACTGGAATCGTGACGGCAAAGGAGTTGAGTTTCCCGTTTTTGATGGACACG
>JBJXEX010000165.1:0-6548 GCA_046156195.1 Planctomycetaceae bacterium | reverse complement strand
GTTGGTTGACTCGCACCGGGTCCAGCTCGGTGGCGGCGATCTGCCCTTGCTCGATGGCCTCCAGCAACCGCAGTTGCCGCTCCTTCGACGCGAACAACGCCGCCAAGATCGCCCGACGAATCGCGGGTGTTTCGGAGCGATAGCGCTCGATGAGCCACGATGTAACTTCTGAGGCTGTGAATGCGCCGATCGTTTCGATAACAACGAGCCGAAGTGATTGATCTGTCGATTCGCCCACCTTTTGCAACGTTGTGCTCGCACGCTCAAACGATCCCAATCGCAGCAGACGAATTGCCAGACGAGTATCGTCGTCGCTCTTTGGATCATCTCCTAGAAAGCTGAGTGCTCTTTGACCGAGACTGCAATCCCCCCGTTTCCCACCTCCGCTTGGAGGCGGCAAGTCCTTGCACCAATCGAAGAACAGCAGATTTGTCTTTGAAAGGGAGCGTCCCGACCCATTCAGTCCTTTCTCAAATCCGAGGGCAGCTTCAGCCGCATGAACAAAATCGAATTGATCACCTTCCCATGCCACTTCTGAGAGTGACTTCATGACTTTCCGAATCTGCTGGTTGAATTCCTTTTCATCGGAAATTCGGCCGACCTCAAAACCTGCCTGCTGGGCCAGCATTCTCGCGAAATCTCGTTGGTCGCCGTTGAGCACAGAGCCGTGGCTAAACACCTGATCGAACAGTTGCATCGGTGCGACTGAGGCGATTCCGATGATGGCTTGGCGAATCCATTCATCCGCGGGATCTCCGTCAGGTTGAAACGCGAAATTCGAGTGGATTCGTTTCGCGAATTTGGGGCTCCACGAACAACCTTGGATCGTACGGAATCGGACAAGTGCGGAGTCATTCCAAAGAGCGATCAACACAAAGTCCTCGATCGCCGAAAGCTGATGCTCAGCCGCGATCTCCAAAAGCTGATGCTCAGCCGCGATCTCGTGGAGAACACTGACGGCTTCCGCAACGACGTTCGGATTCGACTCAAACAGGAATCGTATGGCATTGGTTCCACCGACGAGTCGGCCTAACCGTCTCGCGCGAAGAGTGAGAAAAGCCGCTTCGTCTCGTCGCGGGTCGATAACCGGGAACGAGTCGCTACGAATGCTTAGCTCATGCAGAACACGCGACGCGGTCATCCGATACCAACCGTTGGGTGAGTTGATAGAGGCATCGAGGTTGGCAACGGAGACGAGTGGCTCGCCCTTTGTAGCCCTCACGTTCCGCGTGAGGTTAGCCGAGCGCGCGGTGGACGCGGACTTGCCGTCAGACGTCGATGGCGCGCTCGGCTGATCCTCACGCGGAACGTGAGGTCTACTTTTCGGCCGGATGCGATAGATGCGTCCCTTGTCGTTTCCGAGCCAGGTGTCGGGGCGTTTTTTGAGTTCGTCGGGAACCCATTCGGGGTGCTCGATCACGGCGCGGTACATGTCCACGACGTACAACGCTCCGTCCGGGCCGTTTTGCAGATCGACCGGCCGGAACCAGTCGTCACGCGACGCGAGGAATTCAGTAGACCTGTCACTCCGTGACAGGACAGCCGGGTTCGCGTTGGACGCGGATTGGTTTGCGGGCGTCAACGGCGCGTTCGGTTTTTCCTGCCGCGGAGCGTCAGGTCTACTTTGATACGGATTCCGCGATTTGAACGTCACGCCGTCGGGTTCGAGGATCGCTCGCTGGACGAGGTTGCCGGTTGGCTCGCAAACAAAGACGTTGCCGCGAAATTCTTCCGGCAGCCAGTCGCCGGTGTAGACCGTCACGCCGCACGCGGCCGTGAACGTCCCCGCGTGCAGGTTGCTCGTCGTCCACGCCGAGGTCAGCGGGAAGACTTGGTTCTTGTCGTCCGCCGGGATCACGTCGTGGACCACCGCCGGAAACGCGACGTGCGGGCAACGCTTGATGAAATCCTCTTCAAAGATCACATGCCGGCACGGATGTCGGTTGTCGCACACGAACCGATTCCCCCACACATCAAACGTCATCCCGAATTGCCCGTTGCCAGAAATCGCCTCGTGTCGCCCGGTGAGCGGATCGAATTTGAAGTCGCGGCCGGTGAGGGAGACGGGCTGCGGAGGGGGAGAGGGGGAGAGGGGGAGAGGGGGAGACGATGCCGGTTGTGCTTTGTCTTTCTCCCCCTCTCCCTTTCTCCCCCTCTCCCCCTCTCCCTTTACGGGCCAATCCTTCTTCACCGCGATCACGTTGCCGCCGCGGAGTCCGTTGGCGACGTAGATCCAGCCGTCGGGGCCGAAGGTTGGATGATTGGCTCGCAGTTGCGGGTTGGCTTGAGCGAAGCCGGTGAACCACGTTTCGCGCACGTCGGCTTTGTGATCGCCGTCGGTGTCTTTGAAGTACGCCACCTCACCGGCCAACGTCACGATGACTCCGCCATCCCACGGTTGCACGCCGGTCGCGAACAGTAGCTTGTCGGCAAAGATGTGAGCCGTCTCGAAGCGTCCATCGCCATCTTTGTCTTCGAGCAACTTGATGCGCGAAAGCGGCGGCTTGCCCGGTTCTGGACCGTTCGGATAGTCGCTCAGTTCGACAACCCACAGGCGACCGTGTTCGTCGAATTGGATGGCGACCGGGTCGATCACCTCCGGTTCGGCGGCGACGATCTCAATCTGCAAGTTCGGATCGGCAAGCACGAAATGCTTGAGCGACTCTTCGGGAGACAGCGGGCCTTTGACGACCGGTGTCGGCGTCGCAGACTTCTCGTCCGCTCTTCCAACAGTCAGACCAATCAATGCCAAAAAGATCAGGCCGTGATTCATCAGCCCCAGAAACTTAAAACGCAAATTCATCGCAGGGTCTCCAGGACGTCTCTGGCACAGTTCGTTCTTGTCTTCATCTTTCGCTGCGGCAAACTCAAGAGGGTGTGGTTGGCTTGGCCAAAACCTCCGCAACCCACGCCTGTTGCGAATCGCTCAGCGGCGGTTCGACCGGTTTCCGATAGTTCAAAGCGTAGTCGTAACCGGATCGGTCGTAGGTCGTGTCGAAAACCGCTTGCAGGTCGAGCGAAACATCAGGATCGCCCTCGGCCAGTGGGATCGGGATCGTCGGCAGGCGTCGTTCGAGCGGCCAGGAATACACCTCGACTTTCGGCCGATGTTCAACTCGCGTCACGAAGGCGTAATAGTCCCCCTCCGGCAAGCGTTCGACGGTCGGCAAGCGTTTGCCACCACGCAGCAAATCGATCTCGACCAGATTCGCTTCGCTATGCAGGACCATGTTGCGCTTGTTGAGGTATTCCGTGCGACCGTCACGCGAGAGTTTGTTGGTCGGCGAAAGCAGTTCGATCACCGTCACGACGTCGTCGCTGTCGCGCGCGCGAATCGTCAAATAGATTTCTTCGACGGGGTCGATCACTGGCAATGTCAGCAAGGCTGGTTCGATTTCGACGGCGACGGTTCCGCCGGCCGTTTCCAACCATCCCGTTTTTTGGACGACCGCCACGTCCGGCGCGATGGTCCGCAGCAAGTCGCCATCCTCGCGAGCCAGATAGACATTCTCCTCGATTTCCACGACGTACCGTGGTCGCACAATTTCCGTCAAAGCGGCTTTCACATACGGAATGAATGTGGAATGGAAATCGCGCCATCGTTGATGCTCGATGAACGGGTCCATGCCCGGAAACGGCGAGGGCATAATGCGGCTCCTAATGACGATCGGTGAACTTTGCTCGGCAGATGTCGGCAGCGGCGGACGCGACCACGGCATCACTCTTCCGGCGGGAATTCAATCTTGGCGTAGATTTCGCCCAGCGACAGCGTGATGCCCAATGTTGGCAGCGAGAGTCCGGCGTCGAGCGATGTCAGCGTCGTCAGCAGCCACTGGCCGGACGCGGGCTGACGCAAGAAATGATCGACCCCGGCGCGGTCTTGAGCGATCAGGACAATTTCCCGAAGGCTGGGGCACGTTTGATAGTGTCGGAATTTCTTGCCGCGATCATAAGCCTCGGTCGAGGGCGACAAGACTTCGACAACGACCAGCGGATTGACCAGCACGTCCTTGTGATCGTCCTCAAACTGAGGCGCATCGCAGACGACTGACGCATCGGGGTAGGTGTAAAGCCCCGTCGGCAGCTTGATCCGCATGTCGCTGGTCAACACCCGACAGGGACTGAGCGCCAGTTGGCTCCGGAGCTCACCGATCACGTTTCCGGCGATCTGGCTGTGCTCAATCGTGCCTCCCGACATGCGGAACATTTCGCCGTCGAAGAACTCGTGTTTGAACTCGCTGGCTCGTTCGAGGGCCAAGTAGTCGGCCGGGCTGTAATGCTGGATGGCGGCGCTGGACATGGTTATTGCTCTTTCGAAAGAGTGGACTTGGCCAACATCTCCGCCGCCCATTGGGCTTGTGCTTCGTTCAGCGGCGGTTCGATCGGTTTCGTGTAGTTCAAGGCGTAGTCGTAGCCAGCTCGGTCATAGGTGGTGTTGAAAAGGTCTTGCAGGTCGAGCCAGACATCGGGATCCCCTTCGGCCAACGGGATCGGAAGTTTCGGCAGGCGACGTTCCAGCGGCCAGGAATACACCTCGACTTTCGGACGGCGCTCGACGCGGGTCACGAAGGCGAAGTAGTTGCCATGCGGCAGGCGTTCGACGGTCGGCAGCCGCTTGCCGCCTCGCAGCAGGTCGATCTCGACGAGGTTCGCTTCGCTGTGCAGCACGGCATCTCGCTTGTTGAGGTATTCGCTGCGGCCATCGAGCTTGTTGGTCGGTGACAGCACTTCAATGACCGTCACCACGTCGTCGTTCGCACGCGACCGGATGACCAAGTAATGCTCCGGCACGGAGTCAATCGCTGGCAGTGTCAGCAGTGCAGGCTCGGTCTCGACGGCGACGGACCCGTCGCTGTTCTCCATCCAGCCGGATTTCTGAATGACCGAAACGTCCGGCGCGATGACCCGTGGCAGATCACCATCTTCCCGAGCCAAGTAAACATTTTCTTCAACGTCAATCACATAGCGCGGACGAACGCTGGGCATCAACGCATCTCCGATGACGTTGATGAGTCGTGTGTGAAAGCTTCGCCATTTCTGGCCTTCGAGAAACGGGTCCATTCCGGGAAATGGCGAGGGCATGATGCAACTCCTGACGACGATCGGTGACGAAGGGATCGCTTTCAGCGACGGATGCTACCAAGGCGAGCGGATGAAGAAACCTCCCGGCTGGCGGCGGATGAGGCGTTTCATTTCGAGGATCGTGAGCGTCGCAATCACTTGCGGCGGCTCCAACAGGCTGCTCGAAATGATCTCGTCTTGCAGCGTTGGATCGGCACCGATCAGGTTGAGGACGTGACGTTCAATCTCGTTGAGCGATAGCTCTCGCAGACTATGAACGGTTTCGGAACCGTCGCTCGCGGCCGAGATCGGTTTCGTCAGCGGGCCGATCGCGGCGAGGATGTCATCGACGTGCCGGACCAGTGTGACTCCGTCGCGAATCAGGTCGTGACATCCCTCGCTGGCGAGACTGTCGATGCGACCGGGAACGGCGAGCACCTCGCGACCTTGCTCCAGCGCGTGCCGAGCGGTGTGTAACGCTCCGCTGCTGCGACCGGCTTCGATCACGACGACGGCGACCGACAAGCCACTGATGATGCGATTGCGCTGTGGGAAGTGTCCTGCGTGCGGTGTTTGATGCAGCTTGAACTCGGTCAGCAACGCTCCGTGCGCGGCCACTTGTTCGGCGAGTTCGCGATGCTCCGGCGGATAGATTTCGGCGAGACCGGTTCCCATCACGGCGATGGTGCGACCGCCGCCAGCAATGGCTCCGCGATGCGCGGCGGCGTCGATGCCCCTCGCGAGTCCGCTGATGATCGTGACTCCCGCGCGAGCCAGCATCGTCGCGAATTTTTCGGCCTGTTGCTTTCCATAGACCGTGCAGCGTCGCGAGCCAACGATCGCCACCGCCATTTCATCCTGTCGCAGGATGTCCCCTTGGCAATACAGCAACAACGGCGGATCGCAGATGCGTTCGATGGACTTGGGGTAGTCGGCCGAACCACGCCGCAACAGCTTCACTCCCAGCTTGTGAGCCTCTTCGAGTTCTTGCTCCGCATCGCGACCGAGCTTCGATGCGACAATCGACAGCGCGATCTTCGGCCCGATCCCGCTGACCTCTTCCAGTTGAGCGATGCTCGCGGCGAACACCCCCTCCGCCGAGCCGAAGTGGTCGAGCAACAGTTGCGAATGTCTCGGCCCAATCCCGTTGACCAAATGCAGCCGCAGCAGGCTGAGCAACTCCGCGTCTGCAACAGCGGATGGGGCGGCAGTCGATGGGTCAGATGGTGTCATGCCGAGCATTGAACAGAAACGCGGTTGCAAAGTTCAACCGTCGCCGTGTCCGAACTCCGGCGGCTCTCCTAGAAGTCGATTTGTCTTCCGTTTCATTCCTTTGACCAGATTCCATTGATTTGGAATCCTCTGACTCTAACGGAATCTAGGTAGCGGTGTGAAAGCCGCGCATTGAGGCGGACAAGTAGAGATTGTGAAGCCAATGTTGATGAAACAGTTTCTTGTTAATTCGATGAGCCGGGCTGACAAAGTCT
>JBJXEX010000150.1:0-6692 GCA_046156195.1 Planctomycetaceae bacterium | reverse complement strand
TCTTCACATCCACCCGAGCCAGCAGTTCGAGCAGTTGCGGCACCGCCTTCGTGGCCGGCGCGCCGATAGCAGCGAGTGCTTCAGCCGCTTTGATGCGGAGCCAGAGGTCTTCGTGCGCCAACGTCTTCCGCAGGGCATCCACGGCAGACGCTCCACGTCCGCGAAGGAAGATCAAACCCTGGCAGGCGCCGTAACGAGCCTCAATGCTCGGAGAATCGAGCATCTCGATCAAAGGCGCAACGGGAGCGTTCTTGCGGCGTCCCAGAGCCATAGCCGTTCGCTCGCGCACGACGGGCGACCAACTGCGAAGGCGCTCAAGGAGTTGGTCATCGCTCAGCGCATCGTAGAAACTGTGGCGATCTTTGTTGTTCCAGCCACGCCCGTCGAGGATGACTGATTGGGCGGCGGCGGCATCGAGTTGCGGCACGGCGCCGGCCTTTTTGCCGGTGAGATAAAGCTTCTTCAGCGGCATTGCGTAGGCAAGCAGATAGCCGCCGGTGCTGTCCCATCCCGCGTAGCTGTCTTCTTCAGGTTCCGGCGGGCCTTGGTGGAGGTAGCTGTTATCCCAACGCCGCGCGAGGTCAAAGTACCAACTTCCAAACTCACTCATCCATGCGCCGGTCGCATTCTCGCCGGACTGTGCGACGCCTGGCATAGCCCAAAGCATGTTGAAGAAATTGCCAGAGTGTCCCGTGTCCCGCTCCGGTCCGTGAGAAGCAACGCTCATGCGGGAGAAGAACTCCGCGCCTTTCGATTCACCGAGCAAGTTGAACAACACGGCGGCCATTCCACACTTGCCGTTGTCCTCGTGGTTCTCAATCCAGGGATGATGGTCTCCGTACGGAATCGCGCCTTTGCCGATGTAAAAGCGCAGCAGCTTGGCACTGCGCTCGATCGCCAGGTCCAAGGCTGGGTCTTTCACGCCCGCCTCACGGGCCATCACCAACGAGATCGTCAGAGGCAAACCGGGGGAGTTCATCATCCCGTAGCCGTAAAGTCGTCCGTCGGGCCGAGCGAACCTGTGGCCCCACGAACCGACAGCGCTTTGACCATGAGCGGCTTCGAGCGCGAGCCGCGTCAAGCCCGGCATGACCGAATCATCGCCCGTTGCGAGCTTGTATTCGGCCAGAAACATCATGACGTAGCCGTAATACCAAGTTGCCATCCCTTCGGTTCTGTAGTTCGCGGCCCACTCGGTTTCCTTCTTGATCTGCGGGAGGTAGCTGGAGTCGCCGCTGGCTAACAGAGCGAGCGCATTGAGCGATCGTGGAATGGGGTCCAGCCGCTCGGCATAGGAAGGCTCCGCCATCCGCTTGGCGAGACCCCTGCACCCTCGTTCGAGAATGAGCTTGGACTTCGGGCAATCGAAAGGAGCCGTAGCGCTATAACTTCCGAGCACCGGAAGCTTCACCACGACTTCCGTCGAATTGCCTGCGCGCAACCGAGTCAGGCTGAGATTGCCTTGGCCCGCTTCCGATTCAGCAAGGGTCAGGGCCTTGCCCATTTCGGTGCGCGGGTCATACGAAAACGGCTTGCCGCCGACACCGATAATCACGTCGCCGACCGCGAGAACACCGTCAACGGGAGACCCTTTCTCCACCTTGGTGATCCTGATCTCGCGGGCATCGGAGGTGACCATCTTGTCACAACGCATCCAGCCCCGCAGACCCGTGGCACCAAGATTCCAGTCATGCTTCGGACCGGCGGCGAAGCCCGACCCATGCGCCGCAAAAACGACGGCGAGTACGAGGAAAATGAGTCGGTTTTTCATGCTGATCACTTCTTGAGTTGGATGGGGAGTTTGGTCATGAAGTCTGTTCTTGATGCAGGTTGAGTATGGTTTCGGCGACCCGAAACGCCATCCATGAACGGCAGAAAAGGCAGTTCAACAGCGCGGGTCGCAGTCAGGAGTGTCAGCGTGGGTCTCATGAATTGGGTTTCAGTCAGCCGGTGTTGGAGTGATGACGGACGTCATTTGGTCGTGCCAGTCACCCACTTGAACTCGGCGAAGAGCACCTTCGTCAGGTCCGAGCCGGGTTTGGGTTGGAAGCGGAGCTTGCCGATGCTCGACCAATCCTTCAGGGGCATTTGGTTCGTGGGGTTCGTGAGTCGCTCCGGGGCAAGGATCATCTCCTGCCAGTCGTCGCAGGCGGTGATCTCCAGCTCGACCGAGTGGTGGTCGCCGCCGGTGAGCATCACTGTTTGAGGTTCGGTGCAGTAGAACTTGAAGCTCAGCCGTGTGTTGGCGAGGGCTCGCCATTTGGGGTCGTGCAGTTGCTCGGTGCCGGAGCCGCGCTGGTTGCTGGTCGAACGAAAACCCTTGATCCCTTTCGGGCCTTCAAGCTCGGCGATGTTCGTCCACGCGCTGTAGCCGCTGCTGGAGATGTTGTCCGACGGTTTGTCGGTCGCCTTGGCGTTACCGAGCTTCGCGGGGATCGCGGCGTTGAAGTCGGTCGAGCGGACGATCGTCGTGTCGTCGGTGATGTTGGCGTAGCCGAAGACGTAGTCATCGACATTCAGCACCGGCATCTTGCCGATCCAGTGCGAGCCTTGCCGCACGCTCGGAGTGTCTCGCCAGGACCGAGCGAAGCTGACCGGATTCTTGAGCGCGTAAAACATCTCGACCTTGCGGACCTTGTCCGGCGACCCCGGAGTGATGACCAGTTCCGGCACGCCGTCGGCATCCAGGCGGATCTCGGACCGTGGATGCTCCGGCCAAGCGACCTCTTTGCCGAGCACATGTTTTTCCAGCCAGAACTTCGTGTTGTGCCCGATCTTCTCGGTGTCGTGATGACCGCGAGCCTGAATCGCAAACGACCACGGCACTCCGCGCGGGAACTTTTTGAAGGACTCCAGCCCGCGTTCGTGGCCGCCGTGATGGTCGTTCGAGCCATTCAGAAACAGCGTCGCCGCCGTGATGAACGGGACATGAGCCTCCGGCGCGATTGAAGCCAGGATGATCTCTTCGCCCGGCGACTTCGGCGGTTCGACGTAGGGGACGTTGAAAAGCCAGACTTGCTTGTCGCGGTAATAGTCGTTGTACCCAATGCCGAAGTAAGCCACGACCGCCTTCACGCGCGGGTCGGTGGCGAGGTTCCACATCAGCGTGCCGCCATACGAATAGCCCATCGCTCCGAGCCGCGTGCGATCGACTTCCTTCTGCTGTTCGAGATAGCTCAGCACTCGGCGCTGGATCGCATACCAAACGTAGTCGGAGGTCTGCCTGGGATCGGTGATGAACTCCCCGTCCAACCTCTTCGACCGCGCCGGCCCCGCGACCTTGGCATCCATGTTCCCGTGCCGCAGCTTCTCCGGGTACTTCGTGAAGTGCGGCCGATCGCGCGTCTGCCCGCAGTAGTCATGAGCCATCACAGCCCAGCCCTCTTCGACAAACTTCCGATCGGGGTTCGCCACCCCCATCCAGCCATGCACCACGAGCAGCCCCGGAGCCTTCGTCGCCCCCGCCTTCACGCTGTACCGGCAGTAAACTCGCACCTCTTCACCGAGCACATACGCGCTGATGTAGGAGTCGCGATGGAAGATGCCGTTCTGAGTTTCCTGCTTGACGATCTCCTCTTTGAAGTCGCCATGATCGGGGTCGTACTCCTTCCACAACGCGGGCGGACTCGCGAGAGGTTCAGCGGCGTTCATTCGCCCCAGCAGCGCGAGAAGCAATGCGGCCAGCAGAGTGACGATCAGTTTCATGATTGGCTCGATCAATGTCGTTGTGGTATTGGCGCAAGAGAGGCACCGCTGCGTTACTGGCTGCCGAGCAGCTTCTCGACCAGCGACTTCAGTTTCTCGGCATACAAGCCATAGCCGCCGTCCTGCGAGAGATGAATGTTGTCCGGCGTGAAGAACATGTTGTTGTTGCCGGTCAGCACGCACCCGATCACGAACAAGCGGACGAAGTGACCTCTCACGAAACCACGGTTGCAGCGTGTTCTGGATGGCATCACGAAATTCCTCTCTCACTCGAAACGTTTCATTGACGGATCCGCCCGATGATGGTTCCTAAGTAGGCCAAACAAAGTCTTTTGACAATTGGGCTCACCGCCATGCGTGTTGAAAACGAATTCGTGAGCCGCAAGGTACTAGCCGCGGGTCGAGGAGAAGAACCCGCGGCTAGCGCCTTGCGGCTCAATTTGACCATCTCTCAACAGGAATGGCGAAGAGCCGTTTTTCAAAATGCCGCTACGGCTCTAATGGAACAAACGAAGCCAGTTGGTTGGCCAGCCAACACCAACGTCGTGCGGCGTCTGGAGGGAGCGACGCGAGGCGGCCATAGATGTCTTTGAGCGCCGCGGGAATCTTGCTTCGGTCGCTCAACAGGCGAGCGAAGCGGAGGAAGTCGCGAGCATTGTCCGCGCCAACCAATAATGGCGCGGCGATTCGCTGTTGGAAGGAGTCGAGATCGGCTTTGGGGTTGTCCGCTCCACCGTAGTCGGCCAGTGCGAGGTAGTTCAATTCCGCTCCGGCGTGAAACGGTGACACTTCACCGAAAAGCGAAATGCCCTCAAAGCCGGAGGCGATGCTGCGCTGCACCAAATTCGCGAGCCAATCGACAGCCAACTCACCGCGATTGCCAAACCAGGAGGTCGAAAGATGCGACCGCATCACATGGCGGTGATCGCCTTTTGTGACTCGCCCTTCGGCCGTCCATGCGGGAGTGATCTCGCCGTTCTTCATGAAGTAGTCGGCCACCCATTGAACGAAGACGCCACGAGGGAACTTGGCCAACTCGGCAGCGGCCCACGCCGGCATGGTGTCGCCAAATTTCGGCGGCTTGTCCGGCCCGTGATGCGGCTGCGGATGCGAATACGTTTCGCACACGACCCAGGCATCTTTCGCTACGGAGCGCACCGCGTTCGTGGCCAGCGGGTACATCAGCCCCATGTCTTCCCACGAGAGCCACGAGAAGTCGGATGTCGAGTGCTGGCGTCGATCGCGGCAGAGCTTGCACTGGCAGATGCCTGTATCGCCCGTTTCCATCTGCACGCCTCCCAGAGGCAGATTCTTGAAGAGCCATCCCAACGACTCTGCCATGAAGTCCTGATTCTCTCGCCGCGAAGGGCAGGCTTGATAGAACCCGCGCGGACCGGGCTGTCCTTTGGTGGTGATGGGAGTCTTCTTGCCGTTGAGGTCGATCGTGAAGCTCAGCGGATTGCCTTCGGCGTCGACCGCGAGCAACTCGGGGTGCGCTTCCAGGTGCCGCTCCAAGTTGTGCGGCGAGTTTCCTTCGTAATACACCCCGCCATACGCATTCAGTCCCACGCCACACAACAACCGCACGTTCTCTTTCGCCGCGACGTCACAAAGACGCTTGGCTGACTCCACGCCACCGTGCCCGTCACGCAACAGTCCCCAAACGACAACCGCGTCGATCTGGTGCTGCCCGCACCAGCGCAGCAGAGCCGTGTAGTCCTGCACGAAGGAGTCCGTGCTCCGCCCATACTCGTTGCACGATCCGTGCGTGTGCGCCCCCGGCCGATTCAAAGCCCACTCGGTGCTGTGGTCCCAGGTCCAAAACATCCGCGTCTGGATCGGCGAGGCACCGCTGGTCCCTTGCGCCGGTGAAGCATCTACCCCGAGTGCATGTTCAGAAAACTCGGCGTCACCGATCACCGCTCCCATGCCACAAGCGGCACTCATCTGAATCATTTCGCGACGATTGAGTGTGCTCATCAGGTTGGTTCTCCAGATGTTGCTGCTATTCCTCAGAATCAAGAAGCAGGCGGCCCAATCTCCAACGCTGCCAAGACCTGGATGACTTCGTGTTCGAGAGTGGCGAGCAGTTCGGCGGAGTTCTCGAATGACTCCGTACGGCCGAGGACTTCGAGGGCCAGCGCCGCTTGGACGAGCGGCTCCGCTCCGAAGTAGCTGGCGGAGCCTTTCAGCGTATGCGCTGAGCGTCGCAGCAACTTGACGTCGCGGGTCTCGATCGCACGACGCAGGTCGGCCAGTAGCGCCGGAGCTTGCGCCTTCACCAGCTCTGAGAACTCGGACAGCACTTCAGAACCGCTGCCGAGACGGTGTCTCGCCACGTTCCAATCGACCGCTGGCAGTTCGCCGCCAGCAGCCTGAAGAGTCACATTCTGGGAGGGCGAGGCTCCCGCCGAGTCGTGTTGTTCCGCCGCGAGTGCCTCAACCGGAAACTCGCCCTCCCGAATTCCGATGTCGGCTGGCAGACAGAGCGCGGGGAAACGCTCGATCGCGCGATACATCTCGACGGGGTTGATGGGTTTCGAGACGTAGTCATCCATGCCGACCGTGAGACAGCGTTCGCGGTCGCCTTTGAGTGCTTCGGCCGTCATGGCCACGATGGGAATGTGACCGCCGGTTTGATGTTCGCGATGGCGGATCGCAGCGGTGGCTTCATAGCCGTCCATGACGGGCATTTGCATGTCCATGAGGACGACATCGAACTCCTGATCGGCCAGCGTCTCGACCGCCTCTTGTCCATTTTCCGCCAGGACCACTTGATGCCCGCGTGAACGGAGCAGGCCCACGGCAACGCGGCGATTGATTTCGTTGTCCTCGACCAGCAGCACGCGACGTGGATGAACTTGCAAGTGCGGCGTCGCAGTTGGCGGTTGCGCCGGCGCGGCGTTCGTGAATCTCCCGAATTGATGCAGCACCTCGTTGAGCAACTCGGACGCGATGACCGGTTTGGTCATGAAGCGACCGATGCC
>JBJXEX010000241.1:0-19644 GCA_046156195.1 Planctomycetaceae bacterium | reverse complement strand
AATTTCGGAATTGGCCGAGGCCAATTCCGAAATTCCGAAGTGCCAGACCCCTGAACATCGAACAACTCAGGAGCGCACCCGATGTCTGAACTCTCTCTTCCCCTTGGATTTCAAACGGCTGGCGTTGCCTGCGGAGTGCGTGGCGATACCGGACGGCTCGACTTGGCGCTGTTCGTTTCGAATCGTCCGGCCACGACGGTCGGAGTCTTCACCACCAATCTCGTCTGCGGAGCGCCGGTCAAAGTCAGCCGTGAGCGAGTCCCTCGCACAACCGGTCGAGCGATCGTCATCAACGCCGGCAACGCCAACGCCTGCACGGGCGAACGAGGCATTGCCGATGCGCGACGCATGACCGAGTCTGTCGCGAAATCGTTGAGCTGCGCCGCGGATGATGTGCTGGTCTGTTCGACCGGCGTGATCGGTCGCTTCTTGCCAATGGACAAGCTCGAAGCCGGCATTCCACAAGCCGTCGCCGCGCTGGCGACAACTCCCGCCGCGTTCGCGCTCGCTGCGAAGTCGATCATGACGACCGACACCTTCTCGAAGCAGGTGACGCGATCGGCCGAACTGAGCGGCTCGCACGGCACCGCCACGGTTCGCATCAGCGGCGCTTGCAAAGGGGCGGCGATGATCGCTCCCAACATGGCCACCATGCTGTGCGCGATCATGACGGACGCTGAATTGACTCCCGCTGATGCGGATGCCGCGCTCCGATCCGCCGTCAATCAGAGCTTCAACTGCATCAGCGTCGAAGGGCACACCAGCACCAGCGACTCGGTCATCTTGCTGGCGAACGGAGCCGCCAGCACCGGGCCGCTCGACGCTGAGAGCCGGAGACGATTTCAATTGCTGCTCGATGAAGTCTGCTCCGAACTGGCCACCGCGATCATCCGCGATGCCGAAGGGGCGACGCACTTCATCACGATCGACGTGATTGGCTCGCGCTCACGCGAGGAAGCGTTTCGGATTGCGAAAGCGATCGCCGACGCCCCGCTGGTCAAAACCGCGATCCACGGAGCCGACCCGAACTGGGGACGCATCATCTCCGCCGCTGGATACTGTGGAGTGCCGCTTGTCGAAGAAGACATGTCGCTGTCGATCAACGGTCTCGACGTGTATCGCGACGGTGCTCCGCTTCCGTTCGATCCCAAGCAAGCCAGCGCTCTCATCCGCGACCATCGCGACACGCACATCGAGCTGACTCTGAAACACGGCGACGCTCGCGTCCGCTACTGGACCGCCGACCTGACCGCCGAATATGTGCGGCTGAATTCCGACTACACGACGTAGTGTGGTGCGACGCTCCGCGTCGCAAGTCACGACGCGGAGCGTCGTGCCACACTCGCTCTACCCCGCCAGCCGTTCCGAGGCACCGGAAAACTGGCTCAACCGCAGATTCGCGCAGCCCGCGTTGGTGAACAAGTTGGCCAAGTGCGGGTGCCCGGTGAAGAACAGCACTTGATGACCGCGCTGAGCGAAGTCGATCAGTTCACCGGCGGCGACGGCGGCCCGCGCGGGATCGAGCGTTAGCAGCACATCGTCTAACAACAGCGGCAGATCAACTCCGCGGCGGCTGAAGTCGTCGATCAGTGCCAGTCGGATCGCCAACAGCAACAGTTCGCGCGTCCCGCCGCTGAGTTGGTCCAAGCGCCATGTCGTGCCGTTCGCATCATCGACGCGCAGCGAGCGATGCCGCAGCGGAGTCCACAGCGTCCGATATTTCCCCGAAGTCAGACGAGTGAAATAGCGAGACGCGGCGGCCAAGATGCCGGGCTGACAGATCCGTTCGTAACGAGTGCGAATGCCGTCGATCGTCTGGCCCGTCCATTCGTGAGCCAGCCATTCTTCGGCCAGCGCCGTGATTTGCGATCGGACGATCTCGCGGTCCAGCAGCCAATCGGCCGGCTCATCATCCGCTTCGAGTTGTTCGATCTCGTGCCGTGCTCGGCCCAGTTCTTCGTGAAGCTCTTCGATCTCGCCGTCCGTCTCCTGAGCCTCGCTGCGGAGACTGGTCAGGAGTGTCGCGTGCTGACTGGCATCAAATCGCACGAGGTCATCCTCGACGATCGCCAGTTCAGGGTGATTGTGTCCGGCGGCGATGAGTTCCTCATTCGTCGCGTCAATCTGGTCGAGCAATTCTTGATGCCGTTCGACGATGATCGCTCGGCGCGCATAGTCGTCGCGATCGGTGGCACAGCCTTGCCGCAACAACGCGGAGCGCTGCAATCGCAGGTCTTCGATCTTCTCGGTGTACTCGGCCGCTTCGGCGCGGCGACGGCGTTCCTCGCGCCGCAAGCGGAGGCGTTCTTGCAACGTCACCGTCAGTTGACGGAGTTCTTGATCCCAAATCTGGAAGACCTCGGCGGTGGTTCGCTGTTCGAGATCGCGGCGATTCAAGCGATGCAGAATCTCGACGATGCGGCTGCGAGTTGTCTGCACGTTTTCGAGATGCCGTTTGAAGTCTGCCTCGGCCGCATGAAATGTTTTGACCAGCTCGTTCGTCGCCGCCAACCGCTGCCACAAGTCGAACGTCTCGGACACGCGGACGCTCTCCGGCAGACCGAGTTGCGTGAGTGTCTCGCACCAGGCTTGCCGAGCGGTCGCCAATTCATTCGCCGCTGCCGCGAGTCGCTCGCGCCGCGGAGCACGCTTCTGTTGGTTGCGAGCGAGTTCCCGTTGCAGCTCGATCAAGCGTTCGAGTTCCTCGACCGTCAGCTCGTCGTCGGGAGTTGAAATAGAAAGCAGTCCGTTGGAGTTGAGGCCAACGGACTGCTCGCCTGACCCTGAGTCGATTTGTGATTTTTGATTTTCGATTTTCGATTGAGGATTTGATAACTGAGATCTGAGATTTGAAATTTGCGATTCCGCGCCGGTCAGCGTCTGCCACGACTCGCGGGCTTCGCGCAGGCGGGCTTCGTTCTCTCGGAGTTCGTCGTTCATCGCGTCGAGGCTGTCGCGGACCTGTTGCTCGAAGTGCAGTTTGAGTGACAAGGCCAAGCCGCCGCAGACGGTGCCCAAGATCGCGTAGGCCGCGCCGGCCAGAGCGTTCGTCGAGAAGCCGGTCGCCAGTCCCAACAGCGCGAGCACGATCCCGCCGACGGCAAAGAAGCCGAGGACTCCCAATACTCGCTTCGGCAGGATAAGTCGCGGCTCCAAGCGTTCGATCTGTCGCGAGACACTGACGCGACGTTGTTCGAGTTCGATGATTCGCGAGTGCAGATGCTCGATCTCAGGATCGGCCGTGCTGATGGTCGCGGAGGGACGCGCGATCGGGAGCGCCGATGATGCGGCACGTCGCTGTCGCGCTTTTCGCAGGGCCTCTTCAAATTTCACTCCGCCGAGCGATCTGTTGGCGGCGTCCAGTTCGTCCGATTGCTGTTGGCAAAGCTGCGACAAGTGAATCAGTCGCTGCTTCCATTTGTTGCGCTTGGAAACCGCTCGGCGAAACTGCCGAGCCTTCTCGACCAAGCGGTAATGCGCCGCGACCGAGGTGTCCAAGGCTTCGAGTTTCGCGAGCGTCCAGTCGGCACCAAGCGATCGGATCGCGGCCTCCAGTTTTTCTTTGTGCGATTTGGCGGTCGCGTGTGCGGCGCGTGCTCGCTCTTCCACTCGGCCGGTGTGCTCGCGCTGGTCGAGCAATCCGCGCATCGCGGTTGAGCAGCGTCGCAGCTCGCGCGGGACGGCGACTTGCTTCGCCTCGCGATGGAATTGTTTGGCCTCGCCCATCAACGACTCACGGCATCTCTGTGCGGTGTGCAGTTCCTGCTCGATGAGATCGAATCGCGCGATGCCGCCGTCCGGGAAGTCGTCGATGCGTGGGAGTCGGAGCAGCTCGGCCTGCAAGTTTCGGAGCCGCTGCCACGGGGTCCAGACACGCTCGATGTGCGTGTAGCCGCGCAGCGATTCCTGAACTTGCGAGCGGCGCGATTGCAGCTCGGCCAGTCGTCGCTCGTGATGCCGACGCAGCCGGACCAGTTCGCCGTAGCGATGCAGTCGTTGCTCTTCGGATTTGATTTGGTCGCTGAGTTGTTCGTATCGGGCGAGCAATTGCGGCAGCGCGTTTCGCCGCGCGGTGTCCCACAATTTCGCCGCTTCGACCGACATCTCGTCCCGCGCACCGAGCAGCGTTTGACCAAACGGGCCGAGTGTTTCGCCATGAATCGCCCGCGCGACTTCGTCATCCGTGAGGTTCGACAGCTCGTGAAGTTCACGCAGTCCCAGCGAGAAGACTTGATCGAACAGCTTCTCCGATAAGTCACCGAGAACGTCGCTCAGCGCATCGGTCAGCGGCAACGTCGTCGGGGAGTCTTCGTCAGCGTTCTCCGAATCGTCAGCGTTCCGCGATTCGACGAAGCGTCCGGCTTCCTCATCCCAGTGCTCGACCAAATTGCCGCCAAGATTGGCGGGCGCGTTCACGGGGGCGAGCCAACGGCAGGTGACCGAGCCTTGTCCGCCGTCATGTGCGGCTCGACGAATTTCCAGCAAGCGCCCCCGATGCCGCACGCGCAATCCGCCGACGCTCGGCCGTCGCCGCGACCACGACTCAGAGCCGTGCGCGACATCGGCGGCAAAGCCAAACAGCACTCCCCGAATGAAGCGCCGCAACGCCGACTTGCCCGATTCGTTCGCCCCGGAGATGACCGTCAGCCCTT
Organism: Planctomycetaceae bacterium; assembly: GCA_046156195.1. Lineage (GTDB taxonomy): Bacteria > Planctomycetota > Planctomycetia > Planctomycetales > Planctomycetaceae > SXKJ01. The sequence goes on along the minus strand of JBJXEX010000241.1, from coordinate 14,992 downwards.
CGTTCCCGATCGGCAACGACAGCTCACTCCAGGGACCAAATTGTTCGACTTCCAGACTAGTGATCTTCATCGAGTGCTCATCCTTGTGCGACTCGTGCAGTGTGGTTCGACGCTCCGCGTCGAAACTCACGACGCGGAGCGTCGTGCCACATTGGTTGCGGCTCCGCCGCGTTAGCTGTTCACACCTCGAAACCATTTCCATCCGCGCCGTCGTGCCAAACTGAACACGACCGACGCATCGCAGTTGAGACTGGCGGCTTCCAGGCGAGCAAAGAGTTCTCGTTCGACTTCGGAGTTTCCACCGAGATCGCTCCAAGCCGATGCGCCGACCGCGTGTGCTTGATCGACTCGCCAAAAGTATTCGGTCGGGACATCGAGTTGCTCGTTGTCGTCGTCCGACTCCTCGCGCGTGACGACCGGCTCCGCGGCGATCAGGCGGAACTGATGCAGTCGAGGCACCTCCAACGGCCAATGAACATCGGTGTCGAGCCATTCGATCAGCTCTGTCTGCATCGGTTCGCCAGACAGAGCCTCAAACAACGGGCCGTGACCTCGGATCGTCCAACGCAGGAAGCAGGCTTGTGCGTGCAGAGTCTCCGAGATCGCCGCCAGGTCATGAGTCACTTCATCCGTGGAAGTCTCACCGACCAGTTCATCACCGGACTCATCATCACCAAACTCATCGCTGACCTCGTCGAGCGCGTTCGATCGTCGTGGCTCCGCGGGTGTGGGCGTGACACCGCACAACTCGCGACACGCGGCTTGAGCACGGTTGACCAACTGTTGGAAGGTCGTGTCCGCGTCGATCGGTAATTCAATAGTCTCCCAGCGAACCGGCGCGGTCGGCAGGAATCGGCAGCGGATCACGCCATCGCTATCGAGGTCCACCAGCGAGCAACCATGCAACCCCGGCTCGTTGGGAGACAACCCTTGCGTGCTGCCGGGAAAGTGCATCAACCAGTCGGAACCTTTCGAGGTCATCCGCTCGCGACCGCCGACCACGGCGAGGTAATCGGCTTGGGGATCGAGGCCCGGTTGATCGACATCGTCCCGCACGATGGCAATCGCGAAATGATTCGGCCGCAAATCGGCGGGAGAATTCACGCGCCGAATCTCGCGTCGTGCCGGAGTCGCCGAGCCGGTTGGTTCGTCGTCGGTCAACAACTCGTTGCCGTCGAGATCGGGATCATCGAGTTCGGGATCGCCACTCGCTTCAATCCGCGTGCGGCTTCGTGGCTGAGGTGGTTCAAACAAGCTCTCGACTTCATCCGCTTCCTTGGGCCGGCGCTGAGTCCGATCGGCGTGAGGCTCTTCATCGTCCCAGGCAAACCACGATTGCCGCCAACTCAGCGCGCGGATCGAGGCGATGACCGAGCCATCTCGCAACACGGCGACGGGATCGTCGGACTCGGGTCGAAAGACGGTGACGTTGCTGGGCAGATCGGGGAACTCATTCCATAACGTCCCCGGATCGTTCGCACCGGGAACCAGAAAGACTTGAATACCCGCGTCGTCGAGTTGCTCAAACCCGCGCCGCAACTCGACGCGGGCTTGGATGCTGAAGTCCGATTGATGCAGCGTGTCTCCGGTCAGTAGCAAGAAATCAATGTCTTGCTCGATGCTCGCCGCCACGAGGTTTCGGAGCGCTTGAGTCGTCGCGCGACGGGTCAGATCTCGCAACTCCGCGGCGATCATTCCCGTGTCGCTCAATGGATGCGCGACCGACACTCGCGCCGCATGAATAAACCTCAATGTCTCATACGGCATGGCAGACTCCTTTCCGCCGAAAACAATAGCCGCGCGGGCAATTCCCACGTCCTGGCTGTTCAAAGGGGGCGGAATGTAGCGACGGGGTCAAATCGGCAAAAGACCGTTTTCCCACTCGCTCATCACGTTCCCACAAGCATTTGCGACCACCATCGAAGAGTCGCAAGGACGCTGGTCGCTCGCATGACTGGATTGAGGCATCCTCAAGCGATCATTGTTGTCCACAGCACTTTTTGAATTTCTTCCCGCTGCCGCAGGGACACGGTTCATTCCGCCCGACTTTGTGATGCGCCGTGAGTCGTGGCCGATCATCGTCCAGAAACGGTTTGTCAACGAAGTCTTCAAAGTCATCGTCGGGAAGCATCCTGGTGTCCCGAATCCACAGCGGAGGATCGAATGAATCCTCGTCGCCGTCGTCCTCGTCGTCCTCGTCGCCGTCGTCCTCGTCGCCGTCGTCCTCGTCGTCCTCGTCCTCTGTCATCTGCGAATAAACGGCATCGGCTTCCTCGTCACGGTCCAAATCGGTGTACAAATCGCCGAGCCGTTCGAGAACATCGTTCCGATCTCGCAAGCCTTCGATCTCCAGCCCACGCTTGAGCAGGGTTTCGGCTTTGTCGGCGTCAAGCGGCGACAAATCCGCGAGGTCGTGGCAATAGCAGTCTGACCAACCAATCCATCCCCATCCCCACTGCGGATCATTGGCCAGCCATTCCTCGAACAAGCGGTCGGAGATGTCCCGTTCGCCCAACAGCGAATGAGCTTCGGCCAAGCCTCCGCGAAAGATCTCCGTCAAGACTTGGTCGTCGCTGGGGAACCGCTGCAGGACTGTCCGGCACAGTTCTAACTGACGCCGTTGAAATACTGGTGTGTCTTCTCCGGCGTTGTACAACTCCACCACGAAGTCATCGAGCCAATCGGAAACGTAATGCGTCCCGGAGACGAGTTCGTCCAGTTGCTGCAATGTTTGACAATGCCGCTCGTCCGCGATGCGGAGCCAATGGTTCCAAACATTGCCCCAGTGAATACAGGCCACCACAGAGTTGCCGTTTTCCGATTCGTCGTAACCCGCTTGCACTTCGTCATCCAGCATTTCACAACTGGGACGTGACATCCACCGCTCCCAAAGGCAGGCGCAGGCCATCCAAGGCCAATTTTCATTGAGTGACTTGTTACCGCTGAAATCCGGCTGGAAACGCTCAATGAGTTTATCAGCGACTGCGATCGCGGAGATTTCCCCTTCGGTAATTCGCTCGAATTCAACGCGATCAATGGGCGTTCCCACTTCGCGCAGCTTGTCCAGCAACTGCTCATCGGAAAACGCTCGGACCTCCTCAAGTCGTATCTGTCCGTTTGCCGTGATTAGTTGCGCCAACGGGGAGTCATCAGCGGCCACTTCTTCGGCGACCCGATTCAAGGCGTAAGGAGAAATCTTCATGTTTGAGTCCTCACGAGACTATTTCGCGGCAGATGATGACCGCTCCCAGGCGACGGCAAACAGCACCTGCTGTGGCCCAATCGAAATCGCGCGGAGAGTAATCCAGGCCCCGCGGGATTTCGACGATCAAGGTTTCAGTTTCCCTCGTGAAGGCCATCGCTGCGGCATCTGCTCCGTTTCGGATTGCGTTCGCGTCCGTTGCTTCCGCGCGAATTCGCACGCGACTACGATACCAGCCACAGCTCATCAACCGGGATTCTTACTCCCGCTCACGGAAGGATTGTCATGCCCACTTCAAATCACGATGTTGCCGATCGAACCTACTCTCTGCCGCCGCTGGGAAAGAATCCTTCGACGCTGGCTCAGGGGACTTCGCCCGGCAGTTTTTCGCTGCTGCCGAAGATCGCCAAGGGACGTGCCGGCCGCTGGACGTTCGCGTCGCCCGACACGCCGGGGATGCCTGCTCCGTCCGAGAAGACCGCTTGGGATTTCATGCCGCTCGATTGGACGCTGCGGGCCGGCTTTGAAAAAGACTACGAACAGGCCGCGGCCTGGGCTGCTCCGGCCGGATTCCAGGCGGTCACGCAGTTGGAATCGGCGAGGCTGGGGATCGTCACGCCAGAGATGAAGCGCGTCGCCGAACGCGAGCCACATCTCACCGCTGAGCAAGTTCGTGACGAAGTCGCCGCCGGTCGCATGATCATCCCGGCCAACCGAGTCCACTTAGGCTACAAGCTCGACCCGATGTGCATCGGCCGAGCGGGCAAGACGAAGATTAACGCCAACATGGGAGCCTCGCCGGTCTCATCCGGAACCGACGAAGAAGTCGTGAAGCTGCAATGGGCCGAGAAGTGGGGAGCCGACACCGTCATGGACCTCTCGACCGGCGGCAACATCGACGAGTGCCGCCAGGCGATCATTCAAAACAGCACCGTGCCGATCGGGACCGTGCCGATTTATTCGATGATCATCGCCCGGCGACTGGAAGACCTCGACGAGGCGTCGATCTTGCAGATGCTGAAGCATCAGGCCAAGCAGGGAGTCGATTATTTCACGATTCACGCGGGCGTGCTGATGGAGCACCTGCAATTCGTGAAGGACCGGCTGATCGGCATCGTCAGCCGCGGCGGCTCGCTGCTGGCGAAGTGGATGATCCTCAATAAGAAGCAGAACCCGATGTACGATCTGTGGGAACAAATCTGCGACATCATGCGCGAGTACGACGTCAGCTTCTCAATCGGCGACGGCTTGCGTCCCGGCGGGCTGGCCGACGCGAGCGATCAAGCTCAACTGGCCGAACTCTGCACGTTGGGCGAACTGACCGAACGAGCGTGGCGAAAAGGCGTGCAAGTCATGATCGAAGGGCCGGGCCATGTGCCGTTCGATCAGATCGAGTTCAACATGAAGTTGCAGAGAACGCTTTGCCACGGCGCGCCGTTTTATGTGCTCGGCCCGTTGGTGACGGACATCTTCCCCGGCTACGACCACATCACCAGTTGCATCGGAGCGACTGCCGCCGGCTATCACGGCGCGAGCATGTTGTGCTACGTCACGCCGAAGGAGCATCTCGGACTGCCGAAGAAGGACGACGTGAAGCAAGGCTGCATCGCCTACAAAATCGCCGCTCACGCCGCTGACGTCGCGCTGGGCATCCCCGGCACTCGCGACCGCGACGACGAACTAACCAAAGCCCGCGCCGCCCTCAACTGGGACAAGCATTTCGAGCTTTCGTTCGATCCGGAGTTCGCCCGCGCATTGCACGACGAAGACCTCGACGTGGACACCGACTTCTGCGCAATGTGCGGCCACGATTGGTGCAGCGTCCGCATCTCGAAAGAGATCGTCGAATTCGCCTCCGGAAAGTCCGAAGAGTTCGCCTGGGAGAAAGCCAAGAAGACCGCCGCCCTCTCCGCCGAGCAACTCGCCGTCCTCGAAAAGCGCGGCGTGCTCAGCCCGGATGAAATTCATAAGCTCGCCAACAAAACCAAGAAGGCGGTTGGAGCCGAAGAGACGAAAGCCAGTTGCCACAGCGACTATGTCGATGACGAAGAGGCTCGACAAATCCAAGAGGCGCGCGTTCCACTGGTTGAGTTGACCGTGAGCTAATGCGAAGATCAAACGAACCTGCGGAGGCGAATCACATGAGTACGGCGATTGCTAACGGAATCACCTTGGAAGAGTTTCTCGCACTGCCCGATGATGGAGTCTATCGGGAAGTGATCCGAGGCGAACTGCGCGAATACCGAGGTGATGAGATGACCCGACGAAACAAAAAACACACGAAGGTCGAAGCCCGAATTGCTCAACTTCTCAACGATTGGCTCGACCGACAGCCGCCGAAGACCGGCGAAGTTCATTCGGGAGAAGTCGGCTGCATCATTCGGCATGATCCGCTGACGACAGTGGGCATCGACGTCGCCTATTTCGATTACGACGTGGCCAACGATGATTCGAGCGGCACGTCCTTCATTGGCGGACCGCCGATTCTGGCCGTCGAGATTCTGTCCCCGTCCGACACGATCGAAGGGGTCACGGAAAAAGTGGAAGAGTATCTCGCCCTGGGTGTGGACCTCGTGTGGGTCGTCAATCCGCGGTTTCGCACGGTCGAAGTCTTTCGTGCCGATGCCGAGCCGCAACTCTTCAATATCCAACAGACACTGACCGCCGAACCGTTTCTCTCCGGCTTCAGCACGCCGGTTCGCGCGATCTTCGACTGACGTGGAGGTTCGCGTGAGGCGAGGGGGCAATGTGATGTCAGAGGTTCCGCTGTGCCTGAAGACCAAAACAAACTCTTCCCTTTGCCGATTGCACTCGACGACTTGATTCATGCCAGGACTGTTGAATCGGTGCGTGTAGAGTTCAAGAAGACTTGGGACGAACGAATCCGCCCCGCCGTTGTGGAGACAATCTGCGCCTTCGCCAACGATTTCCAGAATCTGTATGGCGGTTACATCGTGCTGGGTGTCGAAGAAGCGGAGGGGCGTCCGCTGCTCCCGCCAAACGGGTTGGCCGACCAGAATCTTGATGAAATCCAGAAGCAAATCCGCGGCGACTGCAAAGGAAAAATTGATCCGGAATATCAACCCGTCCTTTTTCCAGTCACGTTTCAAGAACGGCAGCTTTTGGTGATTTGGGCACCGGGTGGCGATGTTCGGCCTTATCAAGCTCCGAATCATCGCAAGAGCGACCACCGGCGAACTTATTTCGTGCGCGAGGGATGCCAGACCGTCGAAGCGCAAGGTCAAACGCTCACGGAACTGCTGCAACTCACGGCGAAAGTTCCCTTCGATGACCGCCGCCGAAATGATGTTCCGATGGAGGACATCTCCGGTGAGCTTCTCCGGCAGTTTCTTCGTGATGTCCACAGCGATTTGGCCGACACGAATTTTGAGACCGCTGAACTCTTGCGGGCGTTACGGCTGACTGCACGAACGAACGGTCACGAGGTTCCGAAGAACGCCGCGCTCTTGTTGTTCACTCGCGATCCCGAGCGGTTTTTCCCCGGAGCACGCGTCGAAATTGCACAATTCGCCGACGACGCTGGCGGCGATTTGATTGAGGAGCGGACCATTCGCGGCCCGATTCCCGAGCAAATTCGCTCGACGCTGACTGCCCTCGACGGATTGGCCACGAACGTCATTCGGAAAGTCACGGGGCAGGCGGAAGTCACTCGGCATGTGTCGTTTCCCTACGAGGCGATGGAGGAAGCCGTTGCCAATGCCTTTCTGCACCGCAGTTACGACAACGAATCGGAGCCGGTGAAGGTTTACCTTTACCCCGATCGGTTGGAGATCATCAGTTATCCAGGTCCGGTTCCGGGACTCCAGCGAAAAGACCTCGAACCCTCGGCTCGGCCGCCCCACGCTCCACTTCGCAACCGACGGATCGGCGAGTTTTTGAAAGAACTTCGATTGGCGGAAATGAGAAGCACCGGTCTTCCCAAGATTCGTCGGAGAATGCGCGAAAACGGCTCGCCCGATCCGATGTTTGAGTTCGACGATGAGCGCACGTTCTTTCGAGTGACACTGCCGGCTCATCCAGAGTATGTGGTGCTGAACGCGTTGCGCGAGGCGGCCGGCTTGTGGGCGTCCGGAAATCGAACGGCGGCGATCGGTCGTTTGCAGGCAGCGCATCAGAACGCACCCGACTCGGGCGCGTTGATCGCTCAGTGGATCGAGTACACGGCGGCTGATGGCGACCTCGCCAACGCCCGCTCGATCTTCAATGCGGTTGAACAGACTCCGACGATCCGTGACCGGCATCTGCCCTATGTGGCTCTCGCGCGAGCTTGTATCGAGCAAAACGAAATCGTGTACGCACGCAAGTTGCTGGCTGAGGCTCCCCCTCCGGTTGAGGCTCATGACCAACTTGAGCGGGCGATTCTTCATAAGCGAAATCATGATTTGGAAACGGCGCACGCTCTCTTTCAAGCAGCATTTCCGTCGCTTCAGAACAATGCCAAAGCCGTTCACGAGTTCGCGCAAACAAAAGTTGGCCTCGCCAAACAGGTCAAAGCCAAAGGACCGCATGTGCTGAATACGAAACGCCGGTTGACTCGCGAGGCCGTGGAACTTCTCCGGCGAGTCATCCAACTCAACGAAAATGCCACGAGAACCGCATGGGCTTGGTTTGATCTGGCGAAAGCCCTGGAATGGCTGAGAACGCCTCAGTCGGAAGTGGAAGATGCGTATCAACACGCCGTTGCTTTGCTTCCGGACGAAGCTCGCTTCCAGGGATGGATGCCGAACCGCTCGCAGACTCACAGTGTCGCGCCAAACTAGGAAGTGTTTCATGGCCCCAAGTGCGAGTTCAATGAACGGTCAGTTGTCGATGCGACTTTGCGGATGATTTGAACGGAGCCAATATGTCTTGGCCGAAACGGTTGGCCGTTGAGTGTGTCTTGGCCTTTCACGGAATTGTCGCGGCAGCTTGGTGGTGGCTGACTCCGGGCGGTTTTCCATTGGGGCACTCGCGGTTTTGGATGAATCGAGTTTGGCCGCTGGTGTTGCTGGCGATCGCGGTGTTGGGCGTTTGGGCGTTGGCTCGACGCCGTTACTCGACCTTGAAGCTGACTCTGCTGAGCGTGGCAGCGATGTGGATCGCTTTTGCGACCTCCGCCAGGATCGTGTTTCCTGTGTCCGCGCCGGGTTTGTGGTGGTATGGGCTTTTGATCGGCGGTGCTGGTTTTACGCTGCTGGCGCGACGGGACAAACCGGCTGCGAATCGGCGTGCTGAGTTCGTTTCCGCAGTCGTGACTGGAGTGATGTTAGGTTCTTTCGTGCCGTGGGCATTGCGCGGGCCAGATCCTTCCACACGCCCGATTGGCGATCGTGCTGAAACGATTTCAGCCAGCAACGGATCGACAAACAAAACGTCGGATGTGCCGTTGAATCCGTCGGTCAACGTGCGGGCCGAGAGCGGTGAGGTCTTGATTCGGAAGGAACCGTATCGGCTCGAAATCGACACGTTTCTCGGCTTCGCAGAAATCTCGCCGGATCGCTGCTGGAGCATCTTGAACCCAACCGCCGATCAGCCGTTACCGCGCCGGCATCACTCGCTGGCGGTCTCATCGACCGACTCGCACATCACCGAGATCACAGCCACGAGCACTTTGAACGAGGCGACTTATTCTCACATCAATTCGTTCTGTCGTTTGACGCTTACTGGGCATCGACGGCTGTTCCTCCGGTTCTCGCCCTGCCCCAATGTTCGTATCGAAGTGCTGCCTGCCGACTATCCCACCGGACGGCCGGCCCGGTTGGCTTATCGAACGGCCAGTCGGTTCCTTGTGGTCGAAGCCAGCTCAGGCGAGAAAGGCCCGTTCCGAGAATTGGCCAATGGCTCGTTACTACCTCATGAGCCGATCAGCCTCTTTATGGAAGACGAGGACCGCGAGATCGGCTCTGTCACGTTCGACGATTGGGCCGCTCAAGCGAGCACAGAACCGTCACCCACGGCCGGATGGGGACTTCCACAGAACGCCATTGAGTTCCAGTTGGAAGGCGATGACCCTAGCGATTCAGCGGATATCTGGCTCACATTAGCCGCGACAGCCGTCGGACGAGGCTGGGACACGGTCGGCCATTCTCCTGGGACTTATCGCAATCGAATGGAGATCAAGTTGCCAAACGGCAATGATCCCGCGTCGCTGAAGACCAAAGAGTGATCGTCCGGTCGAGTGTCGAGACCAAACTGGCATTTCTTCTTGTTGGCGGAATAGGATGGCCAACCGTCATTCTGTCGGCGATTGATTTAGGTTCTTGGAGATGAGCAATGACCACTTCATTGGCTGAGATTCCCGAATTTCGGCAGGGAACTGTTCCGTCTCGTGCGGGCAACTTTGTCGAGATGGCGAATCGGCTGGCGGAGCAAGGTCGAGTGGACGCGGCGCTCGATCTGATTTTCGCTCGTGTGGATGAGACGTTTCGGCGCGATGAGTTTTCCGATTGCGACCAATGGCTACAGCATCTGGTGGTCGGTGACTACAGCACGGATGTTTTGCTGGGATTGTTGACGGCGACACTCCCCGCCAGATCGCTGCTGCCATCCCGACCAGATTTCTATTCGCGAACGGAACTTGAGATTCAACGACGTGGCGAAATGGAACCGGGACTTTTGACGGGACTTGATTGATCGGTGAGCCAATCGTGGATCGAGTTTTCGCCGCTTCTCAGCATGCGTTCTCCGAAGTCAAACATGTGGCTGTTGCCATCGGCCCGACCGAACCGGGGCAATACCACATCGGTTTGCTTCATCGCAATGAATTGTCTCCAGACATTCGTTTCCTTCATCTCGCGTGGCATTGCCGACTCAAGAATGAGCCGGCAAGTTCGCTGACGTCTCATTGGATCAGCTTGTCGATTCCATCACGTCGCGCTCAGCAAGTGGCCGCGAGGTGCCGACAAATCTGGAAGGCGAACGGATCATCTTCTATTCCGTATGGGTTCAGTCATCCCAGCGACTCCTTCGATCGCCCGCACGGAAAATACCTGCTTGGTCCAACGCGGCACGGGCTTACTTGCGCCAGTTTTGTTCTCGCCGTATTCCACTTTGCCGGGATTCCGCTCGTTGATTACGCAACTTGGCCCGCAGGCCGACCGGGTGATCGTGAATGGCAAGAGTCCGTGGTGCAATTGCTTCAATCGCGTGCTACCCCTGAGCATATTGCGGCGGTGACTTCGGAAGTCGGATCTGTTCGATTTCGCCCAGCCGATGTCGCGGGAGCAGCCACACAAGTCCCTCCTGCGACCTTTGAGGTTGCCAGTTCATTAGGTGCCAGAATCGTTGAGTTGATTGCCGAAGTATCCGCGCCGCAAAACTGATCGAATTGAAGGGGTGCCATCGTGAAGTATCGACTTGCAGGATTGTTGCTGACTGCATTCCTACTGAGAGGCTCGGCGCTCGCTGCGGAATCGTTGCCGGAGCAAGCCGCCTCGGCATTGAAGCGAGCGGTCGAGTTCTATCACGGCAAGATCGCGGTGCATGGCGGGTACGTCTATCGGTACTCGGACGACTTGGCGAAGCGTGAAGGGGAAGGGAAAGTCGAAACGGAGAAAGTGTGGGTGCAGCCGCCGGGGACTCCGTCGGTCGGGATGGCGTATCTTGAAGCGTATGAGTTGCTCGGCGAGGACGATTTGTTGAAGGCGGCTCGCGATGCGGCGGAGTGTTTGATTCAGGGGCAGCTTCGGACTGGTGGCTGGCGCGAGTCGATTGAGTTCGATCCGAAAGAGCGGAAGAAGTTTGCCTATCGAGTCGAGAAGGAACGGGACAAGCAGAAGAATCACACGACGTTCGATGACGACAAGACACAGTCGGCGATGAGGTTGCTGATGCGGTTGGATCAGACGTTGAAGTTCAAGGACGCGAAGTTGCATGAGGCGAGCTTGTTCGCGCTCGACAGCGTCGTGAAGGCACAGTTTCCGAATGGCGGTTGGGGGCAAGGCTATGACTCGTTCCCGAACCCGGCGGACTATCCGGTCAAGCCGGCGAGCTACCCTGAGTCGTGGTCGCGGACCTATCCCGGCGGGAAGTATTGGTATTTTTATACGCTCAACGACAACGCGATGGCGGACACGATCGACGCGCTGCTCATGGCCAGCAAGATCTATGGCGAGCCGAAGTATCGCCACGCGGCGCTCAAAGGGGGCGAGTTCCTGATCCTCGCCCAGATGCCCGATCCTCAACCGGCGTGGGCTCAGCAATATGACTGGAACATGCACCCTTGCTGGGCACGCAAGTTTGAGCCGGCCTCAATCACCGGCGGCGAATCGCAAGGAGCGATCCGCATTCTGCTGCGGCTCTATCTGGAGACTGGCGACAAGAAATTCCTCGCACCGATCCCGAAGGCTTTGGACTACCTTGAGCGCTCGCGGCTGCCGAACGGACAAATGGCTCGGTTCTATGAATTGAAGTCGAACAAGCCGCTGTACTTCACGAAGACCTACGAGTTGACCTACGACGACAGCGATCTGCCGACGCACTATGGCTTCAAGCTCGATGGCAAGCTGGATCAACTTCGCCGTGAATACGACAGCGTGACGAAGTTGACGGAGAGGGAACTCGTCGCTCGTCGTGATACGAAGCCCTCGCGGCCTAAGTCATCGGCGGCGCTTGAAGCTCAGGTCCAGAAGCTCATCGAGTTACTGGATGATCGCGGGGCTTGGGTCGAGGAGGGCCAGCTCCGCTATCACGGCAAATCCGATCCGACTCGGCGAGTCATCGACAGCGGCACGTTCATTCGCAACATCGGAACGCTCAGCCGTTACTTGGCGGCGGTGCGAGGTTCGTAGCGGCAATGCCCGGCCGATTGCCGTGAGCCGAACACCGTCGTTCTGGCAGACTCGTCGAGAACTCGAATTGCAGTGAATTGACTCATTCGGCAATGGGGTTAGCCTACTCCCCCGCGTTACCTGCCAAATGCCGAGCTTGCCTGACGGCACCCTCCCTGCCCTGACAGCCCACCTCACGAGGACCAATGATGCAGAAGACTTCCAGCAACGAACGCATGGACGATGCCGACCTCCGCGCGGCCGAGGAACTGACCGCCGCCTATCACAAGATGACTCGTGAATTGGAGCGGGTCATCATCGGGCAAGGAGATGTGCTCAAACAGATTTTGATCGCGTTGTTCTCACGTGGGCACTGCTTGCTGGAAGGGGTGCCTGGACTGGCCAAGACCTTGATGGTTTCGACCGTGGCCGATCTGCTGTCGCTGAAGTTCAGCCGCATCCAATTCACGCCCGACTTGATGCCGTCGGACATCACTGGCACCGAAATCCTGGAGACCGAAGAGGGGACCGGGCATCGCCGCATGAAGTTCGTGAAGGGGCCGATCTTCGGCAACATTCTGCTCGGCGACGAAATCAACCGCACGCCGCCCAAGACTCAGGCCGCGTTGCTGCAAGCGATGCAGGAATACAAAGTCACGATCGCCGGCGAAGACTTTCCGCTCGAACGCCCCTTCTTGGTGCTCGGCACGCAGAACCCGATCGAGCAAGAAGGAACCTACCCGCTGCCCGAAGCGCAGCTCGACCGATTCATGTTCCGCATCCTGGTCGATTACCCCTCCTACGAAGACGAGCTGAAAGTCGCCGAGACCACAACGTCCGGTGAACTTCCCAAGCTGCAACCGATCATCGGTCGCACCGAGATCGTGCGGTTGCAACAAGTCGTCTTGAAGGTGCTGGTCGGCAAATCGGTCTCGGCCTACGCCGTGCAGTTGGTTCGAGCGACTCGGCCCAAGAGCGACGAGGCTCCTGACTTCGTGAAGAAGTATCTGACCTGGGGAGCCGGCACGCGCGCGTGCATGGCCCTGCTGCTGGCCGCCAAGTCGCACGCGCTGCTCGACGGCCGAGTCCACGTCTCCGGCGACGACATCCGAGCCATCGCGAAGCCGGTTCTCCGCCACCGCCTCGTCACCAGCTTCGCCGCCGAAAGCGACGGCATCACGACCGACCACATCGTCGAAAAGCTGTTCGAGGTCATCCGCGAGCCGGAATAGAAGACGAGTTAGGAACGCTAATCTGCGCTGATCTTCGCTAATCCCGATCAGCGCAGATTAGTGACGATTAGCGTTCTAAATTCTGGTTTTGTGTTTTGTCGTTTGCCGAGGCTCTGCCATGTCCTACTTAGATCCCGCTGGCCTCGCCCGCATTGGCAATCTCGAACTGATTGCCAAGCAAGTCGTCGAAGGCTTTCTGACCGGCAAGCATCGGAGTCCGTATCACGGGTTCTCGGTCGAGTATCTCGATCACCGGTCCTACACGCCGGGGGATGAGATGCGGATGCTCGACTGGAAGGTCGTCGCACGCACCGATAAGTACTACGTCAAGTTGTATGAGGATGAGACCAACCTGCGCGCGACAATCCTGTTGGACTGCTCGAAGTCGATGGACTTCGGCAAGGGGGGGACGGCTAGCGATCAGGGGCTGAGCAAACTGCAATGGGGCAGCTATCTGGCGGCCGCGCTGACGTACTTGCTGATTCGCCAGAACGACTCGGTCGGGCTGATGCTGTTCGACACGAAAGTCCGCACCTACATCCCGCCCAAAGCCCACCCCACTCAGTTCCGCCGCATCCTCGACGTACTCGATGGCGTCGAACCCGGCGGCGAGACCGACTGCGGCACCGTCCTGCACGAAGCGGCCGAGCGTCTCAAACGGCGAGGGTTGGTGGTCGTCATCAGCGATCTGATCGACAACGAAGACAACGTCGCCAGCGGCCTACAACACTTCCGGCACAACAACCACGAAGTGATCGCCTTTCACACGCTCGACGACGCCGAATTGAATTTCCCGTTTGATCGGATCACGCGCTTCCAAGACATGGAAGGCTCCGGTCGCGTCGTCGTGAATCCCAAAAGCCTGCGCAAGAAATACCTCGAACGGATCAAAGCCTTCACGCAGCGACTCGAAGACGACTGCCACGAACGAAAGATCAGCTACAACCTCGCCAACACCAAAGAGGGCTACGCGCCATACCTCGCGGCGTACCTCGACAAGCGACATCGCCTCGGTTGACAGCTCCGAGCGTGTGAAGATTTCGAGCCGCGACCGTCAGGGAGCGGTTATTTCTTGGGACTGACGACCGCTCCCTGACGGTCGCGGCTCCAAATCTTCACAGCGTCTCTGAGTTGGGCTTCCCTCGTCTTCGTGAGGTTTCTCCCCAACTTGTTGATCGGAGTCGAACATGATCCTGGCCATTGATCATTCATGCTTCGTTGGTGCTCGATTCGGCGCGATTTGGTCGTTGCTGATTCTGTGGCTGACCTCCGTCACGACAGTTGCTGACCTATCAAACCAATGAAGTCCGCATGACGAAGCTCGGCCAGTTTGTCGCGGTCAAAGGGACGTCTCACCTGCCGTATCTGCTCGGTCAGCTTTCGTTGCTGCCGTTCGAGCGACTTTCCAAGGGGCCTCTGAAAGCTTGGGACGCCAATCTCGGCGCGGTGACAGAACCGGCCAACCCCAATCGCCCGGCTCGGCCGACGCGTCCCGCTCGGCCGACGCGTCCCGCCCGGCCCGGCAAATAATCATCGTCGAAATCGTACTGCTTTCATTTTTCGCCGCACATTTTTCGCCAGCTTATCCCGACCCCGAAATTGGATGGCGAAAAATGAACTCAGAACTTGCGTTGCTCGATTGCCGCGTCACTCGCGGCGAATCTGCGTGCTCAGCGTGAAGACGGTCCCGCTGGGCGTTGCGAATTGAACGTCTCCGAACAGCGCGATGTGGCCGCCAGCCGGCTTGGCAACGTCACCGATGAATTCGCCGTTCGACTGCGCGGTCAATG